>JAATFQ010000118.1 GCA_015655115.1 Sphingobacteriales bacterium
AATCGGAGAGGAACGGCAGAAAGCAGGGGTGGTAACATGTAAAAAAAATAATTCACTAAGAACATTCTGTTGAATGTCTGTTATTCTGGTTTAGTATATTTGGTAAATAGTTATTTTCACATCTAAATTAATAAGTCATTTTCTTAAAAGCAAGAGTTTTGTTGTTTATTTTTGGAATTTTGTGTCAAATGAGTTAATCATTCAATTTGTGGGTTAATTGTTAAAAAATAATTAACATAAGATAAGAATGTATTATTATTTTTAGGAGATATATAATATAAAAATGCCCCTCCGAGTTACTCAGAGGGGCATTTGTCCCAAAATCACATTTGGTAATATTTATTCTATTCTTAACAATGCGTATTTATACTCAATTATTTGGATAAGTTGAAGGTTGCTTGTGCTACATCTCTGGAGTTTCCGCCAATAAACAGGTTAAAGTCTCCTGGCTCATTCACAAACTTCAGGTCTGCATTATAAAACTTTAACATTTCAGCAGTAACAGTAAAGGTCACCATTTTTGATTCGCCCTTTTTAAGCGAGATCTTCTGAAAACCTTTAAGTTCTTTAACCGGGCGTGTTACTGAGCCATAGATATCCTGAATATACAATTGTACTACTTCTTCCCCATCAAAGTTACCTGTGTTCTTTACTTCGACAGTTGCCTGTATCGGGCTTGCAGCACTGATTGTTTTCTTATTTAATTTAATAGGCGAGATAGCGAAGGTGGTATAGCTCAATCCATATCCAAAAGGATACAGCGGATCATTTGTGCTGTCAATATAGCGCGATTTGAATTTCTCATTAGACACCCCATCATATGGTCGGCCAGTACTTTTATGATTATAATATAAAGGAATCTGTCCTACACTTCGTGGAAAGGTAGTGGTAAGTTTACCTGCCGGGTTATAATTTCCAACCAATACATCAGCAATTGCATTTCCAGCTTCAGTACCGCTGAACCATGTTTCCAGGATAGCCGTCACATTTGCATCTTCCCACGTTAGGGTCAGCGGACGGCTATTCATTAATACCAGTACAATAGGTTTTCCTGTTGCTGTTAATGCTTTTAATAAGTCCTTTTGATTAGGCAGCAGGTCAAGGCTGGTCCTGCTCGTTGCCTCACCGCCCATCAACGCACTTTCGCCCAATACCACAACAGCCACATCAGCTTTTTTAGCAGCAGAAACTGCGTCCGAGATCATGTCTTCAGGAGATTTCTGATCGGCCACAATATCAGCACCATTGGCGTTGATCTGCTTCAGGATTGCAGCATCATCTACCAGGTTAGCGCCTTTGGTATAAGTAATATCCAGGTCAGGTGCAACATTCTTCAAACCTTCCATCACACCAATAGCTTGTTTCCAGTCGCCCGCGGCACTCCAGTTACCTATCATGTCGCGTTTGTTATTTGCCAGTGGGCCAATCAATGCAATTTTAGCATTATTTTTCAGGGGCAACACCTGGTTATTATTTTTCAGCAATACCATTGAAGCTTCAGCGATCCTCTTTGCGTCGAACCTGTTCTGTTGGGAAAGGATCTCCGTTTTTGCACGTTCTTCATCAATATATTTATAAGGATCAGCAAACAAGCCTAGTTTATACTTAGCTTCAAGGATCCTGCGGCATGCCTGGTCAATCACAGCCTGCGTAATTTTTTTCTCCTGCAAAGAAGTCTTCAGTGTCAGCAGAAAGCCTTCGCCCACCATGTCCATATCCGTACCTGCGGCAAGAGATCTCGCACTCACTGTTTTCAAATCACCAAGGCCATGAGCCACCAGTTCATTGATACCTGTATAGTCGCTTACTACAAAACCTTTAAAGCCCCAGCTCTTGCGCAGCAGATCTGTCAGCAGCCACTTATTAGCCGTTGCAGGAGTACCATTGATATCATTGAAGGAAACCATTACACTTTCCGCTCCTGCATCAACAGCAGCCTTGTATGGAGGTAAATACTCATTATACATTTTGATCAGGCTCATGTCTGTTGTATTGTAATCCCTGCCGGCTTCGGCAGCGCCGTACAGTGCAAAGTGTTTTACACAAGCCAGTATTGCATCCTTGTTAGACAGGCTGTTTGTCTGGTACCCTTTAACCATTGCAGCAGCAATAAGAGAACCCAGGTAAGGATCTTCACCAGAGCCTTCAGAAATACGTCCCCAGCGGGGGTCTCTCGCAATATCCACCATAGGAGAGAAAGTCCAGTTTAAACCATCAGCACTGGCTTCACGCGCAGCGATACGGGCACTTTTTTCTATGAGCGACATATCCCATGATGCACTTAGGCCAAGTGGGATAGGGAAAATAGTCTTATGGCCGTGTACTACATCATAACCAAATAGCAAAGGAATTTTTAAGCGTGATTTCGTTACCGCCAGTTCCTGCAGCTTACGTACTGCCTGTGGGGTGAAGGTATTGAACACACCGCCTACCAAGCCTTTCTGGATCTTCTCATCAACTCCCTCACTTAAAATAGGGCCGGTCACGTCAAAACCTACGGCAGGTAAATTCAATTGTCCGATTTTTTCATCAAGAGTCATCTTAGACATCAGGTTATTGATGTAGGTATTCATCTTTTGATCTGTGCCTGCCGCCGCCTTTTTCTGCTGTGCAAACAAAGCGTTTGTACCGAAGAGGGCGGCCAGTAAAAATAAGGAAGTTGATTTTTTCATAGTTCTTATTGTTTTAATTGTCTTCAATTCACCTGTGTGGGGTTAAAGATTTGTGTGTTTAAATTTCGTTTGCTGCAGTAGCTCTTTTTCTGTAGTATTTTTACTGGTGTTGATCTTGTTCGGTTAATCTTTATCTGTCAATCTTTGCTTGTTAATCTTTATCAGTTAAACTTTGCAAGTCAATCTTCGCCTTTCAATCTTTGTCAGTTAGTTTGATCAATTCAGCTTTCCCTGTTAAGTTCCGATTCGCTAATTGGCGCGGATAACAGGCGAACGTTTTGAAACTCCGTTTTCATTTATAGCTTCAATACAGAAATAATAGGGTTTTTCTTTATCCATACCCTTATACCAATATTCATTCGCCTGGTAAACCATAATAGAATTGTATAGCTTATCAGGATCAGTACCCAGATAAATGTTGTACGCATAAGCGTTGTCCGACAGGTTCCATTTAATCCAGGAATTGCGTTTGTCCTTTTCCGTTCTCAGCACCGTAAGTCCACTTACCAGAGCCGGAGTCTTACCATGGCCTTTACCAAAAGCCCTGATGCCGCTGATAGCAAATTTGCCCGTCGGCATATGCAGGTTCTCCAATTTTATGAAGCGTGCCTCAACAGGTTTATCCAGTTCTATATAATCATGAGGTACATCTTTTTTATTCAGGCTTTTATCTGCCAGCATCTTCCAGCTTTTACCATCCACGCTGTACCAAAGACGGTATTGGTGAAATATATTTTGCTGTTTGCCGAGAAACTGAGCATCCTGATCTGCATAGTTAATCTGTACGGCGTTCAATGTAGATACCTGCCCGAAGTCAGATTGTATCCATTCGCCCTTGCTGCTGCTTGCCGCACTCCAGTAGGTTTTGATATTCTCGTCGACCGCGTTGTTTGCGCTGAAGGCTCCCAATGTAGATGAAACGGTAACCGGTTTATTGTAATTCAGCAACATCCATCCAGTAAAACCACTTTTTAAATGATCTGTAGCCTTTGCAGGCAAGTAGTGTGGATAATCGCCAAAAGCAGCATCCATATACATTACGTCATCTTTATCAAATCCTGCTGGCCAGATGCCCAGACGGCGTTCAAAGTTGTTTTTCACCGATACGATCATCGTAGAAACATGCCAGTAGTTTTTCCAGTTATCCTGGAATGTTGAACCATGACCAGCGCCGCGGGCAAAGCCACCGGGTTTATACGAGAAGGGGAGCGACTGATGCTCAAATGGTCCGAGGGGACTGCTGGAAATAGCCACCCCATCCGCATAGCCGCTAAATTCTGTTGCCGGAGCTCCGTATTGCAGGTAATATTTTCCGTGGTGTTTAGTCATCCATGCTCCTTCAATAAAAGGATCAAGAAAAGTATTGTCCAGGTTTTCGCCGAAACGCTGCCAGCCATATCTTTCATCATTTAATAACAGCAATTCCTTCCTGGTGCCAAGGGGCTGAAAAGTTTTCCTGTTCAGCTCAATGCCGTAAAGAGGATAATCATTGCTGCTCCCATTATACATATACAGCTTGCCATCATCATCAATAAAATGAGAAGGGTCCCATCCGCCTATTTCAAATTCATGTACCACTTCCTTCCACTGGTCAGTTTTAGGGTTTGTACTCATCCATATAGGGAAATTTCTGGAATAGGTAGAGCCGAATACCAGCATGGTGTCCCCCTGGATCCAAACCGAAGGCGCACAAAGGTCATCATACACTTTATGTTCCGGACGGAGGAATGAGCGGGAAACAAAATTCCAGTTATATAAGTCGCTGCTCCACCAGTATCCCATCTGGTTAGTAGAAAATAAAAAGTAATCCCCTTTATAATTCACGATAACCGGATCCGCTGTAGCCCTGTGTCTGCCCTGCTCAGCGAAGTTAGGAATAGGGGTATAGCCATAATCCAGGTTAATAGGATTGCAATACGTCAATTGTTTTTTCTGGGCTATTCCGGCAAAGCTGGATAACCAGAGCAACAAGAACAGATATGCTTTTATAGGCGACATGTTATTAGGTTATTGCAGGTGTTTAATTTTTCGGGTTTCTAATCTTGGCTTATCAATTCTTTGGCGTAGCCGGACTCTCGAAGCCCAGTTTATCCAGTCCTTTTTTAACATCCGGGCTGCTCATAAATAGTTTCCATAACAGGCCCGAGCGGTAGTTTTCTATCATACAAATGATAGGTCCCTGATCAATGCCAAGGTGCGATTTAGCATACCAGTTATGCTCTTCGCTAAATCCATCCACAAAACCATACTCGCTCCAGATTTTATCACCCAGGTCGAAATAGAAATGTTTAAGCGCCTTCATTGAATATTCAGGCGTATAAGGAAAAGCAGATAAAGCCGCAGTCGGACTAATTACGCCAAGATCTTCAGTAGGAGAGTGGGCGGCATAACCCTGCCAGCTGTCGCTGGCTGTCAATCCCCAGTTGTTTTCACCATAACCTTTATAATGTTTAGGGTTTTCTATACAGTAAGCACGGTTAATCAGTGTATGGTTTTTATTCTGCTCAAAATAGTCCGCATAGCGGTCTTTCAATCCACGTGGGTCTAGTCCGAGGAAAGAATAATGGCTCCAGAATAAAGGTCCGCCGTAATCAGGGCCTAATTGCAGGTTGATCCCAGAATATTGTTTACCGTTATAAAAAGTATTGCTGTTTGCCCAGCCTTCATCATATACCTTTTTGTCTATTGCATATTTAGGCGAAGCAGCAGCAAGCACATAAGTGATAAGTGCTTCGTTCCATCCTTTAAGCTGATGGTTCATGCTCCAGCCATTATTAGGACTCCAATGCCAGTACAGCACATTTTGCTGTTGAGTAAACCAGTTCCATTCTATGCCTTCCCACATCCATAATATTTTATTGCGGATATCACTTTCCACAGCGTTATCAGCTGTATAGTATTGGCGGGCAGTCAACAGGCCCTGGAATAAAAATGAGGTTTCCACAATATCGGCACCGTCATCTTTCGGACTAAAACGGATTACCTTTCCGGTTTCGCCATTCATCCAATGCGGAAATGCCCCGTGGAACATATCAGCCTTATATAAAAAGTCGACAATTTTTTTTGTACGTGCTGCCGCCTGGTCGCGCGTGATGAACTTACGTTCTGAGGCAACAATAATTGCCATTACGCCGAAGCCTGTAGCGCCAGTAGTAACTACTTCAGTGCCGTATTCGTAAGCTATATTGCTGCGTTCGCGAGCCATACCACTTACAGGATGGCCAAAATCCCAGAAATAACGGAAAGTCTGTTTTTGTACCAAATCCAGCAATTGCTCATCGCTAAGGTTTTTCTGGATATTGTTAACAGGTTTGATCTGCTGGGCAGCACTTTTTTTACACTGTGTAAAAGTTAAGACTGCAAAAACAGGTAAGAAAGAGAGGCAGAGTGAACGTAGAAATCCTGATTTCATCTGATATGTGTTAGTCCTGCTATGAAGGCACAGGCTAAAGCGTGTTCATCTGCAGGATGTTTGAAAAGCGGTTGTCTTGGATAATCCGGACAACCGCTGTAGAATTGGTATGTTAATAGCTAATGTTTATTAATGCTGTCAGATATAGTGTGCTGTCAGCCATTAAACTAATTATTAAGTAGAACTTACTTCTGTTGTTCCGCTTAGTAACCTGGGTTCTGTGTCAACAGTCCACCGCTCAAATCGATCTCTTGTTGTGGCACAGGCCATACTTCATTTTTATTTGCTTTCCATCCTTTAGGACCAAATACTTCTAATCCACGGCCCTGACGGATAACGTCAAAGTAACGATCACTTTCCATTGCCAGTTCAACTTGTCTTTCTTTCCAGATGGCAGTACGTAAAGCTGTTTGGTCAGTAGTAGTTACATCTGGCAGGATGCCAGTTAATCCACCTCTTGCACGTGCACGTACTTTATTTAGTGAAGTCAAAGCAAGAGCTGCATTTCCTGTCTCATTGGCAGCTTCAGCATTCATCAAAAGTACATCCGCGAATCTTAGTACTCTGAAATTTTGCTGTGCACCCTGGTTAAAGCTGGATACATATAAGCTAAACGGAACATAAGATTTCTGATTGTACCCTAAATTTGGAACACTCAATTTAATAAAATCACCTTGTGGGCTTGTCTCGCCCTTAAATAGGATAGTTGCATCTTTTCTAGGGTCACCTGTTTCAAAGGCTGCAACAAGCGCTTCAGAAGGCGTGTTGAATCCCCATCCTCCAGCAGCTTCACCAGGAACACCCTGTACCTGGCTATATTGTGAATTTGATGCGTCAGCATTTCCGTCAAGAATAGAGCATTGAACTTCAAAAAGTGATTCTACATTATTTTCATTTTGAGTGCGGAAGCCTTTTTCATAATCGGGAAATAACGAGTAACCCAGGCCGATTACCTCGTTGGTCAATGATAAAACATCTGCCCATTTTTTCTGGTACATTGCTACTTTAGCATGCATGCCTAATGCTGCGCCTTTAGTTGCGCGGCCTAAATCGGCAGAACCATATGACTGCGGTAATACAGCAGCAGCATCTGTTAAGTCTTTTTCAATCTGCGCATATACAGCTGCCTTGTCAGTCCGTGGTATATTATATTCAGATGCATCAACTGGGATTTTTAACCTTAAAGGTACATCTCCATATGCTCTTACTAACCTAAAATAAGAATATGCACGAACAAATTTTGCTTCTCCAATGTAACGAGCTTTCAATGTTTCATCCATAGTGATAGCAGGGATATTATCTAATACCTGGTTACATAGATTAATATTACGGTACTGGCCTGTCCAAAAGCTATTTAATGAACCTTCGCTGGAAGTTACTCCAAACGTATCGTATAAATTGAAGAAAGTAGCGTCAGTTGGGGTACTTCCTTTATCAGCCTCATCTGAACCTGTACTTTCAATAACGAGGGCAGGGAAGGCTAAATTCTCCCAGGTACGTAAATTTGCGTAGATAGCATTTACCCCTTTAGTAGCATCTTCCTGAGTTTTCCAAAAATCTACAGCTGCTTGCTGGCCTTGCGGATCTACATCAAGGAAGCTTTTTTTACAAGAAGAGGCGATAATGGAAGTTGCAAATAAACCAATTATGCACCATCTCTGCAAAGTTATATTTTTATATGTTTTCATATCCAAATCAATTAAAAAGTAAGGTTTACACCTAAGTTATAAGTCGCGAATAGTGGGTATACATTGATATCTACACCTGTTCTGGTTGGTACACCTCCAACTTCAGGGCTGAATCCTTTATATCCGAAAAAGTTCAATGCATTCTGTGCATTTGCAAATACCCTCAATTTCTTCATTTTCCATTTCGATACTAATGATTCCGGCAAGTTATAACCTAGTTGTACGTTTCTCAATCTGATATAGGCACCGCTTTCTACATAAAATGTGTTTGTCTGGTTATTGTTACCTCCTGCTAAACTTGCTGAAGGATAGGTGTTTGATGTTCCTGCACCAGTCCAGCGATTATCAAAGAAATCTTTTGTGTAGTTCTCATTTCCCAATCTATTACCCAGGTTCGCATTGAATACATCTACATCTGCCACACCTTGTATATCTAATGTTAAATCAAAGTTTTTGTATGCAAAGTTGGTATTTATGCCATAACTGTATTTTGGATTAGGATTGCCAATAATTGTTTTATCTTTTGCATCCACAGTCCCGTCGCCATTAAGGTCAGCATATTTGAAATCCCCTGCTCTTGCGCCAGCCATTCCCGATGCTGCAGCTTCTTCTGCAGTTTGAATTATTCCCGTTACTACATAGCCGTAAAATGATCCGATAGGAGAACCAGCTACGGTTCTTGTCGGTACCACTGCATTATTTAATCCGTCACCACCGGCATCGATAGCATTGCTGCCGGATGTTACATTCAGTACCTTGTTAGTGTTCATCCCGATATTTCCACTGATAGAATAGGTTAAGCCTCCGGCTGTTTTGTCAGACCATGTGGCCATTAACTCAAAACCACGGTTTCTGAAATCTGCCTGATTACCTAGCAATCTGCTATCAGATGTTCCTAAAGAACCTAAAATCGGAATATTAAAAATTGCCTGTTCAGTTTTTCTATTATAATAATCTGTTTCAATCGTTAATTTGTTTGCAAGGAAGGCCATTTCTAAACCGATATCAGTTCCAACACTGCGTTCCCAGAAAAGGGCAGGAGGGACAATCGTTGTTATGCTTGCACCAGTTTGTGCTATATTATTATAAAATGCAATTAATGCAGCAGACTGGTTAACTACTGCAGTCGTAGGGTTGATAGGGACATTGGCATTACCTACCTTACCCCAGCTTCCACGAAGTTTCAAGTTGCTGAAAATGTTTTGGTTTTTCATGAACTCTTCATTTGAGATAACCCATCCTGCACCAATGGAAGGAAAATATCCCCACAGGTCACCACCTCCAAAAAATTGTGAAGCAGCGTCAGCTCTTAATGAAGCATTTAATAGATATTTATTACTGAAAGCATAGTTTACTCTTCCAAAGTAAGAGTTAGCTGTATTGATTGAACCAGAATCTTCTATGAGACGTCCGTCTGCATTTCCAAGCTTCAAGTACAAGTCGCCTTCAGTGTTATAAGGCACATTAAAAGCTGTACCAGTAATTATATAAGATTTGTCGCGACGTGCAGTCTGACCAGCGAGGATAGTTAAACTATGATCGTTCCATTTATTGTCATACGTTAAAGTATTCTCCAGTATCCAATTTCTGGTTTCTGTTCTGCCGATTACAAGTTTACTTATGTTTGAATTTTGTCCTGAAGTTGCCTCGTATTCCGGAATATAATCTCTTCTTTCTTCCTGACCGAAATCTCCGCCAGCACTTGTTTTGAAGGTGAAATGTTTGGCGAACTTCAGTTCGGCATAGATATTTCCTGTAACTTTATTTTTAGTTGTCTGGCTATTGTTGAAATCTAATGTAACCTGAGGGTTTACATTTGCTCCATTACCTAAAGTTAGATCACTGGGGTCACCATAACTACCATCTGCGTTGAATACAGGCACCACTGGCGCAGCTGTATATAGCGCACGGTAAATAGTTGCAGGTGGGTTATTGGATTTGCTCGATGAGCCAGTTACGTTGTAACCTATTTTCAGCGATTTAAATACTTGATAATCATTAGATAATCTAGCAGTGTATCTTTTGTAGCTATTTCTTTCGATAATACCATCCTGATTTAAATATCCGAGTGAGAAATTATAGCTTGATTTTTCAGTTGCACCATTAATTGAAACCTGATGATTGGTCACCATTGCTGTTCGCATAATTTGTTTGTACCAGTCAGTGCCTTCCCCAAGATCAGTATTTGCAAATAAAGGAGCAGCGTTAGAGATTGCATAAGCCTCATTTACCAATTGCGCGTACTCACTCGCATTTGTCATCTTCACTGCGTTTGTTACACGTTGAATACCTACGTAACCATTATAGTTAATAGTAGCATCTCCCTGCTTACCCCGTACAGTCGTAACTAAGACTACACCATTAGCGGCTCTTACACCATAAATGGACTGGCTGGAAGCATCTTTAAGGATACTTATATTGGCGATATCCGCAGGATTTAGAAAGGTAATATCGTCATACCAAACCCCATCAACCACATAAAGTACCCCTGTACCACCATAAATGGTACCAGTACCACGGATAGTAATTTGAGGAGCCGATCCAGGAGTACCATTATTAGTGATAGAAACCCCTGCAACTTTACCTTGTAATGCACTTACCGGATTTTGTGATGCCTGTTTAGAAATGTCATCTCCTTTAAGAGAAGCAACAGATCCAGTCACATCGATTTTCCGCTGCGTACCATAACCAACCACCACAACCTGCTCTAGTGTTTGTGATGATGATGCCAGTGTTACGTTAATTGTTGTTTGATTGTTTACAGGGATTTCCTGTGCGTTGTAACCTATATAGGTAAATACTAATATTCCGTTTGCCGGAACGCTAAGGGCAAATTTTCCGTTAGCATCTGTTTGTGTTCCTCTTGTAGTTCCTTTTACCTTAATGCTCACAGAGGGGATAGTAGTCTTATCCTGACCATCTGTTACTGTACCCTTAACAATAATGTCCTGGGCAAATGCTGCGTTAATAAAGAAAAAACAAAGGAAAGTTAAAACAGAAAGTTTTGTAAATTTTCGTTTCATGCTGTTTGTAATTTGGTTAATTGTTGCTCAAATCTCCATCTGTTTTCATCAATAAACAAAGATTCTGCCCCTACATCAATACATCATGGGGGCTTGGTGTAAATAATACAATAAGTTTCTAAGGCATCAGAAAGTGACATTAAACATATTTCAGCCCGGTAAGCGGGTAAAACATTTTAATTCAAAATTTTTATGCAAATGTGTAGTGATTTTGGAGCTTTGTGTAGTAATGATGTAGTTTCAAAGTTCCATAAAGAACTCTACGAGGTTTTTATCGTGTGGTACATTTAGCTTTTTGCGTAGCCTGTAACGGCGGATTTCTACTCCTCTGAGTGATATATTCAGCAGCGACGCCATTTCTTTACTACTCATATTCATGTGTAGGTATGCACATAACTTCAAGTCGTTTGGAACAAGGTCAGGATGGTTAGCTTTCAGCTTTTTGAAGAAGCTCTCATGCGCTTCATTAAAGCTCGTCTCGAAAAGGTTCCAGTCCCGCTCATCATTCATCCCCTCATCAATTACCTTCTGTATTTTACGCGATTGCTCTTCAGGCAATTTCTTTCCTTCGCCATCTTTAATCTTTTCAATTTCCTGACTCAGCTTTTGCAGCAATTCATTTTTATAGACAAGGCTCATGGCCGAATTAGCCAGCTCTCTGTTCTTACTATTCAGCTCTGCCTGGAGTTTCTCCGTCTGCAGTCGCACAATCTGTTTTTCTGTAGCCTCTGTTTCTTTTTTCAGGAACTGTTCCTTTTCCTGCTGCACCTGTGCCTCAATCATACGTTTATGTTTAAGGAGCCTTCCCTCATATTGTTTTTTACCCCTCAAAGCTAAAAATACAAATAGGGCCAGGTAAAAAGTCAAAGCCCACTTATTGGCATAAAATGGAGGGAGCACAGTAAATTCAAAAACAGAAGTCTGCGTTACGGATTGATCGTTAATCTTAGCTCTTACCAGGAACCTGTATTTTCCACTCGATAAGTTAGTGAAGTCCTTTTGTGTGGCCATACTCCAGTCAGACCATTGCTTAGAATATCCTTCCAGGTAAAACTGGAATTTGATCTTCGACTGCCTATAATAAGGCAGGGCAAAAGAAATCCTGATATTATTTCTGCCAAATGGGATTTCGATCTCGCTTTCATTATTTCCATTCTCCGTAAGCGTCCTGTAGGTATCAGTTACATCCTCCACCTTACGGATCAGCACTCCGGGCAGTTTCGTTTTATTTGGGACAGTGTTAGCCAGACCATTGTAGATCACAAATCCATCATCTACACTGATCAGGTAAATATGCTCACTGATCTTGCTGATGTTCTCATAATACTGCACCATCCGGCCATCCAGTATACTGAACTGATTAGAGTCAATCTCCATCACACCCGGTTCAGTAAAATTAGCCATGGCCATTTTACCATGATTGATAAACCAGTATTTTTTTGAACCTGCATTGATAATTTTGTTTGCCGTAGCAAAACTTCCCAGTCCCTTATTCAGCTCATTATAAGAGCTGAAACGGTTACTGATCTCATCATAGATCTGGAAGCCGGACTCCGAAGAGAACACCAGCCTGTTTTCCAGGAGGAAGATGTTGACATTGTAATTATCCTTCAGCCCGTTTTTCTCGTCGTAATAACGTGTTTTGATCACCCTTTTAAAGTCCGGGCTAAGCGTAAGCTTGTACAAGCCTTTATAGGCGTGGCTTACCCAGATGTCTCCGCGCGAATCCTGCTCTACATACCGCGAAGGCTCACCAAAATTGGCTATCTTATAAAAATACTTCCATTGCCCAAGGTTGTCCTTTTTAAACAGTACCAGACCATTGTAGGTACCCTGGATCAGATAATCCGGATTGCTGTTCAGTTTCTTTATTGTCCAGCCTCCGCTATAGCCAGAGATTTTCTCCATATGATCGCCAGTAACCCTGAAGGTTCCCTCATTGTGCCCGCAAATTAGCTGGTTATCGATGATGTTTAAATCCCATACTTGTCCCTGAGATCCCGGAACAAGCCTGAAATCGAAAGAATGGAATCCTTTACCAGCCTCCTGATTCCAGGGACTGTAGAATAAACCCTGGTTAGTGCCCAGGTAGATATTGTTCTGGTAGATCAGGCTGGAATACACCGTACCAAACTGGCCCGACTTATCCAGGTAAAAATATAGAGACGAATTGAGCTCAACCCGGTCGATGCCATTATCCAGCCCTGCCCATAGATTGTTCTCATTATCAGTATAAACACTTAGTACTGTATTGTTCTGCAGTCCGCTGGATTTATTGATCTGCTGTACTATATTCCCGCTCTGATCAATTATAATAAGGCCGTTTAATATCGTGCCGAATGCATAATACTGATCATTTATCCTACTGCCATTGTTGAGCTGGTAAGTTTTTAGAAAAGCGTTGGCGCCTGTATTGAAAGGTCTATAGGTGATACCGTCATAAATAAATAATCCGTCCTTGCTCGTGCCCAACAACAGGCTTCCATTTTTAAAAGGCAATACCGTAAGGATATTTGCCGGGATCAGTTTGCCCGTATTGGGCAGAGGTAGCAGTGTTTGCCCTTTGAGTTCATAAAGCCCTTTTGTGAGTACTTCAACAAAGAAGCGGCCGCCTGCGCGCTGCAGGAAAAGAAAAGAGCCTGGTGCCCGTACGGTAGTTATTTTATTATCCTGATAGATGTATATAGCACTGAAAGACTGAAAAATTACCCTTTTACCGTCTACGAAAATCTTCCATATTTCCTCTGACAGCTCATTGGCTCTTGGAATAAGCTTTACCAGCGATGTGTAGGTGAGCTTATTATTTCTGGTTGCCCAGAAGCCGAACTCATCAAAGCCACCTGTATAAACCGTACCATCTTTAGCCGTAGCTAACGCACGGATAATCTGGCGGTTTGGCAATTGGTATTGCTGCCAGAACTTACCATCATAAGTAAGCAGGCCCTGAGTATTTCCGAAATACATAATTCCCTTACTATCCTTGGCAATAGCCCAGTTCTGGTTGCCAGAAAGATAAACAGACTTTGGAAAGTTCTGCACATAAGGAACGCCAATACTCTTGATGCTGTCTGCCGAAGCAAGAGATGCCAGCAGGGTAAAGGATAGCAGAAGAAAAGAACTGAGAAGATTACAGGTTTTCATGTATAAAAAAGGTACTCAAATATCTGATTTAATCGCAAAATAGCTATTTAAAACAACATATGAGTACCTTTTGTTTCTGCGCTGCCGGCATATATCCCAACATCACGATGAACGTACCTCAATATTACACTGAGCGTACTTCAGCATCAAGATGAACTTACCTGATTATCTGGCTGATTTATAAGTCCAGGTTTCATCAAAGAATGTCCTGTCCGTTCCATCCTGATTCATAATATATTTCACCTTAAGTGCTGTAGGCTGGGTATTTCCTGCATTCATACTGAACGTATTTTCTCCTGTAGCGTCCATTTTAGCAGAGCGTCCGTTGGATGAAGGCTGCCCGTAGTAATTCACAGTGCTGGTAATTTTATTGGTAGATTCATCAATGGTAAACACCGGACTAAAGTTGCCATATGTGCTACCGGATCCGCCGTTCAATATACCATGTGCAAAGCCTCCATTACCCGGGTCATAAATAGCAACGGTATGAGGGCACTGGGTAACTAAATGATATGTCCGCGGGTATTGCCCTGTCAGGCTGCTGTTGACAACATCCGTCATTGTGCCCGTAACAGTGTATATACCATCCCATTTATTTTTGAGTGAAATTATAGAAACCAGCGTTCCGAAATTAGCGCTTATGGTAAAGCCGCCGCCATCAGTGATAGACAGTGGTAAAGCATAGGTTAGCGTTGGGTCCAATACCGAGGTCTTGATCTTTAGCGGGAAGATCACCTTCCGCTGTCCGGCAGGGATAGTAATTTTATAGTTAGCAATTGTATAGCTGTTGGCAGGCAGCAGTGTATATGCTTTTTCGTTCACTGTATTGAACTTCGTTAATGCATCATTGTTTACGGCCAGCGTCACTGTAACGTCTTTATCATTCGCTTCTGGCGCTGCATAGTTCACATAGATGGAATAGTCGGACTCTGTTTCCGAAATGGTGAATGCCGCGTTAATGGAATTACCACCCCCATTGCCAGCCGATGAACCTATCGGAATTTCTATTACTGCTTTATTTTGGGTGAAATCGGGTTGACTATCATCTTTGAGGCAGGAAGAAAGGCCTGTCGTCAATGCTGTTACAGCAATTATATATCTTAAGTGTATTTTCATTAGTATATATTGTTTTAAGGGTGATGAAGCTATCATGATTTTATATTCATTCGTTATGTGATTTGAAAAATCATGATGGTTTCATTAGTATGTAATTTTAGTTTAAATGTTATGAAGCCTGCATAAGATCATCTGCATGATTATGTCCTCAGTATTATTTCTTTATTTCGTTAATCGTTCATTTTACTCCCGGAGCTTACTCCACATCCCAGAATATCCTGGAAGTAAACTGGCTGATCGTACCCTCCGCTAAAACATTGTCAGGATTATAATTATACTCACTCTGTGGATAAAGCATACGTACAGGTACTTTACGGGTTGTTGCTGCAGGATTGTCCGAGATTGGTATATCTGCAGGGATATTGAGCCTGCGGTAGTCTGCCCAGGCTTCCATATCATTAATACCATTCATTGCTGCCCATTTCTGGGTGATAATCAATTTTATCTTGTCTGTGGCATTATCCCAGTTGCTCACATCATTTTTTAGGTATACCGCTACATCCGCTGCGCCCAAATAACTGAAGCATTGTTTTACAGCAGCTTCGTATAGTTCGCGCGTGTTACCGGTTATATATCCACGCTGTGCAGCTTCGGCCTGTAAAAACAAAGCTTCAAAGTCGGTAAGCAGAGGCTGCGGCATATCTGCCCCTTTTAACAGCCCTTTGCCTATCGCAGATTGAACCTGCGGGTTGTCCGCTGCAGAGGCAGTAGGGCCAAACCTGCTTCCTGAATACGTTGTGCCCTTTCCATCATCAATAGTAGTATAAAGCTTTGCGAGTCGCGGGTCATTATTATTCTGGTAAAAGTTCATCGCATATTCGCTGGCAATATAATAGCGGTGATTATCTACTGGTTCACCGGTGGGAGAATACCCAAAGTTACTCCAGAAAGGATTCTGCTTTTTTGCCGTATTGCTATAACCCGGGTTTACAGATCCACCCTCATTTGCACTGATAAATCCTAAACCATTCGCATTGATCAGCGCTATCTGTGCAGTGATATAAGCGTCACGGCCGGCAATCTGCGACTGGCGCAGCAGCAGGCGCAGCTTCAGTGTATTGGCAAATTTGCCCCATTTCAAAGCATCACCTTTATACATAATGTCAAACGCGGCATCAGCAGAAGGTACCTTTCCTGAGACTTCTTTGAAAAGCCTGGCAGCAGTATCCAGTTGCATTGCTAAGTCCTCATAAATATCCTGTGCTTTATCATAAGCAGGTCTTATGGCTGTGGTAGACTGTAAGGCCTGGCTGTACGGGATATTTCCGTAGACGTCCACTAAGTTCTGAAAATCATATGCTTTCATTGTTTTCGCTACCGCTATGTAAAATGTATTACCTGCTGTGGCAGCTGCTTTTTCTACATAAGTGTAATCCTCCAGATTATGATACAGATCGTTCCAGATACCCACTACCGGGCCATAGTTTGTTGTAAATTGATAGCTGCGTTCTTCAGCAAATGCGGCAACCGCCACACTATAGTTCCAGTAGCCAATCCAGGCAGAAGCGAACCTATAAAAATTGGTGGAGCCTGTAGTGCTGGTAGCTGTACCATTAAGGGCATTAGTTAATACCAGTCCGGGAGTAACTTCAGTAGGCTTATTGGGATTTGTATTGATATCCAGGTAATCTTTAGCGCATGAAGCCGAAAGCAATACGACAGCTATGCAAAGTAATTTTATATTATTCTTCATCTTTATTTTCATGATTTATAAAGTAAGGGTAGCTGTAAATCCGTAAATACGTGTTGGCGGTGTCTGATTCAGGTTGCTTGATCCCTGAGCATTATCAGTAGTCGCATTAAATTCAGGGTCAGTATAAACATTGGTATCAGGCCTGAACATGAACAGGTTCCTGCCTACCAGGGCAACATTTATCCTTTTGATGATTTTGGAACGTTCAAGAATTTTTGCCGGCACCTCATATCCAAGAGAGAGTTCCCTGATTTTCCAGAAGGCCGCACTGGTTACATAATTTTGCATTACGCCATATCTTGTTGTTGAGCCGGCCCAGAAATCTATGCCCCCCGTTCTGGTAGTGATATCCGTATTGGGCACAAAAACTCCGGGTGAGGTTTCGATAACCGAGTTGGGATAAACAAATCGCTCACGGCCATTTGTTGCTGATCCATAACTGATCCCGGAGAAGTCCATCGTGCTGCCTGCACCACTGTACACCACGCTGCCGCTGCGGTACTCGGCAGTGCCTGAAAATGTGAAATTCTGATAATTGACGCTGGTGCTGATACCCAGTATATGTTTCGGTGTTGTCTGTCCGAAAAGTATGTTTGTGCTGCTCAGTTTGGGGAATCCAGTAATGGCATCGACAATAGTACGGCCTTGCGGGTCAGTAGCATACCCATTTCCCATTAAAACAGGATAAGGCTGGTCTTTAACAATATAATTATTATTCTCTATACTCAGGTTAGGCAGTCCCTGATACAACTCAACCGCTTTATTTTGGTTGTATGAATAATTCATCGCCAGGTTCCAGGTTACCCCATTACTTGTTTTACTTAAGATTGGTGCTCCTTTCAGTGAAATTTCCACACCATGGTTCTTTCCTGAACCGGTATTGATCACTGCGTTGGTAAAACCCGTGGCGCTTGAAATGTTAATGCCTTTCAGGATTTCCTGGTCCTTTGTGGTTTCCCAGTACGCCGAAGATTCTATCATAATCCTGTTGTTCAGGAAGCCCAGCTCTATACCGATCTCAGTAGACAGTGTTTGTTCTGGTTTCAGGTCAGGTGCATACACTGTTTTGCCGACACTATAGCCTGCTGTATTTCCATAAGGGAAGCCCGGGCCAACGTCAAATGTAGACTGCAATGAATAGGGCGAAAACTGTACTGCATAAACTTTAGCTATACCACCTCTTATTTTACCATAAGAAAGTATATTCTTATTTTTTAATACATTAAAAGCATCAGTGAATACGAAAGAGACATCTCCCGAAGGGTAAAAGAAAGAGCGGTTTTTATCAGAAAGCCTCGAGTCCCAGTCATTACGGCCTGAGCCGTGAAAGAACAGGTAATCCTTATAGCCAATAGTCAGGTCGCCATATAAAGCCGTTTGTCTGTCCTTTGTGCTTTCTTCTGTTACATTGGCGTCACCAGAGCGGTTCCCTATATTGTAAAAATCAGGGATCACAAGGAAGTCCGTTCCGACAAAGAGTGTGCGTGCAGATTTCTGTATGGTCTGTGCACCGGCAATGAAGGTAGTGCTGAAATCAGAAATTTTCTTCTTAAAAGTAGCCAGGAAATTGCCTTCCATGCGACTGTTGAAATAAGAATAATCGGATTCTGTTGCTGGCGACGTTTGTGGGTTGGCCACCGCCTTGCCACTATTATGCGCAAAATCAGAATAATTCAGCGCCTCTTTGGTGTTTTTGCCATTTCTTGTATAGGTAGTTATTCCGCCGCGTGCTGTCAGGTTAAGCCATGGTGTAACATCATAAGAGGCAGCAAGGTTGCCTAACAGGTCGTCTCTCCGTTCATTATTACGTTGTTGTTGCAGGTAATAATAAGGGTTGATGCCGTAATCGTTAAAATAATTATCTAAGCTGCCATAGGTAGAATTGACATCACTATACTCCGTAAGGGGGATATTAGCGGGGGTATTGATGATGTTATTATATATCTGCGCGTTAGACTTGTCTACATTCTTTTGCGTATAGTTAAATGTATAATCAATTTTCAGCTTGTTATAAATACGCGTGCCATTGATCCTTGCTGCTGTACGGTTAGATTTATCTCCCGGAACATAACCCTTATTATTTAGCCTTTGCAGGTTAATATAGGTAGAGCCTTTATCATTTCCTGTAGAAAAACTAAGGTCATTCTGCTCATCAATACCTGTGTCAAAGAACTTCTTCTTTTCGTCAGATAAGTTGCTGTACGGTACCATTTGTATAGATCCGTCAGGCAGCGTGCGGCCCAGCTCACGTAAAGTACCATCAAAGCGGTCGCCGAAGTTCTGATTTTCAAATGGTGTATATTGTGGAAACCCATAGATATCCTGTCCCGAGCCGCCACCAAACTGCGTCTGCATTTTCGGGAAGTAAGACAGTTCATTCAATTGAGTGGTATTGGTATAAGTGATCTGAGTAATATCCTTTGTTCCCTTTTTTGTGCTCACGATCAACACACCATTGGCGGCTTCCGAGCCATACAGCGCTGCGGCATTTGCGCCTTTAAGTACGCTTACATTATCCACGTCATTTGGATTAATAGAGTTGAGGTAGGCGAGTGGCACTACCACTCCATCCAGCACAAGCAATGCCTGGTTGTTGCCCTGGAAAGACCTGTTACCTCTTAATACCACCCGCATCTGATCACCAGCGTCAATCTGGTTGTTCGACTGGATAATCTGCAGGCCGGAAACCTTGCCCGATAGTCCTGCTGCCAGGTTAGTCGGCTTACTTTGGGTAAGATCTTTTGCACTTACCTGTTGCGTAGAATAACCAAGTTCCTTTGATGTGCGTTTAATGCCCATCGCCGTAACAACGACCTCTCCCAGCTGGTGCGCATCTTCTATAAGTGTTACATTAACTACTGCTCTGCCTCCCACAGGCACCTCCTTACGGGAGAAGCCTAAGTAAGCAAAGACAAGGATGCTGTTTGCATCAGGCACTTTAATGCTGAATTTTCCTGATCCATCTGTATTGGTGCCTAGTTTAGTGCCTTTCACAAAGACGCTTACTCCAGGCAATACCTCTCCGGTATTGCTGGTCACCACACCCGTTACATTCTGTTGCATCAGGCCGCCGGCCGATGTCTTCGCCGGGGGCAGCACTTCCAGCAGCACATCTCCGTTAATTACCTCATATCGGATATTGCATTTTGCAAGCAGGTTATTGAGGATATCTCTCAAAGGCTGATTGGCGCCATCAACTGATACCAGTTGATCAGCGTCAATAAAATCCTTACTATACACAAACTTGATAGCAGTTTGGGAGGTCACTTTTTTAAGTACGGACTCTAGCCTGACGTTCTTAGCCGTGATATTCACGTACTGATCTAGTATCACATCCTGTGCCTTAGTACTCCGGGCATACGAAACTCCGGAAATTGCAAATACAATGGCTAATTGACTCAAGGTGACTTTCATAATTTTAAATAAGTCAATACGGTCTTGTAAAAATAAATTCATAAATTAGATTGTTTCTTATTGAATAATGGAGACAAATGATTTCCCTTTAGAGCGGTACAAGCGTTCTATTCCAATGGGATTAATTCTTTAGGGTAGTGGTGGTACGAACACTACTGCCCTTTTTTCTGAAGGTTTTCCTGGGTTTTCTTTAGTTCTTTTTCATAGCTTGGATTTGGTTTTTTTAAGATTAGGTCTAAGGGGTTAGTTGTTGATTTGTTGTTTTTAAAATAATAGTATTATCATTTTTGGTATAACTTGTATGGAGCGACCTGCAGATTAGTGTCAGGATGTCGGCCATATTCTTATTATTAAAATCTGCTGTAAGACGAAGTTTGCCGGTAACCTTATTTTCTGCTTTGATATCCGTACGGTAGTATTGGCTTAATGCAGTAGTTATGCTGTCAAGCGTGGTATTGTCGAAACTCAGGTTTGCTTTGCGCCAGATTACTAAGTCGGACGCAGGGGAGATCTTAGCCTTCAGCAAGCTGTGGGTTTGAGGTTTATAAGTTACCTCCTCATCAGGCATTAAGATGATCTCGGCTAAATTGCTGCCCTCGCGGACTGAGCCGGCTTTATTGGACAAGCTGGCGTGCTGATTGGGGTTTTGCTGTAGTTGTACAGGAGCCATTACAGATACTTTTCCTGTCAGCACTGATACCTGCGTATTCTTTTCTCCGCTAATAGCGCGAATGCGGAAGCTTGTGCCCCAGACCTTTGTCAGCACCTTACCACTGGTTACAATAAAGGGGTGTGCGTGGTCTTTAGTCACTTCGAAAAAAGCTTCTCCGCGCATCGCTACACCGCGTATTTTTCCGAATTTTGAAGGATAGGTTAAAGTGGATTTGGGATTTAGCCAAACTGTACTTCCATCAGGAAGTATGGTTTTAGTGATTACCGCCGTTAAGTTATTGATGTTAATTTGCCTGGTTTTGGCAAGTGTATGGGTAGGCTGTTTATCAATAGAAAAATAGACCAGCATCGACAAAGCAAATATCAAAGCCGCTGCAACTGGCCATCTGAATAAGATAAATCTCATCCTCTTTTGTTTAGGATGCTCAATATTGATGTCTGTTGGATGATCGGTGTTGTTGCCCGCTGGAAATTCACTATCTAATCCCGCTGGAAACTTACTGTATAATTCAGGCAGAAACTTAATATTGATATCATTGTCCATTTCTTCCTGAATATATTTATCCAGTTTGCCCGATTTCATCAAACTGACGAAAACCTCGAGTTCTTCATCCGTTGATTTTTTCTCCAGATATCGTTTAACTAAAAGCCTGAGATGATTTTCTTCCATTTATTGTTGCTGTCTATACCAATTAAGACAACAAAAATGGAGGGTAGGGTAGCAGTAGAGATAAAAAAAGTATTTTATTTGTCAGGTAAATGGTTTTAGCTATTGAAATGGTTAAAAAAGGTCGCTAGTAATGTTAAAGATACTCCAAATTCTTTTTTAATAGATGAGCTAAGAAATTTCATGGATCGTACCATGTGGTTTTTTACGGCATTACGTGAAATGTTTAGTGATTTAGCCACTTCATCGTAAGATTTTTCCTGTTCACGGCACAGTTGGAAGATTTCCCTTGTCCTTTCGGGGAGGTTATTTAGTGTTTCTTTCAGAAACTGGATGTATTCTTTATGCAGCACATCATCTTCAGTATCGTTCCTTAGGTCCGTAAAACCTGATAAGACCTCGCCGATGGCTACTTCTGATCTGAATACCAGTTTAAGATTGTTTAAAGTATGATTACGCGCTGAGATAAACAGGTAAGCCTTGAAAGATCTAACCTCTTTAAGCTGCTTTCTATTCTCCCACATCTTGATAAAGACCTCCTGCGTAAGGTCTTCTGCAAGCGGTACAGAGCTCACATATTTAATGATAAAGTTGAATATTGAACGGTTATATAAGTTATATAAGCCTTCAAATCCCTTTTCTTCCCCTGCTATCAGTAGGAGTAAAAGTTCCTTTTCATTATTTTCCGGGTAGGTTGACAATCTTAATTAAATTTATTCAGACCGCAGAAAGGTAGTAATTTAAGTATAGATAAATATTATAAAGATTAAAAAATATGGCTTAAGTATAAACTGTCCTATTTTGAAGATACTCCAATAGGCTGAGGCACTTTTACATAATATCCGGTACCATCATAAGGGCGGCGGCGTGGATGGCTTACGCAGGCCTCAGAGCAGCAGCCTTGTAGTTTTGTGCCACATTCATCGCACTGCGTAATGTGCTCGTTACATTCCGGGTTAGCGCAATTGATCATTTTGGCCGTCACCGTTCCACAGGTATAACATTTCGATACTACGGAAGGATTAACCGAATTGACATCTACCGCTATGCGGTTATCAAATACATAACATTTACCTTCAAAATCTTCGCCACCTGCTTCTTTGCCATATTTGATGATCCCGCCATGTAACTGATACACGTCGTTGAAACCATGGTGCAGCAATAGGGCAGATGCTTTTTCGCATTTAATGCCGCCTGTGCAGTAGGTTAATACCTTTTTATCTTTGTATTTAGCAAGCTCATTTATTTTTTCAGGGAAGTCCCTGAAGTTCTCTATATCGAGGGTAATTGCATTTTTAAACCTGCCGAGGCTGTGTTCATAGTTAGAACGCACATCAAGAATGATTACATCGTCCTGGTCTATCATTTCCCTGAATTCTATGGGTTCAAGGTGTTTCCCAGTGCGTTCATTTGGGTTAATAATGCTGGTATCTCTTAAACCAGAGTGTACAATCTCAGATTTATATCGGCAGTGCATTTTGATGAAAGAAGGTTCTTCTACTTCATCGATCTTAAATTCTGTTTTGGCGAAGCGCGCGTCGGCATGAATGGCCGACATATATTCAGCACATGCTGCTGCGGTACCGGAAACTGTGCCATTCAATCCTTCGTCTGCCACAATAATACGGCCTACAAGGTCTAATGATTTACAAAATTTAAGGTGATCGGCAGCAAATTGTTCTGCGTCTGCTATAGTGCTATAGCAATAGTAAAGTAGAGTCTGGAATTTTTTCATATAATTGATACCGTTGCAAACGGCGTTTAATATTGCAAAAATACTAATAAAATCCTTTTTTCTGAAATGCTATTGTACAGAAGTTATTTAGTGTAACCTTGATACTTAAATGAACGTGATCCAGCCGTTTTTTTTGCTGCACATAAAATAGAAATGAAGCAGAACAATCAATAGCACCATGCCTATAAACTGATGTAATAAGGCATAAACTTTAAAATGCGGACTGAATACATTCAATAGTGTCACAATTCCAAGTACAGCTTGAACAACAACGATTATGATCGGGACAATTCTGATGCTTGCCAGATATTTATCTTTTCTCCATCCTGCCGCTTTAAAATACAAAATAATGATCAGTACCACCAGTACATAGGCTAGCAGGCGGTGAATAAATTGAATCCACAACAAGTGAGAGTTGGAATATTCTGCACCGTTCTGATACAATTCTGGCGGAATCAGGTAACCATTGATATCCGGCCATGTCACCGCTGCAAGAGCAGCTTTAGAACCGGCCATCAGTGCCCCGAAAAACAGTTGAATAAAGATTACTGCGATAATAAGTAAGCAGAAGTTTTTGAGCTTTTTTGAATAGTTGTATCTTTCTCTTTTAATACTCAGTGAGAAGGCTACCCAAAAAATATAGCATAATAATATAATGGCGGCTATAAAATGAATAGCCAGTTTCATATCATTTACAACAATAGCGGTATCATTTAAACCGCTTTTCACCATAATCCATCCAATTACGGCTTGTAACAAACCTAATAAGAAAAGCACAAGAAGCTGTATAAATAGTTTCTTGCTTAACTGTCTCCTGATGACAAAGACAATAAAGGGAATAATAAATACCAATCCCATAAACCTGGCCCAGTTACGGTGAAACCACTCCCAGAAGAATATTGATTTATAATCTTCCAGCGTGAAATGAGGGTTTACAATTTTGAATTGCGCAATCTCTTTATATTTATCAAAGCTTTGCTGCCATGCTGCGTTATTCATTGGTGGAAGGGTGCCTAATAAGGGTTGCCATTCGGTTATAGACAGACCAGATCCTGTTAAACGGGTAATACCGCCTAATATGATTTGAATTATTATCGTTGCTGCTCCGCAATATAACCAGATGGCAATTTGCCTATGGGCTTTAGCCTTCATAAATTACCCCTGATGTTGGTGTTTCATTCAACTCTAATCTGCATAGTCCCGGAACGTCTGCTTTGATTCTTTTCCACAACCAGATACACAGCATTTCTGCAGTAGGGTTTTCCAGTCCGGGGATGGTATTTAAGATTTGGTGATCCAGTATATCTATCCAAGGTTTAATTTTCTTTTTTAGTTCTGTATAATCGATTATCCAGCCGGTATATTCGCCCGGTTTACCTGAAACACTAACTTTTAAACTATATGTATGGCCATGCATTCCTCCACATTTGTGTCCTTTGGGTACATTCGGTAAATAATGAGCGGAGTCGAATTGAAAAATTTTGAAGATAATCATGATATGAAGTTTGTAACACAAAGTTGTCATTCCGGGAGGAGCATATATATGACCAGTATCATGATTAAATGTAATAAGGTTCATTCATAATGTGACGAAGATCACCTACTGTGGTTCATTTCAGGATGGCTAGATGCTTAAGGTATCTTCTGAAAGTAGCAGGTTTTCTACGGAGACAGGAGTCATTCACATACTGAATTAAATCTTTATTTGCCGATTCAATTAATCCTATTTCGGCAGGATCAGTTTTTCTACTGCTCTTTTTATTTGTGTAGGACTTTTACCCGTTTTTTGTGAGACCTTTTCTATAAAATTCTTGGTGGTAATCTCCTTGTCGTAATATAGTTTATAGAAGAAGTCCAGTCCATAATTGCCGATCAGATATTTACAGAAAGCAGCTGCGAAAGTATAGGTTAAACTGCTGTTGTATTGTTGCTTAACTTCTCTTGCATAAAGATTTTCAAAATTACAGTCGCCTTTCTGATAACATCCCTGTAGTTCTTTTATTCCCTGAGCATAGCCTGTTGCACCTTTATTCATCCCTCCATATAGTGAGGCAATGCCCTCTTGTAAAAAGAAGCAATTTGCTCCCATACCTAAAATGGCATGAATAAATTCATGTTTATAAAATGGGTTATTATTGATTGCTACAACAAACCCTTCAGGTATATTGGTAAAACCGCCTAAACCTCCATCCCAGAGTACAATGTTAGAGAGATTATTCAGTTCTTCCTCACTCGAGCACATGTAGTATTCAATAGGTTTAGCTAAATGCGGCTTTTGAAGCTGAATATAGAGTGTATCCAGTTGTCTATTTGCCTTATTCATTTCTTCTTCGTCAATATGGTAAAATGGCGATTGATAAAAATGCAGGTTCCTGGTTGTGTATTTTTTAAACCTGCCTGAGTCGTATACTTTACAATTATCAAGATAAAATTTGCCGCCGCTTTCAACAATATAATATTTGTAGACACCTGAAAAAGTATCTTTCTCTCCAGGTTTAGTTTTAACTAAGATTTTGAAGTAAGAGAGAGTATCATTGATCTGCTGTAATTCGGCCAGTTCTACATCAAATAAAGTGGTTATCTTTTTAGGTGTGTATATTTTCCAAATCCAGTCCATCGTATAATCATAGCCTGTTTTTGCTTTGTATTTCGGATGCCATAATTGATTGCTTATTGTATCCTTCTGCATGTAAGATTTGATAAACTGGTATAGATGCAGAGTTTTCTGCTGTGTGGTATCAATTTTTACCGGAACCTTGATTTGTGCGCGTGCTTGAAAATAGGTTAGGGATAGGAGTAAAATCAATAGCTTCTTCATGTCTGCTTGTTACCATACTGGTAGTTTTTTAAACTTACACTTGTCGAATCAACAATGCAAATAAATGTTACAATTCGTCAGTTTACAGGCAAATCTGTTCAGTTTCCTGGGGTTGTAGAGAGTTGGATAATACGATAGTGACCGCTGTTGCTGTGTTGAAGATAACGATAAGCTGGGTGCTGTGCAGACGGTAAAATGGATGGATTTTTAGCTATTGATTGATAATCTGTTTTTATATTTTTATATTAAAATTAATAGTTTTAATAAATAAAGTATTCATTTGTGTTTTTTTTGCTTTTATTTGGAAAATAAATAAACTAATGTTTATATTTGTATTGTGTTTCAGTTAGAGGAAATGGGTTAGTATTTCTCTTTATCTGGGGCATTTTATAGGCATTAAACAAAGAGTCTCTGTAACAAATTCCAACAATTTATATCAGTGAGACGATAGATTAATTATGCCTGTAGGTATGTTTGCGTACTTTTGTATTGCTATAGATCTACGGGCTCTATCGTAAACCAGCTGAGAAGGCGTTGGAACCTGGTTACATGGTGATCGATAGAGCCCGCTATAGTTTAGCTCGTCGCCATTATAAAGGGACTCATTTCAATTTTTAGGAAATGAGAACTAAACAAGTACCAACACCACAAAAGAGTATCCGCCCGGTAACGATGCTAACTGTTCCTTACAGTGCTGCCAGTGCTGCCCGTGCCTTTAGAGAGGCCGGAACTAATAAATTTCCAGACCTGTCAAAGACCGTTCGTTTTGAATTGGTCATTGATAACCCTTTATTTACTGAACCTGTATTAGTTGTTCATTATGGGAATTACTATGATGGTGACCCTACGCGTTTAGGATTTGAGACCTATATCCCGGTTGAGCAAGTAGGTAATCATTATTTCTTCGACCTTGGAGAAAACTCTGAAATGCAGTATTTCTCTATCCGCATTACAGAAAAATTAGCTTCCCGTAAAATGAGGAGCCATCTGTTCCAATATTATCATTTTGAACCAGGCGATAATATAATAATTAGGCAGCATGGGCTTAAAACCACTGAAAAAAGATGTAAGCTCAGCTTCAAAGGAAAAGGAGCTGCCAAATACCGTTGCCAGCATGAAATCAAAAATATGCAGCCAGCAAATCTTCCATCTACCCTGAATAAAATAGCAGATAGTAAACTTGGTTATTTTGCAGTAATCAGGCAGACGATGGTCGGAGTTATAGAAAAATATGCTACAGAATTATCTCCTGATTCTTATCAGCTCCAAAAGTTAGATATAATTTGCATGATGGAGAGAGATATGGTGGCCGCTTTTCAAGAACGCCTTAGCTGTGCGCTGAAGAATGAAGATCAGGATGCCTATGCAGCTATCTCCGTAGAATACCGTAATGAGAGAAAAGCTGAACTGCTAATGGAAATACCTGGTCGGCTTAAATACAAATCGCGCGAGTACGCATGGTACATGGTCACTAAATATGTTTGCGATTATATTGATCAATACCAGCATATCAATTACATGGGGGTATACTATGAAATCATGAAAACTGCTGACTGTGATTTGAGAGATAGGATGATTGTAACTTTTTTCATCCTACATTACAGGGATTTTAGGAATGAATACCGCTCATTAGCTGATCATGCAATTACACATTTGCAAAATATGGAATGCCTGGAGATGCTTATTTTCTTGCAGCACCGCAGTTATATAAATTATACCAAATACTAAACTTAATTTTTATTTTATGAAAAGTAAATCAAATAGAATTGTACGCCTTAACCCTATCTATAGTGAAAGGGTATTTGGGCGCATACTTATACCAGAACTTAAGATATCTGGTTTGTGGATGGCTGAACAGGGTTTTAAAGCAGGTGCGATGGTTGATATATCTGTGCGCCAGGGCGAATTGGTGATCAGGCCGGTTGTCCAGGGCTGATGTGATCGTATATCGGATTGTTAGCCTGGTGTTGGTTAATAATTAGGCCAATATTGGGCTAATTATGTCTTCTACTAATTGTAAACTAATTCCAGTGTTGGACATCTGCTACAGGGCTTGACATTGAAAGGGGGTTGAAACTGGGTTGTAAAAGGATTCAAACGGGGTTGAAACGGCGTTGGAAGAGCTATCGATTTTCCAACCCTGTTTCAAGGCCCATCCAACCCCGTTCCAGATCCGTTCCAATAGTGTTCTAATGCCCTTTCAAGGGATAACCCTGGTACAACCTGCCACACAGACGGCAAGCTGTGGCATCTGAGCAGGGGCTGGCCAGTTGCGGCGGAAATACCTCTTTTGGTATTAACTGTGCTCAGTGTTGCTGGAAGGTATCCTTATACTGTGTTCATGCCGGCAGCGATCGGGATTTTTTGGGGATATGATTGGGGTAGTATATATATACTATCAGAAAGGCCTGTTGCAAATCTCGCGGTACTGCAGGTTACTACTATGCTTTTTAAGTTTTTTGAACTGTTTTACAAACAGTTAGGGGTTGGATACAAATATTTGGATAGAATTGTTTTGTGTTTCATATAATTTTCCTACTTTTGCATCCCGCTTCGGAGGAAGAGGATCAGTGAGAAGGATGAAGAAGAAGGATTTGAAAGGCGTGTAAAGAAGAGAAACCTGTCAGGGTTTATTTGAGTTTAGCGAGGTTTAAAGGCCTTGAAAAAATAAAAAATAAAAAGCTTGACAATTACAAAAAGATTTCTACCTTTGCAGTCCCAACAAAAAGGGAGCCC
>JAATFQ010000055.1 GCA_015655115.1 Sphingobacteriales bacterium
AACAAGTTAGTCCTAAAGTGCTATTATGCCAGGTTGCATCTTAACAGATTTTCACAATAACAAGTTAGTCTTAAAGCACTATTATGACAGTTTACGTCTTAACAGATTTTCACAATAACAAGTTTATCCTAAAGGTCTATTATGACAGTTTACGTCTTAACAGATTTTTACAATACCAAGTTTATCCTCCCGGTTTTTTGCAACACCCCAGGCAGATAATCCTACAGAAAAAAGGAACCTTCTTATTTTCGGCCTTCTATGTTTTGCGCAGCAAAAGATAGGCAGACGAAAATAAGAAGCTTCCTTTTTTCCTCCAATGACCTTACACTGGCAACCTGTTCAATTCAATATCATCAGGTGTAACAAAGATAAGCGGCACCTTCTCCACATCCACATAACTGGAATCCAGTCCGAAACTCCTCTCCTCAGATAAGCTCAGTCGTTTCAAAATAAAGTAATAAGCCATGATAGTACGCTCATAGAAACTCAGCTTAGTGAACCTCGACATATGCTTTTCGAGCAGCACAAACCTGAAATCCCCAGCAATCTTATGTTTATTCAGCGAAGCATACTGACTCGTAATATCTACCTCCCCATTCTTCACCAGCTCTTCAATCACCTTTCTATACAGCAGATTCACCCTTTGCTCCACCCTGAAGCCAAGCTTAAAATCTATACGGATCAACTTTCCGGGAATAAGAAAATCCACCTTATAGTCGCGTGTAAACGGTTCATCGACTACATCCACGTGGACAAGCCAGTAAATATCAGCCCTTTTAGGTTCCTTTTGAATCAGCGAATAGATAATCTTCGACTCTATTTCAGTTTTAAAGTTTGCACTGGTAAGGTACACCAGCTGAGAGGAATACTTAGGTATCGTCTGGTCTTCACTCAGCTCACTGATAATCTGGAAATAATCTTCAATTTCCACATACTTCACAAATCTGTTCTTAATTTTCCTGGATACATACCAGCTCCACATCACCGTAAACAGTGCAGCACCAATCAATAGCGTAACAAACCCTCCATGCAGGAACTTAGTCATGTTACCCGCAAGGAAAGACAGCTCCAGGCTTCCATACACCACCAGAAAAATAGTGATCGCATATTTCGGCACCCGCTTCGTCCTCATAAAAAAAGCAACCAGGATTGTCGTCGCCAGGAAAGTCATGTTAATAGCTAGTCCGTAGGCCCCCTCCATATTAATAGATTTCTTAAAAAGAAGCACTACGGCAATACAGCCGGCACACAGCAGCCAGTTAATTGAAGGCACATAAATTTGCCCTTTCTGGTTACTGGGGTAATTAATTCTCACTTTGGGCCACAAGTTCAGTCTTACCGCTTCAGAGATCAGCGTAAACGATCCTGTGATCATCGCCTGGCTGGCAATAATGGCGGCAATAGTAGCCAGGGCTACCATAGATAAAAGATATTGTTCAGGAACAATCTGATAAAAAGGATTTAGGTTTCCGTCATAATTAGGATGTTGCAGAAGCCATACCCCCTGCCCCAGGTAATTGACAATCAAAGTAATCTTTACAAAGATCCAGCTTACCCTGATATTACCCCTGCCGCAATGGCCAAGGTCAGAATATAAGGCTTCAGCTCCCGTAGTACATAGGAATACCCCACCAAGGATGACCAGCGCCATCGGATTTGTAGCAATCAGGTGAACTGCATAGTAAGGATTCAGTGCTTTCAGAATACTGATATCCTGCACCACATAGGTCATTCCTAATACACCCAAAGCGGCAAACCAGAGAAACATAATCGGCCCAAACAGCTTTCCGACCAGGCTGGTGCCGAATTGCTGGATAATAAATAGAAAGGCAATAATAGATATCACAATAGGAATGACCCTAACCTGAGAAAACTTCACCTGCAGCCCTTCAATAGCTGTTGTTACCGTAATACTGGGGGTAATTATGCCATCTGCCAGCAATGCACAGCCACCGATAACAGCCGGAATAACCAGCCACTTCGCCTTTTTCCGTACCAGGGAGTATAATGAAAATATACCGCCCTCACCTTTATTGTCGGCCCTGAGCGTAATCATCACATATTTAACAGTTGTCTGCAAAGTCAGCGTCCAGATAATACAGGAAAGTGCTCCCAGCACTACCATCGGACTAATTGCCTGTCCGCTATCATCTACAGTATTAAATATAGCCCGGAGCGTATATAATGGAGAGGTACCTATATCCCCGTAAACAATTCCAAGACTTATTAACAACCCGGAAGCCGAAAGTTTACTTAATTTTTTATTGTCAGACACGCGTTAAAAGAATAGTTAAAAAAAATAAATAGTAACGATATACAAACGAGGCAAAAACCCATCATATTGTATTATAACACTATTGAAACAGCGACAACTGTTAAATTGTGTTAAATATTGTACAAAGCACAAAATATTTAATTTTTCTGTGGAATTATTTCTACTTTTGTTGCAGAAACATGAATACAAAAACTAAAACGGTCTCCAGCTTATATCTGCTATGCATTATCTGCATTGGTATATTCTGTTGTTCCAATGTTTCTGCCCAGCGTTCTGATAGTATTACTAACAGTTCAAAATATAAAAGGATTATTAAAACCCCTCAGATTAAAGGCGATGTACCCAGTTATAAGCCGACTTATATGCCAGGTACAAACTTCACTCCTTACAACAGCCTTCTTTCGCACAATAAAAATGGTGGCAAAGCCGACAAAGTTTTATCCGTACTAAAGGTATACCCTAATCCTGTTGACGATCAGATTAATGTAGTGATACGCTTAGAACGTGAAGCTAACATCGCCGTTAAGGTAATGGACCTGTTAGGGAACGAAGTCGTTACTCTTGCTAATGAGCGTTTGTCTTCTGGTGAGCAAACCAAGACCTATACTATCCCTAATCGTTTAAACAGCGGCATCTATTTCTTAAGGATAGTTACAGGCTCTGAAACTGTCGTTAAACGTATTTCCGTTTTATAACCGTCATCCATTCTTCAAGAATAGTCCAAAATGTAAACTCTTGCAGGTTTCGATCATTTGTTTGTTACTTTTATGCCTATGAACCCAATAGGATTAAGATCAGTATTAAGCACATTGCACAATACTGATTTTTAATTATCAAAGGCTCCATCTGACAATTAAAAACAAAAAATAATAGATGAAAGTAATAGCTATAGGCCGCAACTATGCTGCACACGTCAAAGAATTAAATAATCCCCTTCCTTCCAGCCCCGTGATTTTTATGAAACCAGATACCGCTGTGCTGAAAGATAACAAGCCTTTTTACATTCCCGATTTTTCATCAGACATCCATTACGAACTGGAAGTGGTGCTTAAGGTTTGCAAAGAAGGCAAACATATTGCCGAAAAGTTTGCCGCCAATTATTTCGATGAAGTAGGACTGGGAATAGATTTCACAGCAAGGGATATCCAGACTATACATAAAGAAAAAGGACTGCCCTGGGAGCTTGCCAAATCTTTTGACAATTCTGCCGCCATCAGCCGCTTTATTCCGAAAGACCAGATAGCAGACCTGAATAATCTTGAGTTCGAATTAAAGATCAATAATGAAACCCGGCAACTGGGGAATACCAAAAACATCCTGTTCTCGTTTGAAAAGATTATCGCCTTTGTATCTCAATACATCACCTTAAAAAAAGGAGACCTTATTTTTACCGGGACTCCTGAAGGCGTGGGACAGGTGCACCAGGGAGATAAACTGGAAGCATGGCTGGCTGATGAGCAATTTTTAAATTTTGATATAAAATAAGATTAATGATTAAACAAGGTATTTTCCTTCTTCTACTCTCTGCGCTCAGCCTCGGTGCCCAGGCACAACAGATTTTCAGTACTAATACCTACCCACTGGTAGATTTCCGTCCCCCGCTAGATATTGTCCCTCCTGCCTTGGCAGGCTCTTTCGGTGAACTGCGTCCCAATCATTTCCACTCTGGGATAGATTTCCGCACCAATCAGCGTGAGGGCTACCCTGTGTACGCCATTGCAGATGGCTATGTTTCACGTTTACGTGTACAAAACAGCGGGTTCGGACAGGCTTTGTATATCAATCACCCTAATGGCTATACCTCTGTCTATGGGCACTTGTCGCGTTTTGCACCGAAAATTGCACAACAGGTGAAAGCATTGGAATATGCAAAAAAGACATTCGAACTGGATGAGTTTCCGGCGGGCGACTTATTACCTGTGCATAAAGGAGATATCATTGCCTATTCTGGCAACCGGGGCAGCTCCGGAGGTCCCCATTTACATTTCGAGATCAGGGATACCAAAACCGAAAACACCATTAATCCGCAACTTTTCGGGATCCAGATTCCGGATCATATCCCCCCGGTAATTTATTCTTTATATGCATATAAATTGAATAAAAAGCCTTTTAGTGAGTATACGCCAAAACAGTATTTCCAGGTTACCGGTACAAACGGGAAATACAGGTTAAGCGCTGTGAATAAAATTACGATCAGTGGAGAAACAGGTTTCGGCATTACCACAACGGACAAACATGACGGTAATTCGGGCACCAACGGGGTTTATTCTATAGAACTGGAAGCTGATGGCAAAACTATATTTACCTCTTCGATGGAAAGATTTGCATTCGACAATAGCAAAGCGATCAATTCCCATATCGATTATCCTACATTTTTAACCACTAAAAGGAGCATCCAGAAAAGCTTTGTTGACCCCGGCAATCCCCTGCAAATTTACAGCAACCTTGTAAATAGTGGGAGGATTGAACTTAATGACCAGCAGCTCCATGAGTTTAAATACATCGTCACAGATAGCAAAGGCAATAAAAGTATACTTCCATTTACGGTGCAGAGCGATGGCAAAGACGTGATCAATACACCCGATCAGCCAGCAGGGATCCTGTTCTCTTACGCTAAAGACAATGAACTGAGTACCGATGCTGTAAAAGTTGTGCTGCCTAAAGGCACCTTATATAATGATTTCAACTTTGTGTATAAAGTGAAGCCGAAACCCGCATCAGGTGCATATTCGGCCATTTATCAAATACACAATAACCTTACACCACTGCACACCGGGTTTAATTTATGGATTAAAGCGGATGCCAGCCTGGGGAACTTAAAAGATAAAGCAGTAATTGTAAGTACCGGCGGATCTTCTCAGGGCGGCGTGTACGAAGATGGGTATGTGAAAGCCACGCCAAGGAATTTCGGCAGCTTCTATATTGCAGTGGATACTGTAGCCCCCTCTATCATTCCGTTAAATATATCGGATGGCAAAAATATGGCTGGAATATTCAGGATGAATTTTAAAATCCGCGATAACCTGTCGGGCATTAAAAGTTTTAATGGCTACATTGACGGCAATTGGGTGTTAATGGAGTTCGACACTAAGACAGCAACGCTGTGGCATACATTCGACGAGCTGACTACAAAAGGCAGGCACCAGCTTAAACTGGTGGTGGTGGACATGAAAGAAAATACCAGAACATATTCTATTACCTTTTATAAATAAATAATGAGCGAATTAAAAGAAGGACAGCAGGCACCTGAATTTACAGCTGCAGATCAGGATGGGAATACAGTAAGCTTAAGTCAGTTTGCTGGTCAAAAAGTAGTTTTATATTTTTATCCTAAGGATGATACTCCTGGATGTACAACAGAAGCCTGTGATTTCAGGGATAACTACCAGGGTTTAAAGTCTAAAGGTATTGTTGTGCTGGGCGTAAGTATTGATGATGAGAAATCTCATCTGAAGTTTATCGCTAAACATAGCCTTCCTTTTACGTTATTAGCTGATACAGACAAAAAAATCGTTGAAGCTTATGGCGTATGGGGCGAAAAAAACATGTACGGCAAGAAATATATGGGTACTCACCGAACTACTTTTATCATTGCTGAAGATGGTACCATTATACATATCATTAAAAAGGTAGATAGTAAAAAACCAACATCGCAGGTACTGGAATTACTGGGCCTTTAATTTAAACATAAATTCAAGGTTAACATCTCAATTTCCTTCCCCATTTAAACGAATAAACAGCATTCATTGCAGGGCAATTGGGGGAATATATTATATTTGTTAGCATTAGTCAAACAATCCAAATTTAATGAAACATACAATAAATGAATTAGAGGACATTGTTTCTCAAGTAAGAAGGGATATTGTAAGAATGGTACACAGCTGCCAGTCGGGACACCCAGGCGGATCTTTGGGCTGCGCTGAATTCTTAACTGCACTTTATTTCGAAACAATGAACCACTCCACAGATTTCAAGATGGATGGTACAGGAGAAGATATCTTCTTCCTTTCTAATGGACATATATCTCCGGTTTTTTACAGTGTCCTTGCCAGGGCGGGATATTTTGAAGTAAGTGAATTGGCAACCTTCAGAAAATTAAATTCCCGCGTTCAGGGTCACCCTACTACACATGAGGGACTGCCAGGAATCAGAATTGCTTCAGGATCATTAGGCCAGGGCATGTCTGTAGCTATTGGTGCGGCACTAACAAAAAAACTAAATAAAGACCATTCTCTTGTTTTCACGCTGCATGGCGATGGAGAGCTACAGGAAGGCCAAAACTGGGAGGCAATTATGTTTGCCCCACACAATAAGGTGGATAACCTGATTGCCAGTATTGATTATAACGGTCAGCAGATTGACGGCCCTACAGAAAAAATCCTTTCTCTGGAAAGCCTGCAAGCTAAGTTTGAAGCTTTTGGATGGCACGTCATCACTTCCAATGGAAATGATATGGAAAATATCGTTAAAACACTGGAATATGCTAAATCACTTACCGGTAAAGGCAAGCCTATCTTAAACCTGATGAGCACGCAAATGGGCCACGGTGTGGATTTCATGGTTGGTTCTCATAAATGGCATGGTACAGCTCCTAATGATGAACAATTAGCTTCGGCATTAAGCCAGAATAAAGAAACTCTCGGAGATTACTAAGCTCTATATATAAAATATATTAATCAATGAGATCTGTATGATTAACAATAATACTATACCAAAATCATGCAAGCTTCATTACCCCTAAAAATATAAGCACTAAATGAAAAAATATACATATACAGAAAAGAAAGATACCCGTTCTGGTTTTGGTGTCGGCTTACATGAGGCTGGTATCAAAAACGGAAATGTTGTTGCACTATGTGCCGATCTAAAAGGATCTTTGAAAATGGATGCTTTTGCAAATGACTTCCCTGAAAGATTTGTGCAGGTGGGGATTGCAGAAGCCAATATGATTGGTATCGCGGCAGGAATGACTATAGGAGGGAAAATTCCTTTTACCGGTACTTTCGCCAACTTCTCTACCGGCCGTGTTTATGACCAGATCAGACAGTCGGTTGCCTATTCAAACAAAAACGTAAAGATCTGTGCTTCACACGCAGGATTAACCTTAGGTGAGGATGGTGCTACACACCAGATCCTTGAAGATATAGGCTTGATGAAAATGCTTCCCGGAATGGTAGTCATCAATCCTTGTGATTACAATCAGACAAAAGCGGCTACATTAGCCATCGCTGAATACGAAGGACCAGTTTACCTGCGTTTCGGACGCCCAAGTATCCCTGTTTTTACGCCTGCAGACCAAAAGTTTGAGATCGGTAAAGCATGGATGGTAAATGAAGGTACTGATGTGACCATCATCGCTACAGGCCACATGGTCTGGAAAGCTATTGAGGCTGGTGAACAACTGGAAGCATTGGGTATCGATGCAGAGATCATAAATATCCACACTATAAAACCATTAGACGAAGAAGCGATCCTTAAATCCCTTAGAAAAACCGGTTGTGTGGTTACTTGCGAAGAACATAATAAATTTGGCGGCCTGGGTGAAAGTGTGGCACGGTTATTAACTACTGAATTACCATCTCCACAAGAATTTGTAGCTGTCAATGACAGCTTTGGAGAAAGCGGTACTCCGGATGAATTAATGACTAAATACGGATTAGACACGATCAACATTGTTGAAGCTGTACAAAAAGTAATAAAAAGAAAAAAATAATTGATGAAGCAGGTTGAAGATGATGAGATACTAGCAAAGTTCGCTAATGAGAGGACGCGTAATGAAGCCTTTAACCTGCTTCTATCTAAGTATCAGGAAAAAATCTATTGGCATGTACGTCGCCTCGTGATAGACCATGATGATACAGATGACCTTGTACAGGAGGTTTTCATTAAGGTATGGAAGAACCTTGAAAAATTCCGCAGTGATTCAAAGCTGTATACCTGGATCTACAGGATAGCAACGAATGAATCGATCACTTTTCTAAACAAAAAGAAACAGCGTAACAATACTCCTCTTGATGAAGTATCTGAAGAGCTGGCAGAGAGCCTGGTAGCCTCTTCGTATTTTAACGGAGATAAGATCCAGATGAAGCTGCAGCAGGCTTTACTCACTTTGCCTGAAAAACAACGGCTGATCTTTAACATGAAATACTTCGACGAGATGAAATATGATGAAATTTCTGAAGTCCTCGGTACCACTGTAGGAGCCCTTAAAGCATCATTTCATATTGCAGTAAAAAAAATTGAGGTTTTTATGCTAAATGAAGACATTACCTTTTAAACCTTTTGGCATTTAATGTATCCATACTAGTGTATAAGAAATTTTAATGGCTGATGCCTTGAAATCATAAAACAATAAATTCCAATGACAACTGATGTAGAAAATAACGAATGGAAAGCGGAAGCACCTTATCTTGCCAGTTTACCAAAGGTGAATCCATTTCGTGTTCCTGAACAGTACTTCGATGCTTTAACACCCTCAATAAATGGTTCAATATTCGTTGAACGACTAAAAGGGCAAGTCACCGCAGCAGGATTCACTGTGCCTGAAAACTATTTTGATACATTACAGGAACAAATTTCAGCTCAAACCAGCGGCACACTGCTCTTCTCTATACCTCAGTCTCATGGTTACAATACGCCAGAGGGTTATTTTGAAAAGCTTCAGGCCAGTATCCTGGCTAAAACTGTCGGGCAAGAAGAGGAGCTTATTGACCAGGAGATTAAACCTGCTAAAAAAGAGGCTAAAATTATTCGTCTTTGGCATTCTGACCTGCTGAAATATACTTCAGCCGCCTGTTTTATCCTAATTACAGCATTTGGGTTGTACCTGAACAACCAGCGTTACAGTCCCGCAGCGGATAGTGCGGCAGACATTGCTAATGAACAGATGTTATATGATATTGATGAGCAGGATATTATCGAACATGTACAGAATGTCAGTAGCCAGGAGCTAGGCCCCGAATCAAACAGCCCAGAACTGGAAACTTATATTTTAAATAACTATTCTCAGAACGATCTCTCTACTAACTTATAATTATGAAACATATACTTTTTGCCGCCTTTCTTTTAAGCCTCCCCTTTTTTGTATCTGCACAGAGATCTAATAGCGGAAGAAGTGCAGAAATTGAAGCTTATAAAGTAACTTATTTAAAAGAAAAACTGGAGCTTACGCCAGAAGAAGCAAGGATATTCTGGCCCATTTACAATGCATGGCAAAGTGAACAGTCGGCCCTGCGTGCTGAACGCCGTGAAAAAATGATCAGCTTCAGAAAGCTGGATGAGATTGAAAACTTATCGGATACTGAAGTGCAGGCACTGATTACCAATGAGCTCAATTTTAAACAAAGAGACCTCAATATTGAAAAGAAATACTTTGCCAGATTGAAAAGCAGCCTGCCTATCAAAACGATCGGTAAATACTACAGGGCTCAGGAAACTTTCAAAAGAGAATTGCTTTCACGTTACAGATCAGGAAATAGGAATTAACTCATTCTCTGCCTCTTGATTAAATAAGCAGATAGTACACCAGAAAAATCGGCCTTGATATCAGCATCAACCAGATCGATTTTATATTGGGCACATTTCAGTGCTATCATTTTTCTATAGCCTTGGTAGGCTTCCAGATAAGCCTCTCTGATATTGCCTGTATTCGCTTTTACTATTTCTCCTGTTTCCATATCAATAAACTGATGCGGACGGTTCTCGAACTTGAAATCTACCTCCCTGGCTTTCTCGGTCACATTAAAAATAATCACTTCGTGCTTGTTAAACTTGAGGTGCTGTAAGGAGGCAAAGAATGCATTTACCTGCTCCTCATCATTGACCGTATTCAATAAATCACTAAAGATAATGACCAGGGTACGCTTGTGAATAAGCTCTGCCACCTGATGCAATACCCGGTGTAGATTGGTCGGCTTATTCAGATCCGGTGCCTGTAATGCTTCTTCAAGCTTGGAATATAGGAATTTCTGATGTGCAGTGGTAGACCGGGCTGGCGTATTCAGCAGCAGCTGATCGGTAAATAAAGTCAGGCCGAAAGCATCCCGTTGTTTTTTGAGCAGGTATATCAGGGCGGCCACAGATTGAACGGCGAAGGTTAGCTTGTTATACTCCTTAACAGGAAAGTACATGGACGAGGACATGTCTATCACAAACTGACAGCGCAGGTTGGTTTCTTCTTCATACCGCCTGGTATACAACTTTTCTGTCCGGGCATAAAGCTTCCAGTCTATATTTTTGACACTATCGCCCAGATTATATGCCCTGTGTTCAGCAAATTCTACAGAGAAACCATGGAATGGGCTTTTATGCAGCCCTGTAATAAACCCTTCCACTACTTGCCGGGCAAGAAGCTCCAGATTACTGTTTAACTGTAAATCCTGATGATCGGTGAAGGACTGCATTTTGTAAATTTAATAAAAGAAATATAACTTGCCCCTATTAGCCCGATGGAATGAATCAAAATCAACCAAGCCCTGCTCCCCGTAATCCTATACTTTTACGCTGCATTATCACCATATACCTGCTGATGTTTGTGTTAGCCCTGGGAACTTCCTGTTATATGTTGGAGAAGGTAGTACGACTGAAGCCGGTGGTACTCATAGACCTGCTGAAATATACATTGCTATGTGCGATATTCCTGGTTTTACTGGTGAACGGGCTGAAGGCTTTAACGCTGAAGGACACAGATCTGCTACGGTTTGAAAACAGTGTAAAAAATTTTAAATGGCTCTTTGTCATTGTGCTGGTTATCGCACTAGCAGCAAAATACGGACTGTTCAGCGAGAATAAGGCAGGCTCAGGAAAGGTATCCCAATTGATTGAAATCTCTTATCTGCATATTGCATTGCTTGCCATCGCGGCGATCTTCTGCGCATGGAGCCATGATCTGCTAGCCAAAAGCAATTTCCTGTCCGTCGAAACAAAAAAAAGGCCATCTTCAGAAGAAGACGGCCTTTAAGCTCATTTATTATATTATTATAATTGCTTATCTAATTTAGCAGCCAATACTGATTTTGGAACAGCACCAACTTGTTTATCAACAACTTCACCATTTTTAAAATATAATAAAGCCGGAATATTACGGATACCAAACTGGGTAGATATCTGTGGATTGTTATCAACATTCACTTTACCTATGATGGCCTTTCCTTCGTATTCTTTTGATATTTCGTCAACTACTGGACCTACCATGCGACATGGACCACACCATTCTGCCCAAAAGTCAACTAAAACGGGTTTGTCTGATTTTAATACTAATTCCTCGAAGTTAGCATCTGTGATTTCTAAAGCCATAATTATTTTGTTTATTATACAAAGATATAATCAATTCTAATGCCACCTCAATCATTAATGCCAAAATGACATTAGTTCAACTTATAGCTTACCGCATTCAAGGTGGCCAACTGTTCCAAAAATTGGTTAGTAGGATTGATTTTCAACGACTTAGACGGAAGATCCAAAGAAACATTCTGCTCTCTATCGTAAACTATAAAATTCAGCTGGCAATTTTGTTGTTCAGTATTTAGCTTATTTTCCTCTATTATATTATAAATATTGGTAATAATTTCATCATTAATACCCTGTATTGGAATCTGTATGGTGATACATTTGGTTAGCTTATCCCTCAGATCGGACAGCAATGCAATAGAAGTGATCTTGAATTCCCAGTCTCCCTCCTTACGGAAACGCTCGCCAACCCGGCCCCTGATTTGCAGAAAATACCCGTCCGTCATAAATTGCTTAAACTTTACGAAATCCTCACCGAACAAGGCAAGCTCACAACTGTCGTTATAATCCTCAAAAACAATGGTTCCGAATGGCTTTCCCGTCTTGGTCATACGCTGTGCAGAGATGACCACTAATCCTCCCACTACCAGCTCCCTGTTTTTAATTCCCTCAAACTCAGTCAGCACCTCCTCATTTGTATCGCCCATCCTTACTTTGTTGACCAAAGACAGGTGGCGCACGGAATGCTGACAGAATTCTTTAAGCTCTAACTTATAATTATCCAGCGGGTGCCCGCTTAAGAAAATCCCGATGGCGTCTTTCTCATATTTCAGCCTGTCTATCAATGTCCACTCGGCAGCTGCAGGCAAAGTAGGCTCCGCAATTAGATCCGCTATGGTTCCGCCAAAGAGTGACGACTGCGAGGAAGACTCATTATTCTGAAAATCATTGGAATATTTGATCAGCTTCTCAATACCGTTCATCTTATCATTCACACCCATAAAGAAATACTGTGCGCGATGATGACCAAAACCGTCGAAAGCCCCGCTATATACAAAACTTTCATAAGCTTTCTTGTTTACCGTCCGCGTATTGGAACGACGGGCGAAATCATAGATGCTACTATATAGGCCGGCTTTCCGCTCTTCAATAATACTTTCCACAGCCTTCTCCCCTACTCCTTTAATACCCGATAAGCCGAAACGCACCTGCCCCTTGTCATTTACAGAGAACTTCAGGATAGACTCGTTCACATCCGGGCCAAGCACTTGTACGCCCATCTGCTTGCATTCTTCCATAAAGAAAGCTACCTGCTTAATATCGCTCATATTATTCGTCAGTACTGCCGCCATATATTCTGCAGGGTAGTGTGCTTTCAGATAAGCGGTTTGATAGGCTATCCATGCATAACAGGTGGAGTGCGACTTATTAAACGCGTAGGACGCAAACGCTTCCCAGTCTTTCCATATTTTTTCCAATATCGCAGGCGAATGGCCCTTTTCTGCAGCCTGTCCAACAAACTTAGGTTTCATCTTATCCAGCACTTCCTTCTGCTTCTTACCCATAGCTTTCCGCAATACGTCGGCCTCACCTTTCGTAAATCCCGCAAGCTTCTGCGATAAAAGCATCACCTGTTCCTGGTACACTGTAATCCCGTAAGTTTCTTTCAGATACTCTTCACAGGCATCCAGGTCATATTTAATTTCCTCTTCGCCATTCTTACGGCGTACGAAGCTGGGAATATACTCCAGCGGGCCCGGGCGATATAAAGCATTCATGGCAATTAAATCTCCAAATACGGTAGGCTTCAGTTCTTTCATGTACTTCTGCATCCCGGTAGATTCATACTGGAATATCCCTATTGTTTCCCCACGCTGGAAGAGCTCGTAAGTTTTCTCGTCGTCTATCGGAAACTCATCCGGATCCAGCTGTATCCCTGTCCTTAACCTCACCAGTTTTACGGTATCCTTGATCAGCGTCAGTGTCTTTAGACCCAGGAAGTCCATCTTCAGCAATCCCGCACTTTCTACCACGGAGTTGTCAAACTGTGTAACATACAGGTCGGAATCCTTAGCCAAAGCCACAGGAACGTAATTGGTAATGTCATCCGGAGTGATAATCACACCACAGGCGTGGATCCCGGTATTCCGCAGGGAGCCTTCAAGGATCCTTGCCTGCTGTATAGTCTCCGCACTTAAGCTTTTCGTATCCGCAAGGTCTTTTAATTCTACTACCTTTTCATATTCATCGGCACGTAAAACACCTTTCAGGGCTTTTTCGTCGAGCGTAAAAATCTTCGCCAGTTTCAGGTTGGGAATCAGCTTGGCTATTTTATCAGCCTCAAAAAGCGGCAGGTCTAACACACGGGCCGTATCTTTAATGGAAGACTTTGCAGCCATGGTGCCGTAAGTAATAATCTGGGCTACCTGGTTGGCACCGTATTTATTGATTACATATTCCATTACCCTGCCCCGTCCTTCATCATCAAAGTCGATGTCGATATCAGGCATGGATACCCTGTCGGGATTCAGGAAACGCTCAAACAGCAAATCGTACTTAATCGGGTCAATATTGGTGATCCACAGACAGTAAGCTACTACAGACCCTGCAGCAGACCCACGGCCAGGACCTACCGAAACATCTCTACTGCGTGCTTCGGCAATGAAATCCTGTACAATGAGGAAATATCCCGGATAACCGGTTTTCTCTATTGTTTTCAGCTCAAAATCCAGTCGTTCTTCTATCTCTGGTGTAATTGTGCCATATCTTTTCTTTGCTCCTACATAGGTAAGATGGCGCAGGAATTTATTCTCTCCTCTTTTGCCTCCGTCTTCATCATCTTCAGCAACAATAAACTCTTCGGGGATAATAAACTTCGGTAATAATACCTCTCTCGCCAGCTTATAGATCTCTATCTTGTCTACAATCTCCTGTATGTTTATAATAGCTTCAGGAACGTCGGCAAACATAGCTTTCATTTCATCAGGTGTCTTGAAATAATACTCCTGATTCGGCAACCCATAGCGGTAGCCACGGCCACGGCCTATTGGTGTGGCCTGTTTCTCCGCATCTTTTACGCACAATAAAATATCGTGCGCATTGGCATCTTTCTTATTGATATAATAGGTGTTATTGGTGGCGATAAGCTTGATGTCGTGTGCTTTTGCAAGTGCAATAAGAGTTTTATTAACGGCATCTTCATCTTCCTGATTATGCCGCATGATCTCAACATAAAAATCTGCTCCAAACACTTCTTTCCACCAGATCAGTGCTTCTTCAGCTTGCTTCTCGCCCATATTCAGGATCTTGCTGGCAATTTCACCATACAAATTCCCTGAAAGGACTATAATATCTTCTTTGTACTGTTCTACAACAGCACGGTCTATTCTTGGTACATAATAAAAACCTTTAGTATAGGCTACAGACGACATCTTCGCCAGGTTATGATAGCCATTTTTATTTTTCGCCAGCATCACCATCTGGTAGCCGTTGTCTTTTCTCGACTTATCAGTATGGTTTTCGCATACATTGAATTCACAGCCAACAATAGGCTTGATCACCACTTCGGCAGCTTCTTCACCTCTTTCCAGCGCAGCAAGGTTTCTTGCCTCTACCCCTTTATTGTGATTGAGTACCTGGTTTACGAAATGGAAAGCGCCCATCATATTGGCATGGTCTGTCATCGCTACAGCCGGCATCTTCTGTGCTGCTGTAGCTGCAATTAATCCAGGGATGTTAATGGTCGACTGTAATACAGAAAACTGTGTATGATTGTGCAAATGCGCAAATACGGCATGCTTAAGGTCCTGAACATTCTCTCTTAAAGTCTGTTTGGATATGGTAACGCCTTCGGCTTTTTCTTTCCTTTTCCTGATCTCCGCGGATGCTGCCTTAAGGTTATAATGCTGAATACCAACGCCAGGTATAACGGCAGGATTATGCTCCTTAAAAGTACGTAAATATTCTGGCGGTGCCTGAAGCTGGGTGGGCGTGAACACCTCCATTTTTACCAGTTGCAGGAAACATCTCGTAGTAGCCTCCACATCGGCAGTGGCATTGTGGGCTTCAGCAAAAGGAACACCGAAAAGGTAGTTATGTAATTCCGTTAATGTAGGCAGCTTAAACCTTCCGCCACGTCCTCCGGGAATTTTCAGCAGGTCTGCCGTAACCTCAGTACAGGTATCCAGAACAGGCATCTGTGCAAGTGGGCTTTCTACGCCCATCCTGTGCAGCTCTGCACCCATGATCTTAACGTCGAACCCTACATTTTGCCCTACAATGAACTTGGCCCTGGCGAGTACAGCATTGAATTTCTCCAGTGCCTCACGGAGATCAATACCTTGTTCGATAGCGAGGTCTGTAGAAATCCCATGGATACGTTCGGCATCATAGGGGATATTAAATCCATCGGGTTTTACTAAATAATCCTGATGCTCTATCAGTACTCCCAATTCATCATGTAACTGCCAGGCTATCTGAATACACCTGGGCCAATTGTCGGTATCGGTAACTGGTGCATTATAATTAGCAGGTAAGCCTGTAGTTTCAGTATCAAAAATTAAATACATAGATGGGTAATTAAGAATCCTTGTTTTCTAAACAATACGATGTACAAAATTACGATTTTTTAAAGCTACTTAACCGAAAATTTTCATCAGTATATAATGTTTTTTATCGGTTATGAAGCTTGCATAATATGCATCTCAGTTTGTAAGATTGTAATCTTATGCAGGTTCAATAAGCTTCATTAAAAGGAAGGAGCAGAAAGATCCGCTTTGTTAAGATTGTGGCTGCCCTTTTTGAAGAGGAAGCTTATGTTGCTGGGAGACAAGCCTGGAGGTATCGTAGCCTTTTAACGCACAGCGCCCGATAATTTCTTCCAGCAGTTGTTTAGGCAAACCGGGCTTACGGGACATAATAAAGAGATGCTTGCATTTAGGATGGCCAACTACTACATATGAATAATCTTCAGCAAGTTCTATAATCCAGTAATCTACTTTTAAAGGCCATACAAACTGTGCTTTCATTTCAGCATTATGGGTTCCCTTGACTACAAAAAGCTTTGAGCGCACGTATTTCTGTTCATCCTCTCCCGGTAATTTATAGGTAGTAAATACAGCGTAATAGCCATCAGGGTGTATCACGTATGTTTCTGTGGTTTCACGCCAATGCTTATCCATGAATGATGGTATCGAATACAAGGAATACCATTTCCCTGCATAAGACATGACATCAACTTTAATGACAGGTGTGTTATCCATTATAATACGTTTTGTGTTCCACTATTAAGTCAATGTAAATTCTTTATCATAAAACCAAGAAGACCAGATAAAGTTTTAAAAACCATTTTTTTAAACAACTGAAATTTATATATTGTGTACTATTAGATATGATTCCGAATATCTGATAAACCAAATTTAAACTGTATGTTTTATGAATTGTATGGGATCCATCTTTGCATGCTTCATACCTTAACAATATTAAAATGAAACCTGTACTAGCATACCACTTAAATTCTGAGATCAGTAAAGCTGCTGCAAGTTTCATTACAGCTAAAAAAAATAGTAGACTATGAAAATAACCGTTGTAGGCGCAGGAGCCGTAGGTGCTACCTGTGCAGATAATATTGCGAGACGAGAGCTCGCAGAAGAAGTAGTTTTATTGGATATCAAAGAAGGCTTTGCCGAAGGTAAATCCATTGACATGATGCAAACAGCAGCCCTGCTCGGGTTCAATACTAAAATTACTGGTGTCACCAATGATTACAGCAAAACTGCCGGATCTGCCGTTGCCGTGATCACCTCCGGACTTCCACGCAAACCGGGGATGACGCGCGAGGAAATGATCAGCATTAATGCCGGAATTGTTAAAGGTGTAGCTGAAAATATCCTGAGGTTTTCTCCTGATGTTATCTTTGTAATCATCAGTAATCCTATGGATACCATGACTTACCTGACCCTGAAGGCCCTGGGAATCCCTAAAAATAGAATAATTGGCATGGGCGGCACGCTAGACAGCTCACGTTTCAAGTATTACCTGAGTGTAGCACTGAACTGTAATTCCAATGATTTACAGGGAATAGTTATTGGCGGGCATGGCGATACGACTATGATCCATTTAACGCGTTTCGCTACTTACCAGAGTCTGCCAGTGAGCGATTTACTGGATGCAGCTACGCTTGCAAAAGTTGCTGCTGATACTATGGTTGGTGGCGCTACTTTAACAGGTTTGCTGGGTACTTCAGCGTGGTATGCTCCTGGTGCTGGCGGTGCGGCACTGGTAGAAAGTATTGTAAGGGATGAAAAAAAACTGTTTGCATGCAGTGTATCGCTTGAAGGCGAATACGGACAAACAGACATCTGCCTGGGCGTCCCTGTGATTATTGGCCGCAATGGCTGGGAAAAAATTGTTGACTATAAATTGAATGAAGAGGAACAAGCCGCATTAAATAAAAGTGCGGAGGCTGTACGTTCCATGAATACTGTTCTGGAGGACATGAAATTAGTCTGATGAGCAATAATATCGCAGTCCCTTTACTACTTATTGATCTGAACGGCGATGGGTTCCACCTTCTGGTGGAACTTCATGCCTTTGGAAAGAAACATTTCGCCGTTATTGATACTGGTGCTTCAAGATCGGTATTCGACAAAAATTTCATCCAGGAACATGTCCTGGAGGCTAAAGAACTGGACGCTGTGCAAACGGTAACTCTTTTTACCACGTCAAGTACTATACATGGTATTATCCCAAAGTTTAAAATAGGTAAACTAACTATCAAAAAATACCCTGTTGTTGCGCTGGACCTCGATTCTGTAAATGATGCTTATGAAAAACACGGCCATCCCAGGATTGTCGCTATCCTTGGAGGTGATATCTTTTATAACCATCAGGCTAAAATAAGCTATAAAAAAAAGAAGATCTATTTTTCATCAAAGCGCATTTTTGCGTGGCCGGGATAAACCTTTACCTCTTTTAATTAACCAATCTACCTGAATGAATATCCTTATTGTTGAAGATGAGCCTCATGTAATATCAATTTTAAAAAGAGGACTGACTGAGGAGGGTTTCGAAACCAGTGTAGCACCAGATGCATATATTGCCTTGGATATGGTCGCTGCACATTCTTTTTCGTTGATTGTCCTCGATATTATGCTTCCCGGATTAAATGGCCTTGAACTCTGTAAGCAGCTGAAGAAAATCCATCCCCAGATTCCTATCATTATGCTTACCGCATTGGGTAGTACCGAAAATATTGTCACGGGACTGGATAATGGGGCTGACGACTACCTGGTGAAGCCTTTCAAGATCGCGGAGCTCAGCGCCCGGATCCGCATGCTCCTGAGAAGATATTCCGGCTTTCAGCAGGCAGAAGACCTGATTACCATTGCAGACCTGCAAATGAACCTCTCTGCAAAAAGCGTAAAAAGAGCAGAACAGGAGATTACCCTTACAGCTACAGAATACAGGCTGCTGCAATTCATGGCTATCAATAAGAACAAAATCCTGTCCCGCATAGATATCCTTGAAAATGTATGGGACATAGATTTCAACATGGGTACTAATGTAGTAGATGTATATGTGAATTACCTGAGAAAGAAAATTGATAAACCTTTCAGTACAAACCTTATTCATACAGTGGTTGGCCTGGGCTATATCTTAAAGGAGAAATAATAGCAATGAGTTTACATACACGTATCACCTTCCTGTTTGCCATTTTATCCGCTGTTATCATCTCCCTGCTCAGCGGATTTGTCTGGTATTTCGCCAATGAGTTCGCATTTGAAGATTTTTACAAAAGACTGGAAGCAAGAGTAAATATTGCCGCACAGATAAAAGTTTATAAAGGATCTGCCTCAAAAGAATATACTGAGCTCCGCAATAAATACCTGGAGCACCTGCCGTCAGAACGGGAACATATCTTTACCGGAGATCGGACAGGCAGATTGAATTTCAATAAGCAAGTTAAATTGCCCAACAGCTTTTATACTAAAATTGATGGTGGCAAGGTAGCAAGGTATAGAAGCAAAAATGATTTTTATGTAGGCCGCTATTTCAGGAATGGTGTAAACGGATATATCGTGATCATCTCTGCCAGTGATCCTTATGGATACCGGGAATTGGAATACCTCCAGAAAATACTCATTGCCGGCTTCTTCCTCTCTGTAGCAATATCGTACTTTGTGGGACGGAAATTTTCAGAGTTTACGTTTAGGCCCATAAAGGTGCTAATTAAGAAAACCAAAGGTATGAGTGCCGAAAACCTGCACCAGCGCCTGGACCCGGTAAAAGGAACGGATGAAATCGCTGAGATATCACAAACGTTCAATGATATGCTCGACCGTCTGGAAGCTGCTTTTGAAACACAGAACAATTTTATCAGCAATGCTTCGCATGAATTAAGAACTCCGCTTACGGTGATCAGTGGCGAAGCTGAACTTGCACTGACAAAAAATGGCAATCAGGAGAATGATATTCAACAATCACTGCTCAGAATACAGTCTGAAGCGGATCATCTTGGCAATATCTTAACAAGTCTCCTCGGACTGGCACAGTCGGGCTTCGATGGTAAAAAACAGCGCTGGGAGGATATCCGGCTGGATGAACTGATCTGGGACATAAAAAATGCAATCACACTGGTAAACCCTGAAAATAAAATACAGGTAGACTTCTCTAACCTGCCTGATAATTTCGATGCTATTAACCTTAATGGAAACCTGAATTTGCTGAAACTTGCCGTAACGAATATCGTCAGTAATGCCTGTAAATATTCCGATAACAGGGAGGTGGTCCTCGGACTATCGGTTACCAAATCCAATATTGTTATTTCTGTGAAAGACCAGGGAATAGGTATCCC
>JAATFQ010000245.1 GCA_015655115.1 Sphingobacteriales bacterium
CGTTGGGAAGCGTTAAAAAAATTAAAATAATAATTAAATAAATCAGCAATGGCACATCCAAAACGCAAGATCTCTAAAAGTAGAAGAGATAAAAGAAGAACACACTATAAAGCGGTAGCTCCTTCTTTAGCTACTTGTCAAACTACTGGTGCAATCCACATTCCTCACCATGCATATAACGTTGAGGGTAATCTATACTACAACGGTAAGTTAGTTATTGAAAACACCTCAATAGGTTAATTTCCTGAGAAATTGTTTGTGTTTTCAACCGCTTTAAGATTAACTTAGACGCTTGAAAAAAAAGGCAATTAATGCTTTATTCACAAACTGATTTTTTACTATGAAAATAGGTCTCGATATAATGGGCGGAGACTATGCTCCCAAAGCCAACGTTTTGGGAGCAATAGCTGCTCATGAACTACTATTGCCAAATGAACATTTGGTCCTTATTGGCGATACACAGCAAATTAAACCTTTAATTGCTGAACAGGGCTTTAACCCCGATCACTTTGAATATGTGCATACCGAAGAAGTTATCGGTATGGGCGAACATCCCACAAGGGCAATTTCACAAAAACCCAATTCCAGTATTGCTATAGGATTCACCATGCTCAAAAAAGGAGAATTAGATTCCTTTGCCGGTGCAGGAAATTCAGGAGCAATGATGGTTGGCGCCGTATTTAGTGTTAAAACTGTGCCTGGTATTATCAGGCCTTGTTTATGTACTATTGTACCGAAATTAAGCGGCGGCCGCGGCCTTATGCTCGACGTAGGTGCTAATGCTGATTGTAAACCGGATACTTTATTACAATTCGGAATCCTGGGAAGCCTCTATGCCGAAAATGTAATGCAGATTGACAACCCTAAAGTCGGATTGATCAATATCGGCGAAGAGGATGAAAAGGGAAATATGCTGAGCCTCGCTACTTTTCCCCTGATGAAAGAGACTAACTTCTTTAATTTTATTGGAAACATTGAAGGGCGTGACTTGTTCAACGACAAAGCGGACGTCATTGTCTGTGACGGATTCACAGGTAATATCATGCTTAAACTCGCTGAATCATTTTATGTGATGACCATCAAAAAAGGATTAAAGGACGAATTCTTTGATCGTTTTAATTATGAGAATTATGGTGGAAGCCCTGTTCTGGGCGTAAATGCTCCTGTAATTATTGGACATGGGATCTCTACACCTACAGCTGTCAAAAACATGATTTTGCAATCAAGGGATATGATAAATACTGGCCTGGTATCAAAGATACAGGCTGCTTTTAAATAAATTTATATCAAATGAATAAAATTCACGCTGCTATTACTGCGGTTCAAGGTTACGTTCCAGATTATGTGCTTTCTAATAAAGAATTGGAAACGATTGTAGACACTACTGATGAATGGATAACCTCCCGAACGGGTATTAAAGAGCGAAGAATATTAAAAGGTGAAGGCCTCGGCACATCTGATATGGCAGTACATGCCGTAAATGGCCTCCTCAAAAAACGAGGCATTACCGCCGAAGAAATTGACCTGATCATCTTTTGTACTACCACCCCTGATATGCCATTCCCGGCAACAGCAAATATCCTGGCCGACAAAATCGGCGCTATAAATGCCTGGGGGTTTGACCTGAATGCAGCATGCTCTGGATTTATTTTCGGACTGACTACTGCTACACAATTCATAGAATCTGGAAAACATAAAAAAGTATTGGTAGTAGGCGGCGATAAAATGTCGTCCATTATTGACTATACTGACCGCACTACCTGCATTATCTTTGGTGATGGATGTGGCGCTGTATTACTTGAACCTAATGAGGAAGGCAATGGTATCATGGATGCTGTTCTAAAATCTGACGGACATGGGCGACAATTCCTGCACCAGAAAGCTGGCGGATCGGCAAGGCCTGCTTCGCATGAAACGGTAGACAACAGGGAACATTATGTATATCAGGAAGGGAAATCTGTATTTAAATTTGCTGTAACTAATATGGCAGATGTTGCTGCAGAAATTATGGAGAGAAACGCATTGACTTCTGATGACGTTACATGGCTGGTACCTCACCAGGCTAACAAAAGAATTATCGACGCTACTTCACACAGGATGGGCATCGGCGCCGAAAAGGTAATGATCAACATTGAACGTTACGGAAACACCACTAATGGCACTATTCCCCTGTGTTTATGGGAATGGGAATCGAAACTTAAAAAAGGCGACAATGTTATTCTGGCTGCTTTTGGAGGTGGTTTTACCTGGGGTTCTGTTTACCTTAAATGGGCCTACTAATTTTATATAATAAATCCTAACTTAGCAAATGCTAAAGGACAAACTATCTTTTCAACAAAACACCAAAAAATGGATATAAAGCAAATTCAGGAACTTATTAAATTTGTTTCTCGTTCGGGCGTAAATGAGGTTGCAATAGAACAAAAAGACTTCAAAATTACTATCAAAACTAACCAGGCCCCAACAGTGATCACGACAACGGTACCTGCAGTTGCAGCACCACAAGTATTACCTGCAGCACCTGCTGCACAGCCTGTTACGCCAACTGTAGAAGATGCAGTGGCAGCTGATGACAGCTCAAAATATATTACTATCAAATCTCCAATGATAGGTACTTTCTACCGCTCATCAAGTCCTGAAAAAGGATTTTTTGTAAATGTTGGAGATGAAATTACTACAGGTAAAGTTATCTGTATCATCGAAGCAATGAAGTTATTCAACGAAATTGAAAGTGAAGTTTCTGGAAGAATAGTTAAAGTACTGGTAGATAATTCTTCTCCGGTAGAGTACGACCAACCATTATTTTTAGTAGAACCTATGTAATATTTGCTGGTAGCAAATTTATCATCTTATCAATTATATGTTTAAAAAAATATTAATTGCCAACAGGGGCGAAATTGCGTTGAGGATTATCCGCACCTGTAAGGAAATGGGCATCAAAACTGTCGCTGTTTACTCTACCGCCGACCGGGAAAGTCTACACGTGCGTTTTGCTGATGAGGCTGTCTGTATTGGTCCCCCGCCAAGTAAAGATTCTTACCTGAGTATCCCCAATATTATTTCTGCTGCTGAATTGACCAATGCAGATGCGATCCACCCTGGTTACGGCTTCTTATCTGAAAATGCTAAGTTCTCTTCTGTTTGCAGAGACTATGGCATTAAATTTATTGGCGCTACACCAGAGCAGATCAACTCTATGGGCGATAAAGCGTCAGCAAAGGAAACCATGAAAAAAGCAGGTGTACCTACTATACCTGGTTCTGAAGGTTTGCTGGAAAGCGTTAAAGAAGGGATAAAAATTGCCAACGACATGGGTTATCCTGTGATCCTCAAAGCTACTGCCGGTGGTGGCGGCCGCGGAATGCGCGTGGTATGGAAAGATGAAGATTTTGAAAATGCATGGGACAGCGCAAGACAGGAATCGGGTGCCGCTTTTGGCAACGACGGACTGTACCTGGAAAAATATATTGAAGACCCACGTCATATTGAAATCCAGATTATTGGTGATCAGTATGGTAAGGCCTGCCACTTATCTGAACGTGACTGCTCTATTCAGCGCCGTCACCAGAAATTAGTGGAAGAAGCTCCTTCTCCTTTCATGACTCCTGAACTGAGAGACAGAATGGGCGAGGCGGCCATTAAAGGTGCTACTGCAGTAGGTTATGAAGGCGCCGGAACGATTGAGTTCCTGGTAGATAAACACCGTAACTTTTACTTTATGGAAATGAACACCCGCATCCAGGTGGAACATCCCGTAACGGAAGAGGTCATCAACTATGATTTAATTAAAGAACAGATTAAGGTAGCTTCAGGCGTTCCTATTTCGGGCAGAAACTATCTTCCTGATATGCACGCCATAGAATGCAGGATCAATGCTGAAGATCCTTTCAATAACTTCAGACCTTGCCCGGGACGGATCACTAATTTCCATTCTCCAGGCGGACATGGGGTAAGGGTGGATACACACGTGTACGCAGGTTATCAGATTCCTTCGAACTATGATTCTATGATTGCGAAATTAATTTGTGTGGCGCAAACCCGCGAAGAAGCAATCAGTACCATGGAACGCGCGCTGAGCGAGTTCGTCATCGAAGGCATAAAAACCACGATCCCTTTCCACCTTAAATTAATGAAAGACCCTAATTTCAGAGCCGGAAACTTCACTACTAAATTTATGGAAACTTTTGTTTTCTCTGAATAGAGAAAGATCTATTTCCTATATTTAAAACGTAAATGCCATTCTAATAAAATAGAATGGTATTTTTATTTAGAAATAAAATTCATGAGCGATAATAAAACGAAGGACCTGATAGGTGCTATAAAAAAGAAAGGGAAAAGCCTGGAATCTGAAATGTCTTTTTTCGACCATATTGATGTACTGCGAAAACACTTACTGCGCTCATTATTAGTAATATTCCTGCTTACCTGTGCTGCATTCTGGTTTTACGAGTTTATCTTCGACACGGTAGTAATGGGCCCTATGAGTGGCGATTTCTGGACTTACCGCATGATGTGCAAGCTTTCCGCAGCCTTCCCTTCACTGGGCGCCGATTTCTGTATCACCTCTATAAAAGGTAAAATTATCAATACGGAGATGGCAGGGCAATTTACGCTGCAGATCAATTCATGTATCATGACCGGGATCGTCTTCGGCGTACCTTACTTATTATTTGAGATATGGCTTTTTATAAAACCAGCCCTGCATGAAAAAGAAAGAAAATCGGCCAGCGGCTTCGTATTCTTTGCCTCCCTGCTGTTCCTGATAGGTATACTCTTTGGATATTTCATCGTTTGTCCACTTTCAATCAATTTCCTTACCAATTATACGGTGAGCTCAAGAATTGAAAACACTTTTACTATAGATTCTTATTTGTCGTCCATATCTACTTTAACTATTGGTACAGGGATTATTTTTGAACTTCCGGTTGTGATCTACATCTTATCAATGTTCGGAATAATGACCCCTGCATTTATGCGCGCAAGCCGTCGCTATGCGATCATTGTCATCCTTATTATCGCTGCAGTGGTAACGCCAACACCAGATATGATGACGATGCTGGTAGTAGCCCTGCCCCTATTCGTTTTGTATGAGCTGAGTATCTTCGTTTCTGCCAGTATTGAGAGAAGAAAGAAAAAAGAACTGGACAAATAATACAGTATGACCAGGAAAACACCAATTAAGAAAAACACATAAAACATATTACTGCACAAATCAATTGAGTAGAAAAAATATCATGCTAAACTTTAACTAATGAACAAACACTTTTTAAGTACCAGCTTAGCATTAATGCTCTGTATCGGAGCTGCAGCAGCTCAGGATAAAAATGCCATCAGATTTAGCACCGCTATCAATAAGGACAATGCCTATAAACACCTGTCTGTTCTCGCTTCTGATGAATATGAAGGTAGGGAAACTGGAAAAAAAGGTGCATGGATGGCAGCCGACTATATTAAAGAACATTTCAAAAGCTTAGGTCTAAAACCACCTGTCGACGGAGGCTATTTCCAGCCTATCGATATGGTGAGCTATAACCTTACCCAGGCAATATTTACCGTGGATGGGCAGCCAAAGGAAAACCTGACTGATTTTGTAATCCCCGCAGGTGGCGTTGCTATGCCTGGATTTACCTTTAATACCAATGAGATAGTCTTCACCGGCTTCGGCCTGACAAAAGAGGGATATAACGATTATGCAGGTATCGACGTCACAGGTAAAGTAGTGATGATTTTTGCTTCGGGCGACCCGACGGTTCCTGCGGGAACACCTGTAGCGACCGACAGGGCTTCGCGGAGAAAAGCAATGATGATGCAGATGGATAAAGTCAAATATCTTACTGAACACGGTGCCCTCGCGGTTATCCAGATAGACTCGTCGCTGGATCATATTACAGAAGGCCGCAAAGCAATGTACAGTGGTACCGGGGAGCCTAAGCTAAAAACCCCCGAGGCTACAGAGAGAATGGCAAAACAAAAGTCGTTCCCTTCAATATTGGTGTCTACAGCAACGGCCAACGAAATTCTTAAAACCTCAGGCACTACAGCAGAGGCCCTGAGAGAAAAACTCATGTCGTCCAGAAAACCTGCTTCACAACTGATAAAAGTAACAGTGTCGGCAAATGCCATGAAAAACGAAGTGAAGGTAAGAGCGGAGAATGTACTGGGCTTTCTGGAAGGCGCTGACCCTAAATTAAAAAAAGAAATTTTAGTAGTTACAGGACATTATGACCATATCGGACTCACAACTTCGGGAACCGACAAGGTAAACAATGGTGCAGATGATGATGGCTCCGGCACTACGGCAGTGCTCCTGCTTGCTGAAGCTTTTACCAATGCGAAAAAAGCCGGACATGGACCGAAAAGAAGTGTATTGTTCATGACTGTTGTAGGCGAAGAAAAAGGCCTGCTGGGCTCTGAATGGTACTCTGAACACCCTGTTTTCCCATTGGAAAATACAATTACTGATTTAAATATTGATATGATCGGCCGCGTGGATGAAGCGCATACTGCAGATCCTGAATATGTTTATATCATTGGCTCTGATATGCTGAGCTCTGATTTGAATGCCGTGGGCATCAAGGCAAATAAAGATTACCTGAAGATGACCCTGGATATGAAGTATAATAACCGTACCGACCCAAATCAGTTCTATTACAGGTCTGACCATTACAACTTCGCTAAGCACGGTATTCCTGTAATATTTTACTTCAATGGTGTTCACGAAGATTACCACCAGCCGGGCGATGAAGTGAGTAAGATCAACTTTAACCTCCTGGCCAAACGTGCCCAACTGGTTTACTTTACTGCATGGGAATTAGCAAATGGCGCAAAACGCCCTGCTGTAGACAAAAACGAAGATGGCACCCCAAAAAACTAAGAAGCAAAAAAATAAATTAAAACCTGCCACAACTGGCAGGTTTTTTTGTTTAGCTATGAACGTATTTATTTATATTTGAACATGACTAAGATTGCTGAGGATTTTTTGGTAAAGGCGGATGAGAAGGCATTTGATCTGAATCATCGGAACACGATTAACCATAACATTGGAAAATACAATGCTGCTGTTGAAAGGGGGCTGACAAAGTTTGAGAATTTAGAGAACTCCAAGAAAAAAGCCCACATGGTAAAATGGCGGGTAATGGAAAACCTTGACAAGTTTTTACCGGAGTTTGAAGCCAACTTCCAAAAAAGAGGGGGCAAAGTGATCTGGGCAAATGATGCCGAAGAAGCACAAAGAGAAATATTGAACATCATCAATAAGAATGGTGGCAAAACCGTGATCAAGTCCAAGTCCATGACTACCGAGGAGATCCATATCAATGACTTTCTGGAGGAGCATAACATTACTTCGCTGGAGAGTGACCTGGGTGAATTTATAGTCCAGCTACTGGGGCAGGCGCCATATCATATCGTGACGCCGGCAATGCACCTGAGCAAAGAAGAAATTGCAAAACTTTTCAATGAGAAGTTCGGCACTCCGATAGATTTCACGCCACAGCAGCTTACACAAAAAGCCAGAGAACTACTGCGTGAAAAATACCTCAGTGCAGATATAGGTATTACAGGCGGCAATTTCCTTATCGCCGATACAGGAAGTGTTGTGGTAACTGAAAATGAAGGAAATGCAAGGCTAAGTACTACCTTTCCAAAAATACATATCGCGATTGTAGGGATAGAAAAGATTATCCCTTCCATTGCAGACCTCGACCTGTTTCTTCCCCTGCTTGCCAGCCATGGCACAGGCCAGAACTTAACGGTATATAATACGATCCTTAGCGGGCCACGGCAGCCAAATGAAACTGATGGCCCTGAAGAAATGTATGTAGTGCTGCTCGACAATGGCAGAACGAACCTGCTGGCACAAAAGGATCAGCGCCAGGGCCTGTATTGTATCAGGTGTGGTGCCTGCTTAAATGCATGCCCTATTTACAAAAATATTGGGGGGCATACTTATGCAACAACCTACAGTGGCCCTATCGGATCTATTATTACCCCGCATCTGAAAGGGATGAAGGAATTCAAGCACCTTAGCTATGCCTCCAGTCTTTGCGGCAAATGCTCTGAGGTATGCCCTGTCAAGATAGACATTCATAAAATGCTGCTGCTGAACAGAAGAGATGCCGCCAGTCAGCATGCAAATACTAAAACAGAAGAAATAGGCTGGAAAATGTGGGACACGAGTATGTCTAAAAGGTCGCGCATGGACATGGTAGGCGGAAAGTTGAAGAACTTCTTCCTGAAACTGTTCTTCAAAAAAATGTGGGGCAAATATCGTGACATGCCTGAAGTTGCACCGAAGTCGTTTTCTAAGCTGTGGCAGGAAAAAAATAAACAAACACCAAAAAACTAGGCTGCTATGCAATTTGACCGGAAAGATAAAGATGATGCTACACTGCTGATGTGGTATAAAAAGCTGCTTTATCCGAGAATGGTGGAGGAGAAAATGTTAATCCTGCTGCGACAGGGCCGCATTGGGAAATGGTTTTCCGGAATCGGACAGGAGGCAATAGCCGTTGGTGCTACCCTGGCTATGCGGCCCTATGAGTATATCCTGCCTATGCACAGAAACCTTGGTGTGTTTACCGCCCGCAATATCCCCCTGCGCCGGCTGATGGCGCAATGGCAGGGTAAGGTAACTGGCTTTACCAAGGGCAGGGACCGTTCTTTCCATTTCGGCACACAGGAATATAAAATAATTGGTATGATATCCCACCTGGGTCCGCAGCTGGCCCTGGCAGATGGTATTGCCCTGGCAGACCTGATTGCGGGAAATGAAAACGCTACACTGGTTTTTACCGGTGAAGGGGCTACCAGTGAGGGTGACTTCCATGAGGCGCTGAACATAGCTTCGGTATGGAAACTACCTGTTATCTTTTTAATAGAAAATAATGGTTATGGCCTTTCTACCCCTGTAAACGAACAGTATAACTGCGCCCAACTGGTAGATAAAGCTATAGGTTATGGCATTGAGGGACTGCGGATCGATGGCAATAATATCCTTGAAGTGGCAGATACCATTAGCCGCGTGGCCGGAGGGATGAGAAAAAATCCCAGACCTGTGCTCATAGAATGTATGACTTTCAGGATGAGAGGCCACGAAGAAGCATCGGGAACCAAATATGTTCCTCCTCATCTGTTCGAAGAATGGAAAGAGAAAGATCCTGTTGCCTGCTTTGAAAGTTTTCTTTTCGCAGAGCGTATCCTTAACGACGAGCTGCTGGCTGATATTAAACAGGATTTTAAAGCTGAGATAGACCTGGAGGTAGAAACAGCCTTCAACGATGCAGAACCTGCAGCCTCGGCAGCAATAGAAATAGAAGATATGTATGCTCCTTTTGTGCAGGTACCCGTTTCTCCCCGGTCAACACTTCCAGCGCAGGCCTCCAATTCAAGATTTTCAGCATTGAGAGCGCACTTAATATCAACAATGGCCTCAACGCTGTCTACGCACTCAGCTTTCCCAATGCAACCTGCGGAGCAGGAAAGTAAAGAGGTCCGCTATATTGATGCGATAAGCGACGGACTGAGACTGGGCATGCAGCGATACCCGAACCTGGTTTTAATGGGGCAGGATATTGCCGGATATGGTGGTGCTTTTAAGATCACCGCTGGCTTTCTGGACGAATTCGGAGCAGCAAGAGTACGCAATACACCCATATGTGAGTCGGCCGTTGTAGGTACAGCCCTTGGCCTGTCTATTAATGGTTACAAATCCGTTGTAGAAATGCAGTTCGCAGATTTCGTTACCTGCGGATTTAACCAGATTGTAAACAACCTTGCCAAAACACATTACCGCTGGGGCGGGAAAGCCGACGTGGTTATCCGCATGCCTACAGGTGCGGGTTCCGGTGCCGGGCCATTCCATTCGCAAAGCAATGAAGCCTGGTTCACCAAGACCCCCGGATTAAAGATCGTTTACCCGGCATTCCCTTATGACGCTAAGGGATTACTCCTTGCCGCCATTGAAGATCCTAATCCGGTGCTTTATTTTGAGCATAAAAATCTATACAGAAGTTTAACGGGACAGGTACCTGCAGGTTATTATACCCTGGAGATCGGTAAAGCCCACTTACTCAAACAAGGAACACAGGTGTCGGTCATTACTTATGGTATGGGTGTACACTGGATGCTTTCTTACCTGGATGAACACCCGGAATTGTCAATTATGCTGATAGACTTGTGCAGCCTGCAGCCATGGGATAAAGCAGCCGTTGCCTTTGCGGTGAAAGCTACCGGCAGGGTGATGGTCCTGCACGAAGACACCCTTAGCAGCGGCTTTGGTGCCGAATTGGCTGCATGGATAGCAGAGCATTGCTTTTCTTCACTGGATGCCCCTGTAATGCGCTGTGCAAGCCTCGATACAGCCATACCTATGAGCAAATCCCTGGAAGAACTGTTTCTCGCTAAAAGCAGGATACACGAAACCATGACCAGGCTGCTCGCGTATTAAATCCCCGTCCGATCCTCTCCACAGTGCATTGGCACGATAATGGACTGCCCATTAATGATTTCCATTTAAGAACACATTATGAAGCTCCAAAGTCTATTATATGCTGTATTGATCATTTTCCTTTTTCAGGGCTGTAACTTCAAATCTAAACACCCGCAGGCCGAAATAGCAGATGAAGCGGGCGATACTGGAATAGATGATAAATCTGTCCTGCGCTTTAGCGCCGGAGTCGACAGGAATATCAGTAATTTTAAAAAAGAATACAGTTTGGTTTATATGTCGGGTGATCTTTCTCTATACGCTGAAAAGTACAGCAGATATAGCAATGGAATGTTATACCGCACTTATTCTGCTAACGGGACCACAAGTGATGTAACGAAAAGCTATTATTTTAAAAATGACAGCCTCATACTAGTAAAAGAAAGCAGCAGGTTCCTGAATGGCGAAGGACAGGTATTAAAAGATACACGCACCTACCTGCGCAATAATGTAACCTTCAAAATAGACAGCCGTACAGCATCGTCTGAAGAAGCCATCCATACGCTGCCTTATTTAAGCGTGCAGCCGGCAGATAATAAATATCCTACAGAAAACTATATCAATGATATCAAGGCAATGGACGACGCTATCAGGGGTACAGATAAGTTTGAGATGGTATTCCAGAATATCACTACTTATCCCGATTCGCGTTATATCATCCTTAAAAGTAAACATCCCGGTAATTATACCGCCAGCATCCTGGTTAAGAACAATGATCCGCTGATCGACAGCCTGGTGAATATGACTTCAGTATTTAAAGATGAAAAATTGAAGTTCAAATGGAAAGTGGTAGACAATGAAGCAGTTTATGTACCTGTAGCGGATACCATTACCTCAGCAAGCGGGGAAAATAAATAAACATTGCCATTATCAAGGCATACACACCTGAACCTCTTCCGCAGCTGCTCGCCTTTTTTAAACTTCCTGCCATCTTTAATAGTGAATACCGTGTCATGCGGCAACTCTTCCAGCCGGGAATGATCTTTTAGTGCATCATACATTTTAAGCGCCCTGGATAGTTTGAGATCCGTACAACTCGAAGCCGAAGGATTCATTAAATAGCTGGTAATGGCATGATGAACATCTGCAGGGAAAATATTACCTTCCAGAAAAGGGACCATCATTCTTTTAAAATTATGCTTCCACTCCTCGCCATGCGGCTTAACCTTGTTCTTATGGTCGTTCCAGGTAAGCAGGTGTGCAAATTCATGAACCGTAGTAACCAGGAAAGCGTATTGGTTCAGGTTATTGTTAACAGAGATCTTATGGCCCGCCCCACGAAACGGATGCCTGTAGTCGCCCTGCTTGGTTGCCCTGCTTTTAGAGATCTTAAATTCACATTGAAAGTAGTCAATCCATTTAGCAATTACCGGAGCTGCCTGGGGCGACATATACTGGGCTAAAACATTGACTTTTTCCACAGTACTAAGATAAAGAATTTACTTCAAAAGCTGATATGCAATTAAACTTGCAATATATGCCAGTACTGTCATGTATACCAATTGGATAAGAGGCCATCTCCATGATTTCGTTTCCCTGTAAACCACTGCAACAGTACTCATGCACTGCATCGCAAAAGCATAGAATAACATCAGTGAAAAGCCCGTAGCAAAAGTAAACAACGGCAGACCTGTATTGGCGTCTACTGCATCCTTCATCTTGTCACGTATCGTGCCCTCATTGCCCTCACTGTTATCCACACTGTAAATAGTAGCCATTGTGCCTACAAAGGCTTCACGGGCAGCAAAAGACGTAATCAGGGCAATACCTATTTTCCAGTCGAACCCTAAAGGCCTGATCGCTGGCTCTATGGAATGACCCAGTACACCTGCATAAGAGTTTTCGAGCTTTTCTGCTGCTTTGTCGCGCTCTAGTGTGCTGATCTGCACGCTGTCTTTCTGCAGTTCTATCGCCGCATATTTCTTTTCTATCTGCTCAAAGCGTTTCGGCGGACCATAGGTAGCCAGTACCCATAAAATAATTGAAATGGCAATAATCACTTTACCAGCCTCAAAAACAAAAGTCTTCGATTTTTCATACATGGTATACAATACATTAGTCCACCTTGGCATCCTGTAAACAGGCAATTCCATGATAAAGTATGATTTTTCTTTCGATTTAATAATCAGTTTCATCACAAAAGCAACAATAACTGCTGCCAGAATGCTGATCACATACATCCCCATCAGTGTAAGTGCCTGGAGACTGATTATCCCCAGTACCCTCTCATTTGGTATGATCAGTGATATTAATAATGTATATACCGGTAAGCGTGCTGAGCAGCTTACCAATGGTGCCACCATGATGGTGATAATCCTGTCTTTCCAGTTTTCAATAGTTCGCGCACTCATAATAGAAGGCACTGCACAGGCAAGGCTACCGATCATGGGAACTACCGACCTGCCGCTGAGCCCAAATTTGCGCATGATCTTATCCATCATGAACGTAACCCTGGCCATATAGCCAGTATCTTCCAGGATAGAGATAAATGCAAATAGAATAGCAATCTGAGGGATGAAAATAACAATCCCCCCCAGTCCGGCCAGGATACCATCAAGAAACAGATCTGTTAAGATCCCAGGAGGGAGTTTTGCATGTCCCATTTGAGTTAACCAGGCAAAGCTTTCTTCAATAAGCTCCATGGGATAGGAAGACCAGGAGAAGATCGCATTAAATACAAAAAAGAGGATGAAGAGAAAAATGAAGAAACCCCAGAAACGATTGGTTACAATCGAATCGATACGGTCGCTCATCACAAATTTCTTTACCGCCCCGGTGTCTTCAATAACACCGGAAAGTACCGTACTCAAATAACGGTACCGCGAAATAGTTTCTGCCGCCTGCAGCTTAGAAGATTCAAAGTGATGTACTCTTTCAATCTCTTCAAATTGTTCATACTGGGCCGGTGTATACCGTTCCAAATGCTCATGCTGATGTAATAGCTGCAGAGCAAAGTAGTCGTTATCGGTGCCAACCATTGCCTTTACATCCTTGATTGCATCCGCAGCCAGCATATTCATATCTGCTCCCTTTACTTGCGTAGCAATAGGGGTAGTGTTGACAATAGCTTGTTTTAATTGGGTTAATCCTGTATTGCTCCTTGCTGATATAGCCACTACCTGTACTCCTAAACGTTCAGACAGTTTATCAATATTGATATTGATCCCTTCCTTAAGGGCCATATCTGTCATGTTTAAGGCCAGGATAACAGGGATATTTAAGTCGGCCACCTGAGTATACAGCAATAAATTCCTGCGCAGGTTGGTTGCGTCGGCAACGACAACAACTATGTCGGGGTGACTTGGATTATTTGCGTCTGCCAGTACCTGGAACACGATGCTTTCATCCTTACTTTTAGGATATAAGCTATAAGCTCCGGGAAGGTCTATAATCTGGGCATTTCTGTTGGCCGTCAATTTACAATAGCCAATTTTCTTATCTACAGTGATGCCAGGGAAATTACCAATCTTCTGGTTTAATCCGGTAAGTAAATTAAAAAGTGTTGATTTTCCTGTATTAGGATTGCCAACTAATGCAATTTTTATATCAGCGTCCAAATTGTTTACGATATGATGATAACAGAAGCTTCGTTTTTGCGCAGGCACAGCTGGTATCCAGCTACGCGGATAGCCATAGGATCACCCAGTGGTGCAAAACGCTCCACTTCCACCACTTCACCAGGCAAACATCCCATTTCCATTAATTTCACCGACATCTCTAAATCTGTAAAAGCTACTATAGTGCCACGTTCCCCGGGAGTTAACTGCGAAAGTTTCATCTGTTTTCTATATTCTATTTCGCAGGCAATTTACCCTTTATCTGTAATAAATCCAAATAAATTACATACGTCCTCTACCTGGGCCGCCGCCACCAAAACCACCCTGACCGCGCATCGGCATGTCTCCACCGATATTTTTACCACCCATCCTGTTTAGTGAATAGGTGAATGAAAACATATAGTAACGTTTAAGTACATTGTACCTTAAATCGGTGATCGTATTATTTGCTGAGGTCCTTGAAACACCTTTATTCTGATTCAGCGCATCATTTACAGCGAGCTTAAATGTGCCCCTGTTTTTAAAGAACTGCTTGCTCATATATCCGTTTACAATAGTATAGCTAATATCGTAAGCTTCGCCCCTGCCAGTATTCGAATAATAGTTCGCATCGGCTGCTAATCGGATATTTCCTGGAAACATATAGCTAATATCAATATTGGGATTTAAAGTATAATACGTTGTATTTCCATTGGGCTGTGCAGAATAAGTAGCTCTGTTGATGGAACCGCCAATACCTGCTGTAAGGTCAAGCTTATCCATAGAAGACACCAGCCTGTATTTATTGGTAACCGAGAAATCATTGGTCACATTATCAATAGAATTGGTAAGGTTGACCCCACGGGCGTAAGAACCGCCCAGGTCAATGTTGATATTTAGCTTATTGTCGGTAATGATTGGCAATCCTATAGAAGAGCCCAGGTTAGCCTGGTATACCCCATCAACGTTGACCGGGATTACAGCAAGCTTGCCCTTATTATCACCCTCGGTAATAGTAGTGGTATTGTTTCCGAAGGCATTGAAAGTCTGGCTCAGGCTGGCAAAGACAAACAATGAGCGGAATTTTTCAAAATTGAAGTTATTATATAATAAGTTCAGGCTATTGGTAAATGAAGGTTTTAAATCCGGGTTACCAATCGGCACACTTTGCGTATTAGAGTTATCTGCAATAGGCTGGATCTGCGAAATAGAGGGCTGCTGTGTATTTCCGCGGTACCTGATGATTAACCTTTTGCTATTGCTGAACTTGTATCTTAGCTGTGCCGTAGGCACAAAGTTATAAAAGCTTTGCTTCAACAGGTTATTGGTGGTCAGGTTATCATTCTTACGGTCTGTATGCTGCACGCCTACGCCTATATTCCAGTTATATTTCTTAGCTGTCTTATTTAAACTGGCACCCAGCGCATTGGTTACCGTAGTATTTTCATAAGTATTGGAATAGGTTAAATCCGGAATATCATACTGGGAAGTAACCGTGTTGAAATTGTAAGCAAACCGCTCACTCTTTGAATAGCTGTAAGAGTTTTCAAAGTTGGTTTCCAGATTCAGTGTTTTGGACAATGGCTCTGTATAGACTAACCTGGAAGTATTGCTGATTGCGTCAGAATTCTGGTCATTCAGCTGGTCAATTAAGCTCTGGCGCGTACCCAGGGAATCGGTAGTATTGTTTAATATATAGTTGTAGTTCTTCGCATCGTTATCATTAATATTCGTTTTAACATTCAGCGACAGCGTACGGCCTCTCCTTAAAAACTTTTTGCGGATCAGGATATTGTTAGCAACAACTGGCGAAGTAGACTTATTACTAAGGCGTTGCGATCCGACAGCAACGTTATCCACATAGTTATTAACAAAGCTGCTTGCGCTGTTGGAATTCGCTTCGGTATAACTGATGTTAGGCTCCACACGGATTGTGGTTGAAGAGTCGATCTTAGTGTCCACCATAAAATTAAACCTGTGGTTTAAATTCTCAGTAGTGCTTTTCAACTGCTCATCGAACGTAGTTTTCTCATCGCCCAATAAGTTCTGCCTGGCGCTGGTCTGATCGAGAAATAAAGAAGTTTTATTGAAAAAATAACTGGCAGTAATTTTTGTCTGGTCTGCATATTCATCTGCAAAGTTTACCCCAAAAGCATTAGTAGTGGTAATCCCCTGCTGAGGGCTATTCGTATTACCGCCCCTGCTTCCGCCGCCGCCTCTTGTACCACCGCCACCGCCAGTACCAAAATTCTGTTTGTTGACATTATTTATCTGCCCGATGACAGAGAACTGCTGGTTATCTTTGAACTTATTGACATTTACATTGACATCATAACGGTCATCGGTACCATAGCCGCCACTGGAATTACCGAAATAACCATTCTTCATTCCTTTTTTGGTAGTGATATTGATGATCTTCTCCCTGTTGCCATCATCGACCCCCGTAAACTGCGACTGTTCCGACAGCAGGTCAATAACCTGGATCTTGTCAACCATGTCTGCAGGAAGATTCTTTGTTGCCAGCAGCGGGTCATTACCGAAGAAGTCCTTGCCATCCACACGAACCCGTGTTATGGTTTCTCCCTGGGCCTTAATAGATCCATCTTTGGCTACTTCTACGCCAGGCAATTTTTTCAGTACATCTTCTACTACAGCATTCTCTCTTACTTTAAACGCTGCAGCATTATATTCGATAGTATCTGTTTTTACAACTACCGGAACAACAACCCCTTTAATTTCTACCGTATTCAGCGTCAGTCCTGTGTTTTCCATCGGTAAATCACCCAACTTCACTGCCGGAGCTGCTGCAGTAACCGAGAAGAGTTTATTATAGGTCTTTAAGCCCAGGTAAGCAACCGATAACCTGTACGACCCCGGTGCGAGTCCTTTGATATCAAATGTACCATCAGCCAGTGTGTTGGTTACCCCTGCCACACTGGAGTCCTTCATGCTTTTCACCGCAACAGAGGCAAAGTCAACCGGCAGGAAATCTTTAGCATTTACAACCTTACCGGTTACAGAACCCGTTTTATTTTGTGAATACGAAGAATAACTAATTAAAAAAAGGAGTACTAAAAGAACGGAGATTTTACGGCGAATAATCATTTAGAATATGGAATATGTTGTAAATATATTCTATCAGACTACATACAGCGTGAATAGTTTGTTAATGAATGTTAAAAGAAATGTAACATTCCGGATACGCAGAAAAAGGATTAAACCCTTTTCTGGTTATGAAATTGATGAGGTGCGGCATAACTTACCTTCGGGCAGTGGCAGCCTCCCTTAAAAATACTGCAGCTGCTCAAGATAACGGTAACCAGCAGAAGTAGCAAACACAGCTTATATGGTATCATAAATGGGTTGGTCTTTAATAGTGAGTATGTTGATGAGCATATTTTGATCCTATAAAACCATATCACCATATACCAGTTAATTAGTATCCTGCTAGGGTTTGTGATCTATATTTTCATTAAAATTCGATCTATGGAGGATAATATAGCTAAAAACAGCCATAAAAACACCAATCATATCACAGCCCAGATCCCACCATTCGGCAGATCTGTAAGGAAAGAATTTCCATTGGATCAATTCA
>JAATFQ010000254.1 GCA_015655115.1 Sphingobacteriales bacterium
GCTTCGCCAACGCTTTTTCTTTTGTTTCTGCACTCATCCAGTCAAGGTTTTTAATTCTGATCTCAAACGCTTTACGCAGGTTATCAATTAATTCATTCATCCTTGCTTTGGCCTCAGGTTTAAAATATTTCGCAACATACAGCTGGCCCAGCAGTTCCCCAATGGTACCATCCGTTAACTGCGACATGCGTTGCCATCTTGGTGTCTGCACCCGCTGGCCTGTTTGTGCCTGGTTAAAAGCGAAGTTTGCAGTAACAAATGGAGAGCTCAGATTAGGTGCCGCATTTTTCAGGATATTCCATTGCAGGTATATTTTCCAGTCTGCCAGCGGTACTGTTTTTAGCATACTGTTTAAAGTGACAAAGAATGCAGGTGCTGCGACCATAATTGTATCCTGTCCGTTTACCTTTAATTTTGGTAAAGTTGAGGCCCAGTTGATGTCAGGGGTAGTTTTGCTGAAATCGGCCACCGTAAACTTATTATATGTTTTGTATGGGTCGCGCATTTCCAGGCGTGTCATCTGTGCTTCGGCAAAAGATTTCTCAATTGCCCATATAGTATTTGCTTTTTGCGCTGCTTCAGTTGCAGAGCTGCCCGTGAGCGTGAATAGTGTAGTGATATAGTTAATAAATGCCTCGCGGATTTTTAACGTCCTGCTGTCATCTTTAAGATAATAATCACGGTCGGGCAGTGTTGTTCCACCCTGTCCGAGTTGAGGCATGTATTTAGTCACGTTTTTTCTATCCTGTGAAACGCCAAATCCGAACATCGGGCTGCCGATACCTGATACACGCATAGCCATAGCTTCGTCAAGTATACCCTGCAGGTTTTGAAGCTTGCTGATACGTACCAGATCTGCCTTAATAGGTGTGTATCCTAGTTTTTCAATTGCTATACTGTCCATTGCTGCCGCATAGAAATCGCCTACCCGCTTTGTTACCGACCCTGCAGGAGCAGATTGATTGGCAGCTGCTTCTTCCACAATACTTTTTACCGCATTGATATTGAAGTCCCGCAGTTCGTTAAAACTTCCCCAGCGTGTTTCTTTGGCAGGAACAGGATTCTTTTTAATCCAGTTGCCACTGGCATAGGTATAAAAATCGTCTCCGGGTTTTACAGTAAGGTCCATGTTTGCCGGATCTATAAATTTTCCGGGAACCTGTTGCGCGTAAGAAGAGCAACTGGTTGCCACTATCCCTAAAACGGCAAATGAGCTTTTAATAGTTTTTATTGTCATTGGTATAGATTTATAATTATTTAGCGTTAAGTGATGGTTCCTGTTCAGGTAAAAGCACAACATTGCCTATTTTCAAGACGATATGAGTTTATGCTATACCGATTTAGTTATACCGGTTTACATAACTCATATCTTTAACATTACGGGGGATGAAATTAAGCAATAGAGTTAATTATTGTTGCTTTATAATAAAAATATTACTTATTGAACCAATAGTAAAGTTTCGATAAACCTAGTTTTCTGAGAATCAATTCGGGAAGCAGGAATACTTTAATAGATTTCATGACTAAACAATTATACATATTTAACATAATTTAACCATTTTTATTGTTTTTTTATGAATAAATATCTTAATAGAGGTCATTTGGTTCAAAAGGAAAGATTAAGGCAATAGTCATAATTACTATATTTGCCGCATCAAATCCTAACCCTGATGAAGAAATTACTGTTTGTACTTTTGCTGTTGCCTGTATTATTAGCTGCACAGCAGAGACAACTCACTATTCCTGAAGCAATGTCTAAAGCGCGCACAAGCCTGGCGCCCCAAAATCTAAATTCATTGCAGTTTATTTATGGCACTGAAGATTATATTTATCTTAAGCCAGCTGCCACGCAGAGCAGTATAGGCTCAGCATGGTATTCTGGCAATGTCAAATCTAAAGAAGATAAGGTGTTTTTGACCCTTGCACAGCTGAATCAAAAGCTGCATAAAGCGGGGAGAGATATCTTGAGGGCTATGCCGCCAATTAAATTTGATCAGGCGAAAGATTGGACAATTACACTTGATGGAGTGGATTGTGTTTATAATGCGGAGAAAAATACATTAAGTCCGGTGCTTAACAAAGCATTGGCTGATAAAGATAAAGCTGATCAGAGCAGTGCCGGGTACGTTGCTTATTTGGATAGCTTTAATTTGTTTGTGAGTGACAGTAAAACAGCTGTGCAGGTAACTACAGATGGTACAGAAAATATTGTGTATGCTTCTTCGGTACACAGGGATGAGTTTGGTATATCTAAAGGCACCTTCTGGAGCAATCATGGTAAGCAGCTTGCTTTTTACCGGATGGATCAAAGTATGGTGGCGGATTATCCTATTGTAGACTGGAGCAGTCATCCTGCAAAAAATGTCAATATCAAGTATCCCATGGCTGGTGGTAAAAGTCACCATGTTACAGTTGGTGTATACAATACGGCAACACAAAAGGTAGTATATCTTAAAACCGGTGAGCCTGCAGAGCAGTATCTCACTAATATTGCATGGAGTCCTGACGACAAGCTGATCTATATTGCTGTTGTAAACCGCGGGCAAAATGAGATGAAATTGAACGTTTACGACGCGCAGTCGGGCGCATTTCTAAATACTTTATTCAAAGAAAAAGATGCTAAATATGTGGAGCCATTGGTTCCTGTATTATTCCTGAAGAATGATCCTGGTAAATTCATATGGCAAAGCAACCGCGATGGCTGGAACCATCTGTATCTCTATGATGTGAAAGGGAATCTGCTGAAACAGTTAACCAAAGGAAAATGGGAAGTGCTGGCTCTGAAAGGATTTGACGGTGAAGGCCGCCATCTTTTTTATGAGTCTACCGGAACATCTCCTGTAAACAGGGATCTTTATCGGCTGGATTTAAAAACAGGAAAGTCTTTAAGATTGACTAAGGGTGATGCGGTTCATCGTACATTACTGAGCACTAGTGGAAATACTATTCTCGATGCTTATAGCAGCATTGAAAATCCTGGTACTACCGCTGTATTTGAAACAGCAGGGACACTGCAGAAACAACTGCTACAGTCGCCCAACCCATTAAAAGATTATGCTTTAGGTGAATCGGGGATTTTTACCCTTAAAGCCAATAGCGGAGATTTGTTATATTGTAATCTATACAAGCCTGTAGGATTGGACAGCACTCAGAAACA
>JAATFQ010000028.1 GCA_015655115.1 Sphingobacteriales bacterium
ACGCGCGACCCGCAAAGCTTTGCCTCCGATGCGGCCGCGATCGGCCCGGAGATCATTCCCGCAACACTGGCGGAAGCCACGAAGGCGGACATCATATTGCTGGCGGTGCGTTTTGAAGCGCACCCGGATGTCGCGAAGGCGCTGCCCAACTGGCAGGGGAAGATCATCGTGGATGTAACCAACGCCTATGGCGTGCCCCCTGAGCAAATGGGAGGACTACCTTCTGCCAGGTTCGTGGCGCAGTCCTTCACCGGCGGAAAACTGGTTAAGGGATTCAACCATTTGGTCGCTGCCATTCTTGAACAAGATCCGGCCGTACACGGTGGCAGAAGAGTCGTGTTCCTGGCGAGCGACGATGACGGCGCAGCAGCGGAAATTGATGCCCTTGCGAAAAATCTCGGTTTCGCGCCGGTCAAACTTGGCGGGCTTTCGGAAGGCGGGCTACTGGTGCAGGCCCATGGAAATACCTGGGGTAAACTGATCTTTCAGGACTTGATCAAGTTCGACTGATAAAAATCTAAAAGAATAGAACTCATGAGTAAATTAAAAAACAAAGTAGCGGTAGTAACCGGTGCAGCAAAAGGAATAGGTGCAGCTATAGCCAAACACTTTGCGGCGGAAGGCGCAAAGTTGTGGTAAACTATGCTTCGAGCAGAGAAAGCGCGGATAAGGTGGTGAAGGAAATAACAGACAACGGAGGCACAGCCATTGCGGTACAGGCCGATGTATCGAATGAGTCAGATGTAACCAGGCTGTTTGAAGAAACCAATACGGCATTCAGCGGCTTGGATATATTGGTCAACAACGCTGTTTATCAGGGATACGCACCAATAGAATTGATATCAGCAGAAACTTTTCATAACAGTTTCAATGTGAATGTGCTTGGCCCGATACTAACGATACAAGCGGCTTTGAAACTGTTTGGCAATAAGGGCGGAAATATCATTAATATTAGTTCGGGTGCCAGTAAAATGCCGCTGCCAGGAGCTTCCTTGTACTCCGCTTCTAAAGCGGCATTAGACGCAATAACGATCTCTTTGTCGAAAGAACTGGGTGCAAAGAACGTTCGTATCAATTCTATTTTACCAGGCGCTACCGAAACAGAAGGTGCAACCGCAGCTGGGGTGACTGCCGGCAGTGAATATGAAAAAATGTTTATTGCCAATACACCCCTTGGCAGGAGAGGCCGGCCTGAAGATATTGCGAAAGCTGCCGTATTTCTTGCTTCTGATGATGCAGCCTGGATTACGGGTGAGCAAATCTCCGTTTCGGGTGGTATGTATGGTTTTTAAATTCATAAATCTAAAAAGATGGAAAACAAGATAACACAAGCGAATGTCCAAGTTGTGAAAGAATTTTTAGCGGCAATGGGCAGCAGCGACAGGGGAAATCTGCTGTCGCTGGTTTCCGAAGATATGGAGTGGATCATTCCGGGCGAGGACTGGCCGCTGGCCGGCACCTACAAAGGGCACTCGGGATTGGTGGATGTGCTTCAGAAGGCGTCCGAAGAGGTGGAAATGACCTACCCGAAGCCCCCCGAATTCGTAGGGCAGGGAGAACGGGTTTTCGTCATCGGCGTGGCTACTGGAAAAATTAAAGCCACGAATAAGGCGTTCAAAGACGATTGGGTCTTCGACGTCACCGTTCGAAATGGGAAACTGACGAACATCCGGGAGTATATCGACACGCAGGCACTAGCCCGGGCCTCCGAGATGCCCGCGAGCCCTAACTCCTAATCCATCGAGACGGAGAACACACGAAACGATTCGTAAAGTCAATGAACAACTGCACACTAAATAATTGATTTAAGATAAGTTTCTTCAAATCCCTGTTCCTTAGAGAGACAGGGATTTTTTATTGTTTAAATAACTTTACCAAATAGAAAAATATACGATCTGTAGCAGAATGCCAGAAAAAAGGTTGCTATGCTTTCAGCTAAATTGATTGTCCCTTGCATGATGGTATGGGCAATTTTGATTTACAAGTACGATACAGTAAATCCAGGTCAAAAGGTACCATCAAAGCCAAACTTATTGTATTCCTGGTGAATGTTGTTATTACAACTCGAAGCAATCACCGGCAATGCGGGTATTTTTTCTTTGATGCGCTGGCAGATCACCGTGGAACGTTCTCCATTCAGGGGGTAATCCAGCATGACCACATGTGGCCTGTGCTGTTCGATCAGTCCTAAATCATTATGTCAAAAGGTGACAGGCAATCAATAGACGAATTCTTTAATGCGTTCCCAGGATGGGAGTCCTATTTAGCATTTTACTTTTGGCGGACGCTGGTGTTATTCCCCACGATACGTGTAAGTTTTCCTATATTTTCAAAATCTTTATCCGGCATTCTTAATTTAAGCCTAAAATAGCTTTATCGATGTCAACAGGTAAATATATCAATGCCTCGTCAATCTCGGATAACTCAAACCTTTTGCCTACTTTGGTTTTAAAATGTGGCATGTGGATAATTCCTGAAATAAATTTCAAAGCTTCAATAAGTTGTTTTGGATCTCTTACTGTTGGGGTACCAATATTAGAGAATGATTTAATTGTTAACCCCTTAAATAATATTTGACGCATGAAAACATTAACCGGTAAATCATCACCCAGAAAACCATAACAATAAATTGTTGAACCATTAGGCACGAGATTTACGATTCTATTGAGTAATGCTCCACCAACTGCGTCATACACAGCTGTAGCCTTCAATTTCTCAGCCATTCCCTTGAGTTCTTCGTTAAAATCTGGGGAGTCCTGCACTAAGACATTAACTGCACCCAGTTCTTCAAGCTTTCGCTTACTTTCCCTATTTCTAACGATGGATATCAATGGAAAATTTAAAGCGAGTGATATGCCTAGCATCATAATTCCGGTAGTCGACGTTCCAGCAGTACAAATAATACCTGTATGCCCCTCAGCCAAAGATTGCATACGAAAGGCATAAGGTGTGATAATGTTAGCCAGCGAACCGCAATATTCGTCAGCTTGAGCATCATCAGGAAGGATTACACAATCCAGGTAATGTACATGCGCATATTCTGACCAGCACCCCAACAGTACATCACTATTATGCAGGGAGCGATAAATTGTTACATTCTTGCCAAGGTAGTTCTCTGGTACATCACTGCCTATTTCAATCACTTCACCTGCACCAGAGGAACCAAAAACGTCATACTGGCTATTCACTGCGCCCGGCGGGAAAGGCTGGTTAATAAAAGCCTTATCACCGTGGCTAATAGCAGAAGATTTCATCCGGATAAGCAGGTGTTCCTGTTGGGCTTTTTCTGGTCTGGGAACTTTTTTCTGTACTAGGCCACCATTAGCCATTTTACAGATTGCATTCATTAATTGTGTCATTTTCTAATTCTTTTTTTCAAAGTTATTTTCAATGCTATACTTTTACAAGTAGTACACGAAACCTATATTAGTTAACAAAAACATAGCTATACTGAAAATGAGCAAATTAAAATCGACACAAAGAAAAAATATTATTTGTCCGGTAGAATATACAGTTAGTTTATTAAGCGGGAAATATAAAATACGAATCTTAAACGCCCTAAAAGATGGAAGTCCTAAAAGGTTTAAAGTACTGGAAAGGGGAATATCAGGCATATCGCCAACTATGTTGACTACGCAGTTACGCGAATTAGAAGCAGATGGCCTGATCAGCAGAGAAATATTTGCGACTGTGCCACCAACTGTTGAATACAAACTTACTGCCCTTGGCCTTACGACACAGCCTATGTTGAATGAAATTAAAAAATGGGGAATTCAAAACCGCAGACAAATTGATTAATATGCTCAACTCAAAATAAGGTCCGGATATGATATAAGACCGCAGAGCAATCTCATCGAATCTATTTCAAACTATAATTAAGGCGATTAGAATATACATCGGTATTGATCAGATATAAGCAAAGATATGCTTGTTACGCAGATGGAACAGTGTATAAGAATTTATGTTATATTTACCTTGCAGGTACTCACTCTTTCGAATGGCCAGAATATCCTCCGCAAGTTTCAAATTCTCTTTATTTTTTATCTTCTCTGCAGCGTTATTGGGATTTTGGTGCAGATACTGTTTCAGAATTCAAATTCCCTCTGATGGATGCGTTTACCGGATGCATCTTTCATTTATCCTTTATAGTATTCAATATAAAGACTGATCGTTCCTTTTGAAAGTTTCTTTTCTTTTAATGCTATCTTCATACTAAACCTTTTGAGTTGTACATTTGTACAACTCAAGCTTTAAAAGTTGTACATTGGTTGTACAAATTCAGGAACATAACAAGTAATAACCAAGCAAATGAAAACACAATATACTGATTATCAAGTAAAAGAAAACAAAGGAAACTATAAGAAATTACTTTTATTTACCAATACAAAACTTACTGAATATATTCTCCAGCAAGTCATCCGTTGTCACCTTCCCTGTTATTTCCCCTAAATAATACAGTGCCTGCTTAATATCAATCGCCAAAAAATCAGAAGTAACAGGGTTAATTAATCCTTCACTTACACTATTCAGCGACTCCTGCGTTTTCCTCAACGCTTCCACATGCCTGATATTCGTTACCATAGTATGGCTTTCCGATAGCTTATCCCCCACTGCAGTCTCATACAGCAAATTCTTCAACTCCTCAATATACTGGTTCTCCCTTGCCGAGATCGCTATAAACTGAATATCCGAAGGAAGGTTCAGCTCCTTTAAACGGTCATTAAATGATAAGTCTATCTTATTTGCCACCGCAATAAAAGCAACACCAGGTTTATGCAAACTCGCAATATCTTCCCTGATCTCTTTCGCCGTCAGATTCAACACGTCAAACAAATACACTAAAACGGCCGACTGGCTAATTTTCTGCATCGTCTTCTCCACTCCTATCGCTTCAATCGTGTCTGTAGCCTCACGTATGCCCGCCGTATCAATCAGCCTGAAGTTGATCCCATTAATATTTAAAACCTCCTCAATCGTATCCCTCGTAGTTCCTGCAATCTCACTTACAATAGCGCGGTCCTCATTTAGCAAAGCATTCAGCAAGGTAGACTTACCCGCATTAGGCCTTCCAGCAATAACCGTATTGATCCCTTCCTTAATTACATTCCCCAGTTCAAAAGAGCGGATCAGCTTATTCAGTACCAGCGTAATCTGATTAATCAGATCCTGTAGCTGGTCTCTGTTTGCAAACTCTACATCCTCCTCAGAGAAATCCAGTTCCAATTCTATCATAGAGGCAAAATGAATTAACTGCTCACGTAACACATTCAGCTCCGTGCTAAATCCGCCGCGCAGCTGGTTCATCGCCACACTATGTGCTGCCTGTGAATCCGACGAAATCAAATCCGCTACCGCTTCCGCCTGCGATAAGTCCATTGCCCCGTTTAAAAATGCACGTAGCGTAAATTCCCCCGGTTTGGCAGCTGTAGCACCCTTCCTGATCAGCAGGTTGATAATCTGCTGGATAATATAATTTGAGCCATGGCAGGAGATCTCCACCACATTTTCTTTAGTGTAAGATTTAGGACCTACAAATAAGCTCACCACAACCTCATCAATAACGATATCGCCATCTTTAATCAGTCCGAAATGCAGCGTATGTGTAGCTTGTTCCAGCAGGTTTTTTCCGCTGAAAATGGAGTTGGTAATCTCAATTGCAGCGGCACCCGACAAGCGGATTACACCTATGGCACCCGATCCGGGTGGAGTAGATAAAGCTACAATTGTTTCATTTGATATCATGCTCGGTATACTTTGTTTTAGAATACGCAAAGCTACCCAAACATTTCATAGCTTCCCCTGTTTTACCATTGAAATTAACGCAAGGATTACAATGAATGAAATGCCAATAACTGTAAAAAGGTCTTTAGAATTACTGGGACTAGTATTAGTCGGTGCCCTGTTTGTTATCGCCAGCGATATTATAATGCCAGTGATTATGGCATTTTTTATTAGCATTATGCTAGTACCTATCTACCGCTTTCTACGAAAGCATAAATTCCCTGAGGTATTCGCTATCATGCTGCCGATACTGTTAGTCGCTATATTCGTTGGACTAATCGGATGGTTTTTCTCTGCACAAATTGCGAACCTGGTCAACGATTTTCCTGAGATTAAGAAGAACGTATCCCTTCATCTGCACCGTTTAAGCGAATGGATTAGCAGCATCAGTCATTATTCATCGAAAGAGCAACTGGATTTTATCAGTAAAAAGAGCAACGACCTGTTGGCTATGGCAGGGAATCTTGCCAGTGGCGCAGCCCTTACGCTAAGTTCAGTATTTGTTTTTGTGGGATTATTACCTATTTATATCTACCTGATGCTTTTCTATAAAGACATCCTGCTGCGCTTTGCATTTATGTGGTTCAAGAAAGACGACCATCCTAAAGTTAAAGAAGCCATTTATGAAACTGAGTCTATCATTAAAAGCTATCTGGTAGGTTTATTAATCCAGATCACCTATATGACCATACTATTAGGTGGCATCCTGCTTCTCTTTGGAATTAAGCATGCCTTGCTTATTGGTGTTATATTCGCAATGCTGAACCTGATCCCATATATAGGAGCTCTGCTAGGAAACATTATAGGTGTAATGCTGACTTTAACATCAGCTGCTACCCTCACACCGGTGATAACTGTGCTTGCCGTTATTGCTGCAGTACAGTTTCTGGACAACAATATCCTAATGCCCAGGATCGTGGGGTCGAAAATTAAAATCAATGCCCTGGTGTCTATCCTTGGCGTTGTTATCGGTGGCAGCATTGCCGGCGTTTCTGGTATGTTCCTATCCATGCCGATGATTGCAGTGATGAAGATCGTATTTGACAGAACAGAAATGTTTAAACAGTGGGGAGTACTTTTTGGAGATGAACGACCAGCAAGAAGCCCGATGACCTTTCCCGTTTTTAGAAAAAAAGCTGTGGTAAAAACTACCAATGGTGTAGAATAAACTAATAGTGATGTGGAATAACCAGCTTACTTACTGAATATGAAACCAGTAGATATATAAACAAGGAAGGCACCGTTAAGTGCCCGCCTCTATTTGGTGTGTTGTTTGTATTACTCAATGATAAAACATAAAAATAATAGAATAAATGTAAAATATTTTTTTTGTAAAACAATATTTTTATTTAAAAAAGCGCTTATCTCAATCAGCGCCTTTTCCATATCTTAATAATTACTGAGTTTTCAAGTTTACATTCTTTCCGGAACCTCTATACCTAAAATGCGCATGCCAGATTTTAAGATATTGGCTGTCACCCATGATAGGTTTAAGCGGTGCTGTTTCAGCTGCTCGTCTTCTTCCTTTACCAGGGGTGGAATTTCATGGTAGAATTTATTGAACATTTTTGCAACTTCATAAATATAGTTCGCTAAACTAGCCGGACTAAATGCTTTTGCTGCAAGCGTAATTTCTGACGGATACTTGGCGAGCAAAATGATCATTTCCACCTCCGTGCCTGAGAGCTCAATCTTACTGTCAACTTCAACACCTTCCTTATGCCCTGCTTTACTTAACAACGACTTGATACGCGCATGGGTATACTGAATAAACGGTCCCGTATTGCCCTGGAAATCTATCGATTCTGCAGGATCAAATAACAGGCGTTTTTTAGGCTCTACCTTTAAAAGGAAGTACTTTAACGCGCCCATTCCTATTTTATAATACAGGCTTTCTTTTTCTTCTTCACTAAAATGATCAACCTTCCCCAAAGCCTCAGTCTTCTGCTTCGCCGTAGCCACCATCTCAGCTATCAGGTCATCAGCGTCAACAACCGTACCTTCGCGCGATTTCATCTTCCCACTTGGCAAGTCTACCATACCATAAGATAAATGGTAAAGTCCCTTAGCCCAGCTTTTCCCCAGCTTATCTAAAATAAGAAACAGCACCTTAAAATGGTAATCCTGCTCGTTTCCAACAACATAAATAGACTCATCCATTTTAAAATCATCGTACTTCATCTGTGCCGTTCCCAGATCCTGTGTAATATAAACAGACGTACCATCAGCACGCAACACCAGTTTCTGATCCAACCCATCGGCAGTAAGGTCTATCCAAACAGATCCATCAGGTTTTTTAAAGAACACTCCTTTTTCAAGTCCTTCCTCTACAGTACCTTTACCCAACAGGTAAGTATTACTCTCATAATAAAACTTATCAAAGTCTACACCCAGGTTTTTATAGCGGATTTCAAAACCTGCATAAACCCAGTTGTTCATTTTTTTCCAGAGGCTGATAACTTGTTCGTCGCCAGCTTCCCAAGCCAATAACATTGCCTGCGCTTCTTTAATCAGTGGCGCATTCTTTTTAGCTTCATCTTCCGTCTGCCCTTCCAGCTTCAGCGCTTCAATTTCTTTTTTATATTCTTTGTCGAAGATCACATAATACTTACCCACAAGGTGATCGCCCTTTAATCCAGAGCTTTCAGGAGTTTCTTCATTACCCCATTTTTGCCAGGCCAGCATAGACTTACAGATATGTATACCACGGTCGTTCACCAGGTTTACCTTATATACTTCAGCACCATTTGCTTTCAGCAATTCAGACACAGAATACCCTAAAAGGTTGTTACGTACATGCCCCAGGTGAAGCGGCTTATTGGTATTTGGTGATGAATACTCTACCATTACCTTCCTGCCATTCGGAGCAATCTTACCAAAATCTGGCTTTAACAATTCTGAATTAAATAAGTCCACCCAATAATGAGTAGCTATACTTAAGTTCAGAAACCCTTTGATTACATTAAAAGCAGTAATTTCTTCAATATGTGCTACCAGGTATTCGCCCAGCTCATTCGCAGTAACTTCGGGAGATTTTTTAGAGTAACGCACTATTGGAAATACCACAATAGTAATCTGTCCTTCAAACTCAAGCCTTGTATCCTGCAGGCTCACTTGTGCCTCAGGCAGATCCTGGTGATATAATTCTTTTACTGCATTTACCGTCGCAGCGACTATATGTTGTTCAATATTCATAATTCAATTCTTTTTTAAGGTCATTGGCGACCTTAATTCCGCACATTTTAAAGACAAGTGTTATAAAAAAATATATAACCAAATTCAGCACAGCGATTTTCATTGCTGCTGACCAAATTCCTGCATGATACCTATTGTACTCTAGATTCCTGCTTAACTTGTGTAATTTTTAGGTTTGCACACATAAAAAAATTACGAGTGTATTTTAAAGTGTTTATCTTTGGCACCAAAATTAACTCATTTTAATTTGTCAACCCTTTAAATAATTGTTCAAAAATATAAAAAATGCAGAGTTACTCCGAATTTCTTGATCTAAGTGTAGGTTTTCCGCAGGAAGGCTATAGCGTCATAGACGATGAACTATACTTTCAAGATCTGAATCTAATGGAAATGATTGAGACTTATGGTACGCCATTACGTTTCACTTATCTTCCGATGATAACCAAAAAAATACAGCAGGCAAAACTGTTGTTTCAGACGGCTATCATCAAGAACAATTACCGTGGGGATTATAAATATTGCTATTGTACTAAAAGCTCTCACTTTAAACACATCGTTGAAGAGGCA
>JAATFQ010000076.1 GCA_015655115.1 Sphingobacteriales bacterium
CAGCCCGTTGTTTATTAGAAAAACAATCTTTATTATGGAACATCCAGCAGACATGAATACACTTAGCCAGATTTTAGAGAAATTAAGGCAGAAAGGTTTAGATAACGAAATAAAGATGACTGACCACGGCAAAATGCAAGGAGTCGGTTTAAATAAAATTTACAATCCTGAAGATCTTACCATCATAAAAACATATAGGTTTGAGGGCGACTCAGATCCGGCTGACAACTCGGTTTTGTATCTTCTGGAAGATAAGGAAGGACAGATCGGCTATGTTATGGATGCCTATGGAATGTATAGCTCGCAGGAGAACAATGGTTTTGACGACTTTCTGAAGAAAATACCCACGGCAGACCGTGATTTGCAGGAATTGTTTAAATAGAAATCAATATTTCGGTAAAAACTACAAAAAAATTAACAACCGTCTTCCGCCTATCTGGAAGACGTTTTTTTTGTGCCCGGGATAAATTCCAAATCCGGGGTACTAAACAATTTCCCTCATTAATACAATTGCGGATAATGGTATTAAAGGAGTTATTGCGATCAATTTAAAATAAGTTCCGGCAGGATATAAAAAACAATCGCAATTTTGTAAGAATAATACTTTTCAATTTGCTAATATTGCATAGATGAAAAAATTCCTCGTCACCGTTCTTGCGTTTTTTTACCTGGGCTTATCCAGCGGAATGACGGTGCACTTTCATTATTGTATGGATAAGCTGGTAGACCTCGGCTTTTCAGCACCACAAAAAGCAAAATGCAGCTTTTGTGGGATGTTAAAAAAAGACTCTGCTAAAAAATCCTGTTGCAAAGACGATTATAAACAGGCAAAGGTTGATCATTCACAAAAACCTGTACAGGTTAACTATGATGTTCAGCAACTAGCTGTTATTGTATTAAAAATGGGACCCTGGGAATCCCGGACTTTCTCCTTACCCCTTGAAACCGGCAAAGCTGCTTTAAGCAATGCCCCTCCGGAAAGGCAGCTTATTCCTGTCTTTATCCGCAACTGCACTTACAGAATTTAATATCTCTTTATTCTCTCCCCTAATTCGTATCACGGAATAACTTAGTTATGTCCCGGATTTCAATTTCTTTCTTATTCTTCCTATTAATTGATAATCATTTATATAGGCAACCCTATTCAAGAGAAGTAACGCTTCAATTGGGCAACTCTTCAAAGGATAGTTCCTTAAACTGGAAAACGCTTCAGGATGACACCTGGAAACCTCTCCAGTTCAAGGATCAATTGCAGGTGAAAATAATACGCGTAAGCCAGCTTAACCTGTCAGCGCTTTACATAATATCATATGGTACATAAAATCATAGAGTGGTCGCTAAAAAACAGATTCATTGTCCTGTTGCTGGCAGCAGGACTACTGGTCTGGGGCATCATCGCTGTAAAAAAGAATCCCATTGATGCCATCCCCGATCTTTCAGAAAATCAGGTGATCGTATTTACTGAATGGATGGGCCGCTCGCCGCAGCTCATAGAAGACCAGGTTACCTACCCTTTGGTCACTAACTTACAGGGTATCCCTAAAATTAAATATGTAAGAGGCTCCTCCATGTTCGGCATGAGCTTCATCTATGTGATCTTTGAAGACAATGTAGATATCTACTGGGCTCGGGAACGGGTATTGGAACGACTGAGTACGGTATCCCGCTCCTTACCTGCCGGGGTTTCGCCTCAGCTTGGTCCTGATGGTACTGGCGTGGGCCATATCTTATGGTATACACTTAATGCTCCTGATATGGATCTCGGCGAGCAGCGTGCCGTACAAGACTGGTACGTGAAGTTTGCTTTACAGAATGTCTCCGGGGTAAGTGAGATCGCTTCTTTCGGAGGTTTTCAAAAGCAATATCAGATCGCAGTTGACCCAAATAAATTATTGCACTATAAGCTGTCTATTCCGCAGGTAATTTCAGCAGTAAGATCAAACAATAATGAATCTGGAGGAAGGAAATTCGAAATGAGCGATATCGGCTACATCATCAAGACCTCAGGTTACCTGAAGTCGCTCGAAGAAATTGGCAATATTCCCATTAAAAATGACCAGGGCATCCCGGTAAGACTGGCCGATGTGGCTGCTGTGCAGATGACAGGTGATACGCGGCTGGGCATATTCGATCAAAATGGAGAAGGGGAACGTGTAGGCGGCATTGTAGTAATGAGATATGGCGAGAATGCAGCCGACGTGATTGAAAAGGTAAAAATTAAAATGAAAGAGGTATCAAAAGGACTGCCCGCCGGGGTGAGGTTCGACATTGTGTACGACAGAGGCAAGCTGATCCAGGAATCTGTAGATTCTATCCGCCATACGCTGATTGAAGAGATGATCGTGGTATCTCTGGTTGTACTTATCTTCCTGTTTCACTGGCGCAGTGCCTTAAGTATCATCATCCAGATCCCTGTTACCATCGCTGCCAGCTTCATCTTCTTAAATGCCTTCGGCATTTCCTCAAATATCATGTCCCTCACCGGGATTGCACTTGCAATTGGGGTAATCGTTGACAATGGGATAGTGATGAGTGAAAATGCCTATAAACACCTTGCAGAGCGCTATGAAATATGGCAAAAGGAACAACAAAAACCAAACGAGCTATGAGCACCTGGATAAAAAGACTATTCACAAAAAGCGCGAACGGGACAACCACAAGTCAGGCGCTGAAGAAAAACACAGGCTGGTTAACGAAAAGCCGCTGGATTAAGAAAAACCCGGACTGGATCTCGGAAGAAGATAGGCTGAAGATTATTGAGAAATCAAGCAAGCAGGTATCCCGCGGGGTATTCTTTGCCACCATAATTATCATTACCTCCTTTCTCCCGGTATTTATGCTAACAGGCCAGGAAGGAAAACTTTTCCATCCCCTTGCCTATACCAAAACGTTTATCCTTATCGTAGATGCCCTGCTGGTACTTACGCTGGCCCCGGTACTGATCTCTTTCTTTATGAAGGGGAAATTCAGGCCCGACACAGCAAACCCAGTGAACAAGTTCCTGGAAAAATACTATGAGCCTGTGATACGGACTGTGCTCAACTGGCGTAAAACTACTATAGCTATCAATGTGATCGCATTGCTGATGACTATTCCGCTGTTAAAAAACCTTGGAACGGAGTTTATGCCTCCGTTGGATGAACAAAGCATCTTATTTATGCCGGTTACCCTGCCGGATATTTCCAATAATGAAGCAAAACGTATCCTGCAGGTGCAGGACAAGATTATTAAGTCTGTTCCTGAAGTAGAAAAAGTACTCGGTAAAGCCGGCCGGGCAAGCACCGCGACAGACAACTCACCCATCAGCATGATCGAGACGATCATTATGCTGAAGCCAAAAGCGCAATGGCGTGAGGGGTTTACAAAAAAAGATATTATCACTGAGCTGGACAGGAAACTACAGATTCCGGGAGTAGTAAATGGCTGGACACAGCCCATTATTAACCGGATAAATATGCTTTCTACAGGTATCCGTACTGATGTGGGCATTAAAGTATATGGGCAGAGCCTGGATACCATCGCTGCTGTTTCGGCACGGGTTAAGAGCGCACTGGAAGGTACAAAAGGAATCAGCGACTTGTATGTAGACCCGATTACAGGGGGTAAATATCTGGCTATCGACCTTAAACGTGGAGAATTATCGCGCTACGGGCTAACTATTGATGATGTGAACCAGACCATTGAATCGGCCCTGGGAGGCGCTGCCATAGGCAATACCATTGAAGGCAGGCAGCGCTTTTCTATCAGCGTACGCCTGGCGCAGGAATTCAGAAATAGCATTGAACGTATCCAGCGCATTCCTTTGCAATCTGCTTCAATGGGAGAAATCCCCTTATCTGCCGTGGCTGACATCCGTTATGAAGACGGCCCGCCGATGATCAATTCCGAAAATGCACTGTTAAGGGGCGCCGTAATGTTTAATGTGCGTAACCGCGATTTAGGAAGTACGGTAAAGGAAGCTATTGAGCATATCAATAAAGCAAGTGGCATCTTGCCTGAAGGGTATTTTCTGGAATGGAGCGGACAGTATGAGCAAATGATAAATGGACAGAAAACTTTATTATGGATTGCTCCTGTGGTGTTACTGGTGATATTTTTCTCTCTCTATTTTGCTTTTCATTCTTTAAGGGAAGCTTTTTTGAGCTTGATCACCATTCCTTTTGCGCTTATCGGAGGGGCTTATATCATTTATTTCTGGGGCATAAATTTGTCGATCGCCGTAGCGGTAGGATTTATTGCCCTGTTCGGGATTGCTGTGGAAACGGGTATCGTAATGACCATTTACCTGAATGATGCTATGCAGCAGCTTATTCTTTTGAAAGGCAATTCAAGCGAGACGATCAGCAAAGAAGACTTGCGCGAATATGTAATCCACGGAGCAGCAAAAAGACTGAGACCAAAACTGATGACGGTATCTGTGTCGCTCTTCGGACTGATCCCTGTATTGTGGGCTAACGGCGTGGGCACTGATGTGATGCTGCCTATTGTGCTGCCGATGATTGGCGGGGTGCTGACCTCCTCTACACACATTCTACTGGTAACGCCATTGATATTTTTAATGGCAAAAGAACATGAGTTAAAAAAATATGGAAAACTGGAGGTACATGATGTTCATCAATAAAAAAATAAGGTTGTTTATCATTAAAAGAACACAGCTGGCCATCGGTGAAAAAATACGATTGTTTATGTTGCTCTTACTGGTATTAATATTCCTATGCCCTCCCCTATGGGCACAACAGCATATTAGCATCGATACCGTATTAAAGCGGGTCGAAAACAATAATATATCGCTACAGAGTTATGGATTAAAGGCGGAGAGCTATAAATATAAAGCCAGGGCAGCAACGGCATGGATGGCACCAATGGTTGGGCTGGGAACATTTATGACCCCTTATCCGGGAACAGAGATTATGGATGATCGCGACAAAGGCGCCCTGATGTTCCAGCTGGAGCAGGATATTCCTAATCCGGGGAAACTGAGGGCGCAGCAGCGCTATATCGCCTCGCAGGCTAATGCAGAGCGGACGGCAGGGATGATCTCGCTTAACCTTTTAAAGGCACAGGCAAAGACCCTCTATTACACCAGTATTGTGGCACAACAGCGCATCAAAGTGTTAACAGCAAATGACAGGATTATGCAGATGATGAAAAAGATTGAGGATATCCGGTATCCTTATAATCAGTCTAAGCTGTCGGGAGTGTTCCGCGCGAAGGCCAAGATTGAGGAAAATCAGAACATGATCAGGATGCAGCAGGGAGAAATTGCAAGAGCCAAAGCGCTGCTGAATGCGCTGATGAATGCCCCGGCCAATAGTCCGCTGAATATAGACACCGCCTACGTACCGGTATTTAAAGCTGAAGCTGTTCTTGATACCGCACTGCTGGCCTCCCGCCGCCAGGATATTGTACAAATGGATCAGAATATCAATACCATGAGACTGGGCATAAAAGCGATGAACGCACAGAACAAACCCGACTTCAGGGTAAGGTTTGACCATATGTCTCCCCTGAATAAGATGATGCCCAAAGCGTACAGTATTATGGGTATGATCAGTATCCCCATTGTTCCATGGGCATCAAAAATGTACAAGTCTGAGGCAAAAGCCATGAACTATGAGGTCCAGTCTATGGAAAAAGAAAAGGCGGGTATGCTGCAGGAATCGCAGGGCATGCTTTATGGCATGCAGTATCAGATCCTCTCTATGCAAAAAAGAATTACAGCCATGGAAGAAACGATTGTGCCAGCACTGCGAAGGACTATGGATGCTGACTTTGCAAGTTATCAGGAGAATAAGCTCTCCCTGCCGGAAGTGATCAGTTCATGGGAAGCTTTGACCATGATGCAAACTGATGTACTGGATGAAAAAATGAAATTGTATCAAATGATTGTTGATTATGAAAAGGAACTATACCGCTAGGCTGCTCTTGTTTTTATCGGCAGTGCTGATGATGGCCTGTCATCAAAAGCGGACAAATCCTGCTGCAGAACAGGCGGATTCTGTGCATCAACCTGAACACCAGTGGGCTACGGTTAGCACTGAAGGTGAAGTTGGAAAAGGCAAAATATCAATGACTGCTCATGCAGGCAGGGATACGAGTCTCAATTACCTGCTGAAACCTGTAAATGAGCAGGTGATAGCTTCTATCCCTACAGTAAGGGCAAGTAATGGCTCAGCAGTTTACCTGAAAGAGATTTCAGGTCGTTTGAGCTATGATACCCGCAACCAGGGCAGCCTGGCAAGCCGTGTGTCTGGCCGTATAGAGAAAATCTATATCAGGTATAACTATCAATCAGTAAAAAAAGGACAGCTGGTTTTATCGTTGTACTCGCCAGACCTCGCCGCAGCGCAGCGAGAACTACTGCTGATCCAGCGTTTAGGACAGGAAGAGCAATTACTGAATGCCGCTAAACAAAAGCTGATGCTGCTGGGGATGTCACCTGTACAAATTAAACAGGTGCTGCGCACAGGTCAGGTCAGTTATTCGATCCCTGTTTACAGCAATGCAACGGGATATATCGTAGAACAGCAGGCGTCGGGCAGTGGAGTATCGCCATCAGCAGCCTCAGTTTCCTCAGGCGCATCGGGATCATATGGCTCCTCCGTACAGGCATCTTCATCAGGTATGGATGGGATGGGCAGCTCAGGAGCAGGCAGTTCCTCTTCCAATGGAAGCACCGCTGTTGCGGCACCAATTATGCTGCGCGAGGGGCAATACCTGAGCGCGGGACAGCGTATTTTCTCTATTTACAAAGCCTCGGATGTAGTGGCGGAGTTTTTTCTTCATCCGGCAGAGGTAGCCCACCTGAGTAAGGGGGCGAAAGTCATCATTCAGCGTACAGCGAATAGAAAGCAAACTTTAACAGGCCGGATCGGAATGGTTGTCCCGGTGATCAATGCAGGGGAAAACTTTATTTCGGTACGGGTTTACCTTAAACAGGATGGTCTGCAAGTCGGAGAACAGCTTACCGGGCAGCTGCCTTTTTATGCAGAAAAATCCAGCTGGCTACCTCAGGAAGCCCTGCTTTCTCTGGGTAACCAAGCGGTAGTGTTTAAGAAAGAAGGACGATCATTTATCCCAAAAGTAGTAAAAACAGGAATAGCACAAAACAACCAGATACAGGTGCTAGATGATATCAGCGGCTGGGATATCGCTAAAAACGCGTGGTACCTTGTTGATAGCGAAAGCTTTATTAAAGTAAAAAACAAAACGGATTAAGGTTATGGAAAGGAAAGAATTTATCAGAAGCTTTGCATTTATCGCCCTTGCGCCCTCAATTTTTATGGCGGCATGTACACCTAAAAAGGCAGGTAATAATAGTGCTGCAAAACCACAAACCTATACCTGCCCGATGCATCCTCAAGTGATACAGGAACAACCTGGCACCTGTCCGATATGCGGCATGGACCTGGTACCATTTAACAAAAATGAGAAGGAAGCCTTCCTCACGCTGGATGAAAACCAACAGGCTCTGGCCAATATAACAACGATGAGTGTAGGAATGGGTGCCTTAACCAACTATACGCAACTCAACGGACGTCTGGCTGTTAATCCGGAACAAACGGAATATATATCTAGCAGGGTTGCCGGCAGAATTGAACGGCTGTATGTACGGCAAACAGGAGAAAAGATCTCGCAGGGACAACCTTTGTATCAAATTTACTCGGAACAACTCTTGGTTCTGCAACAGGAATATTTGCTGACATTGGCACAGGCGGTACAATTTCCAGGCGACCAGACTTTTGCACGCCTGCATAAATCGTCTTTACAGAAACTCCAGTTATACGGGCAGTCTGCTGGCCAGATCAGGCAACTGCAAGCAGCAAAAAAGGCAAATCCTTATATCACATTTACTGCAACGGCGAGTGGGGTTGTTGCTGAATTGCAGGTTAGCGAAGGCCAGTATGTAGAAGAAGGGAGCCAGATAATGCGCCTGGAGGGATATAGCTCACTATGGGTAGAAGCAGACATTTATCCGGCAGAGGCAGGCAGCATCAAAGAAGGGCAGCAGCTTAAGGTGGTAATACCTGGCTGGGAAAATCAGCCGCAAATGATGACCGTAAAGTTTATTAACCCTGCCCTGCAGTCCAATAGTCAGCTGATACAGCTGCGTGGTTCTATTCCCAATACCAAAAATGAGTGGCAGCCAGGTTTACAGGCCAATATATTTGTGCCCTCACCAGGAAAAGATAAGGTGATGAACGTTCCTGTTGATGCTGTTATCCACGACGGAAAAGGTGCGCATGTATGGTTGGAGAAAGCAAAGGGCAAGTTTATGCCGCAAGTAGTAAAAACCGGAACAGAAAGTGCTGATCAGGTAGAGATTACAGCTGGCTTGGAAAATGGAGACAAGGTGGTAGTTTCAGGGGCTTACCTCCTCTATAGCGAGTATATTTTAAAAAAGGGCAAAAACCCTGTGGAAGGGAAAATGTAAAAAAACGAATATAAAATCATGATAGCTTATAGGCTCTAAAAATCTATATACACAGACAAAACTATATATACCGATGAAAACAGTAATTCAACTTATTCTCTTGTTGCTTACAGCAGCTACACTAGCGGCTTGTAATTCCAATCAGCCATCAGCAGACCAGCCACGCAAGGCAAGTCATTCGGGACACGATAATCCTACTGCAAAAATAACGGCCGCAAAAACGGGCGGTACATCTACAGGAGCTGTTCTTCGCCTGAAAGATGATCATTTGAATGCGATATATCGCTACTATATTGACTTAACGGAATCTCTTGCTGCCGATGATGTTTCAGCGGCAAAGGTTGCGTCAGCAGCGATTGAATTGGGCGCAGGAAAAATTAATGGCGGAAAAGCGCTTGCTACCTCAGCCGCTGATATAAGCGGTGCAAATGATATAGCAGCACAAAGGGATGCGTATGCAACATTAAGCGACAGGTTTATCGCTTTGCTGAAAAATACAGGTGTAGCAACTGGCAATTTATATGTATTACACTGTCCAATGGCAAGGGACGATAAAGGGGCATTTTGGCTAAGTAATGACAAAACGATACGTAACCCTTACTATGGCGAGCATATGCTGACCTGTGGCGCTGTAATGGAAAGACTGAACTAGCCGGAAGCCAGCACCACACCGTTCATGTAACTTTATAAGTTATGTAAATTTTATACGGATACCCTTTTCTTAATTATTCTGGTTAAATTAGGTCATCTAATCTGACCTGATGACCTTACAATATTGCTCCGACCTGCACTTAGAGTTTAAAGAGAATTGTAATTATATTAGAACACATCCCCTGCAAGTTAAAGGTGATATTTTGATTTTAGCGGGCGACGTAGTGCCTTTCGGACTGATAGGCAAGCATGAGGATTTCTTCAGTTATATATCTGATAATTTCGCCTGTACTTATTGGCTGCCTGGCAATCATGAGTATTACCATTCTGACCTGTCGCTGAGATCGGGGTCTTTTTTAGAGAGCATCCGGAAAAACGTCTTCCTCATTAATGATATTACGGTAGAGCATGAGGGCAACAAACTGATATTTTCTACATTATGGTCGTCCATCAATCCCGCCAACAGGCAGCAGATTGAGCGGGGCATGAACGACTTCCATGTCATCAGGTTCGATAAAAGACGCTTTTCTGCAGCAGAGTTTAATCAGCTGCACGAAAACAGCCTTCACTTTATTAAAGAAGAGCTGGATAATGTCTTGTCCGGAATTAGGTTTACAATTTTGAGCACATAAAACTCAATAAAAGATGAAAATTGTAAAGCATTATTCGGACGATTTCAAACGCGAGGTTGTTCAACATTACCTAAGTTCTGATGACAGCATGCAAAAAA
>JAATFQ010000090.1 GCA_015655115.1 Sphingobacteriales bacterium
TTGACAAGTAGCTAAAGAAGGAGCTACCGCTTTATAGTGTGTTCTTCTTTTATCTCTTCTACTTTTAGAGATCTTGCGTTTTGGATGTGCCATTGCTGATTTATTTAATTATTATTTTAATTTTTTTAACGCTTCCCAACGAGGGTCGTCTGTATTTGTTTCTTCTTCATGCTGAGCATCGCCTGACAGGCTTTCCAGTCTTGCGATCATTTCCTGGTCGCACTGAACGCCGTTACCGTTCTGCTCACAAACTTTTATATAGGGTACTGATACATTTATAAATTCGTATAGAATTTCAGATATATCAACGGTACTCTCTTTTTTATTGAGGACAATGATTTCGAGGTCATCGCTCTCCAGTTCATCCTCAGCAAACTTTACAATCTGCCTTTCTTTAATATCAATTGGCGAATTAAATGTGGATAAACATTTGTCGCAATCTAATTCTATGGTGCCTACGATGTGGATTTGTAAAATCAGCATCGTCTCTTGTTTGTCCATTTCAATTTCGGCAGTAAGTGCTCCTTTTTTTACCAAAGAGTACTCAAACGCGTCAAAAAAGCTGTTATCAATCTCGAAATCGAATTGATGCTTGCCAATTTTAAGGCCTGTGAACGGAATAGAAAACTGTTTTAGCGGTTTCAATTGTAACAAAATTTTAGCCCGCAAATGTATGAATTAATTTGGCATATATAAAATCTAATTCAAAAATTAATTCGCGTCGTCTTTAACATCCGCAGCGGTTTCTATAATTTTGCCTCCGCTGCGCAGCTGGTTGCCCAGCAGATCTGCCTGTTCACGGCGATGTTCAACAATATGTATGGCAGCAAACACAGCTTCAATAAAAGAAGAAGGGTCGGCCACGTTCTTGCCTGCTATATCATAGCCTGTACCATGATCTGGCGAGGTACGCACGAATTTCATTCCGGCTGTATAGTTTACACCACTGCCGAAAGCCAATGCCTTAAATGGCACAAGACCCTGGTCGTGGTACATGGCCAGCACAGCATCAAATTGTTTATAGCTTCCTTTGCCAAAGAATCCATCGGCAGGGTAAGGGCCAAAACAGATAATGCCTTTATCGAAAGCCTCCTGAATAGCGGGGATGATGATATCCTGTTCTTCGCTTCCAAGTAAACCATTGTCGCCCGCGTGCGGATTAAGCCCTAAGACAGCGATTTTCGGTTTCTCTATCCAGAAATCCTTTTTCAGGCTCTCATTGATCAATATCAGCTTCTTAACGATTTTCTCTTTAGTGATGCTCTGTGCAACTGCCGAAATAGGGATATGGCCGGTAACTACACCTACACGAAGATCTTCGCTCAGCAAAAACATCAGTACATCATTGCTGCCGCTACGTTCCTGCAGGTATTCTGTATGTCCGGGGAATTTGAAAGTTTCAGACTGGATATTGTGTTTATTAATAGGTGCCGTAACCAATGCATCTATTTCACCTTTTATTAAATCTTCAGTAGCTTTTTCGAGAGATAAGAGTGCATATTTGCCGCCTATTTCGTTAGCTGCGCCCAGTTCAATCTTTACATCTTCTTCCCAGCAATTGATCATATTTGCTTTTTTGGGATTTGCCGCCGAAGCTTCATTAATGACATTGAAGCTGAAATCGCCCAGTCCTAATGCTTTTCTATGGTAGGATGCTACCTTGGTATGGCCATAAACGATAGGTGTACAATAGTCAAGGATCCTTAGTTCGGCCAGGGTTTTTAGAATAACCTCCAGTCCGATCCCATTCACATCACCTATACTGATACCTATTTTTATTTTATTACTCATATTCAAATGAAATTTGAGCGCAAAATACAGAAATTTCATTAGTAAATAATTGTTTTTATTGGTTATGAAGCTACCACGATCGGTGACATCTCTGTTTGTGAGCGGTACGCTCGTGGTGGTTTCATTAGAATATTAGTGTTTTTAAAGGGCATGGTGTCTGCTGATGGTGAAGGAAAATGTTCCTGAATACAGAAAATTTGTTTGTCCCCTGTTATTTTCTTCATTATATCCAGCTTCTCAGTCCATGTTTACTGTTACTCGTAAAACTTTAGTTATTTTGCAGCTTTAAGCTGGCATCCTCCAAAATGGAGATACGGTGATATAAATATTAACAAAGAAATATATGAGTTTGGTTAAGGCGAAAAAGCATTTAGGGCAACATTTTTTGACCGATAAAAAGATAGCAGCTAAAATTGTAAATGGTCTTATCCATACCGATCAATACCGTCAGGTACTTGAAGTAGGGCCGGGGATGGGAATTCTTTCGGATATACTGCTGGAAAGGGAAGACTTAGAAACCTACATGATAGACATTGATGCGGAGTCTTACCACTTCCTGAAAGATAAATATCCTCAGATGGGCGATAGGCTGATTCTTGGGGACTTTCTAAAGATGGATTTAACTGCTGTTTTTGCGGGTAAGTTTGCGATCATCGGTAATTTTCCATATAATATCTCGTCGCAGATCTTGTTCAAGATATTGGAGCATAAAAGCCAGGTAGTAGAAATGGTAGGTATGTTCCAGAAAGAAGTGGCAGAGCGCTGCGCTTCTAAATCGGGCACTAAGGATTACGGGATACTCAGCGTGCTGATCCAGGCTTATTACGATATTGACTATTTGTTTTCTGTAAAACCGGGCACTTTTAATCCGCCGCCAAAAGTAAATTCTGGTGTGATCCGTTTGAGCAGGAACAAAGTGGAAAACTTACCATGTGATGAAAAACTATTCTGGAGAGTAGTTAAAGCAGGATTTAACCAACGTAGAAAGACATTGAGAAATGCTTTGTCGGGCACTATCCCTAAGGATAAGATGGATGATCATTTCTTCTTCGACAAGCGTGCCGAGCAGCTTAGTGTTGATGAATTTATAACGCTTACACAACACGTATCTGCATTGGGGTTGAGCTAGCAATTATTAGGGATTAAGCTGGCAATTATTTGTTTCCCCGGAATACTGTGTTACAATATATAAAAAATGAAAGGTAAAATTTTAATTATCGACGATCTGCATCCCGTATTCAAAGAAAGGGCTGCAGCATTGGGTTATGAGGTAGACGACCTGCCGAAAATTACAAGGGAAGAAACGCTTGCCGTAATTTCTGAATACGTGGGTATTGCGGTACGTACCAAATTCAGGATAGACAAGGAATTAATGGATGTTGCACCGAACCTGCAATTTATAGCAAGAGCAGGTGCCGGTCTGGATAATATTGATGAGGCCTATGCTACAAGTAAAAATATCAAGATGCTGAATGCTCCCGAAGGGAACAGGGATGCTGTGGGAGAACATGCCGTTGGGATGTTGCTTTCCCTGATCAATAATCACCGCAAGGCAGACATAGAGATCAGGAATGGTATCTGGGACCGTGAAGGGAACCGTGGATGGGAACTTAAAGGCAAGACTGTAGGGATTATCGGCTACGGCTTTATGGGGAGCAGTTTTGCGCAAAAGCTTTCTGGTTTTGGCGTAAAGGTGCTTGCATACGATAAATATAAAACTGGATTTTCTGATGCCTATGCGCAGGAATGCAGTATGGAGGAAATCGTGAAGCATAGTGATGTGCTGAGCCTTCATATTCCGCTGACTTCAGAAAGCCGCCAGATGGTCGATGAGGAGTATTTTTTCCACTTCAGGAAAAACATATTTTTTATCAATACCGCAAGAGGTGAAGTGGTAAATACAAAGGCAGTATTAGCCGGTTTAAGATCGGGTAAGATTATGGGCGCCGGACTTGATGTGCTGGAGGTAGAGAAATTCCCGGCATTAAGTAACCAGGAATGGTATGATGAGCTGAAGGCTTCGCCGAAAGTTATCCTGACACCTCATGTTGCCGGCTGGACATTTGAATCGTATCGTAAGATTTCTGAGGTACTAGCAGACAAACTGGAGAATATCTATTCTGAGGTAAAGCTTTAAAAAGCGTGAATATTTTCAATGTGAAGGCAGCCATCTTTTAAAGTTTATTCTTTCTTTAAAAGATGGCAGTCCTACACCTCTCAAGGTGTGGTTATAATTTACCCGACAAACTCCTAGCCTGCGTAAAAAGAAAAGACAGACTATAGCGTATGGGAATAAAAGGTATTTTGGTCATTATTTTTTCCATCTATTATCTGCAGGTGTGGCATCCATGAAGATTCCACCGTCAATGTTGATAGCAGCAACTCCTTTATATCCTGAAAACTGTACGTTACCTGTTTTTTGGTTCAATTTCCAGAATGCAGGTGTTTGATGGACAATCTTCGTTGTACCATCCAGATAGGTAATTTTTACATCAAAAGGAACAGCAAAGCCACCAATATTTTTGATGGATAAAGTGTAATTAGACCCTTTAATTGCGACTTTGTCGATAGCCAGGTCTATATAGTTATTACTAAAAAACCAGTTATTCCAGTACCAGTTCAAATCCTGCCCAGAAACATTATTGAAGGTATTAAAGAAATCCCATGGAATAGGGTGCTTGCCATTCCATCTGTCCATATATACCAAAAGATATTTTTTAAATGCGTCATCACCTAACATATCTTTCATGCCAAGGTAAGCAAGAGAAGGTTTCACATAAGCGTTATTGCCATATCCTGAGCCAGAAAGCTGAGTAGACATAGAAATAACAGGTTGATCTTCTTCAGTTGAAGCATCATTGATCCATCGTTCCACTCTGAAGGCTTTATAATTTGCATCAGCTTTTTCTTTGCCAAGTTGCGCCTGAGCAAGCAGATATTCCAGCGTAGTTGCCCATCCTTCGTCCATATGTGCGTAACGTGTTTCGTTGATGCCCATATAAAAAGGGAAATACGTATGTGCTACTTCATGGTTCAGTACAAACTGGGTAAACTCCGGATCTGGTGAGCTGGAGTCGTTCACCATCATTGGAAATTCCATGTCAGCAAATCCTCTTACAACGGTCATCTTTGAAAACGGATAAGGTACGCCCGGCCAATTATTAGAGAACCAATCCAGTGCCAGTTTTCCATAAGCTACCGTCTGTTGGAAATCTTTAGACGCTGTATCATAGCTCGACTGTACGCTGGCTCTTCTTTTCGTTTTACGGTCTACGATTACACTTCCGGCATCCCAGTTATAATGGTTGCTCATAGAAAAAGTAACATCAGTAATATGGTTTGCACTGAATTTCCATGTATTCCATTTATTCTGACGGGTTACTGCACCGTTATATATTTCTTCGGCCGTAGCAATAGCACTTACCTCATCCGAAGTATAGGACGCTTTAAGCTTTGCTGCGAAATCGGGCTGCAACACCTCATCAGGATTCTTTAAGTCGCCCGTAGCCCATACCACGTAATTCTTAGGCACTTTTACGGCCAGCTGGTAATCATTAAAATCGTTATAAAATTCTACCCTGTCTGTATGAGGGATTTTGTCCCATCCGTTATAGTCGTCATAAACAGATATCCGTGGGTATGCGTAGGCAACAAAATAAGTAGTACTATCAATTTGTCCTTCGCGGCCACTCTCTTTAGACAGCGGGTAATTCCAGTCGATCGTAAACTCTGCGCTTTTGCCGGGCAGGATAGCTTCCTGCAATTGAACATCTTCTGCTGTTCCCCAGTTTTTGGTATCCAGGTCATATTTCTTGCCGTTTACCACAAAAGAGCCTATGGTTAGGCCCTTAGATAAGAAATCAGGATTCACGTATCCTGCTCTGGGTGCTGCGGGTTTATGGACATTATTCACAAACCTGATGGTAACCTGTTTCAGCGTATCAGGGCTGTTGTTGGTATAGACGATCGTCTCTTTGCCTTCTACCAGTTTAGTTTTTGGGGTAACGGTAAGCTGCATATCGTATTTTCCTTTATTCTGCCAGTACCGTTTGCCAGGTTTACCATCCAAAGAGCGCGTGCCATTGTCGTAAGCTGCTTTAATATTTCTGGGCATATACAGTTCCTGGGCGCTAACCGTGTTTGCAAATAGGAGTATTGCCAGAATGCCAAAAGTGTGTTTCATGTGTATGGTTTAGTTTTATATTTATGAAGCATGCATGTCATTTACATTCCGGGTGTTCAATTCTGCATGTAAATTGTAAGCTCATGATGGTTTCTGCATAAATATTTATTTGAATCCTTTTCAAAATTAAAAGAATTACTGTCTTTTCAAATAATTTCAAATTAAAAGATTTGTTTTTATAAGAATTGCCTGTTATCTTCGTTAAAATCCAAGCAAGACTATGTAGGCTTTTGTGTGCCGATGTAGTCTTGTTTGGTTTTAAAGGAAGTTAGAAATAATTTATAGAGTTATGACAGAAGTAACATACTACACTCAGGAAGGATTAGATAAGCTAAAGGAAGAAGTACATTACTTAAAGACGACCGGAAGACAATTGATCTCGAAGGCTATAGCTGAAGCAAGAGATAAGGGCGATCTTTCGGAGAACGCGGAGTACGATGCTGCTAAGGAAGCGCAGGGACTGCATGAGGCAAAGATATCAAAGCTGAACCATACGCTGGCCTCTGCAAGGCTTATTGATGAATCGAAATTAGATGCCTCGAAGGTATTGGCATTGTCTATTGTTAAAATTAAGAACCTTAAAAACGGAGCCACCATGAGTTATCAGCTGGTTGCCGAAACAGAGGCCGATTTAAAAACGGGAAAAATTTCTGTCAAGTCGCCCATTGCCAAAGGATTATTAGGTAAATCTGTAGGTGATAAAACGGAAATAGCGGTTCCGGCAGGAACAATAGAGTTTGAAATATTAGAAATCAGTAGATAGACCAGATGGCAAGTATATTTTCTAAGATCGTAGCAGGAGAGATTCCTGCACATGTAGTAGCAGAAACCACAGAGTTTCTAGCTTTTTTAGATGTAAATCCATTGGTAATGGGACATGTATTGGTAATTCCTAAAACGGAAATCGACTATATCTTTGATATGGACGAGGAAAGTTATTTCGGCCTCACTTTGTTTGCAAAGATTGTTGCCGGAGGCATTAAAAAAGCTTTTCCGTGCGTAAAAGTCGGAATGGCGGTGATTGGTCTGGAAGTGCATCATGCACATATCCATCTGATACCTATGAATTCGGTGAGCGACATGAACTTCAGCCTGCCTAAGCTTAATCCTACTCAGGAAGAGCTGGCAGATGCCGCACAAAAAATAAAAGCACAGTTGTAAAACTGTGCTTTTTATCAAACTACAAAATTAGTATCTTATTGATTATCGAACATAAACGGAAATAAATGTTTGTTTTGGATTGCACTGTGATTTGCTATTCACAAGCAGGATATTTATCTATGGTTCGATCTTCTGGTATTTGGAATTCAAATGCTAAAACAGTCTTGTTAATTGATTTCTTCTTTTAAACTTGCTTTTGATTTGAGAAGAGGTTTATTTTAGCTTCTCATTGTTTTTGTGCCTGTCGGCGTCCCTGATGCTCTTCTTAATCATGTTCTTTTCCAATGCATCAGTAAGATTAATACCAGTCTGGTTTGCCAGACAGATCAGTACAAACAGCACATCGGCCATCTCATCGCCCAGATCTACGGCTTCATCACTTTTCTTGAAAGACTGCTCGCCATATTTGCGTGACATGATACGGGCTACTTCTCCCACTTCTTCCATTAAGATAGCTGTGTTGGTCAGCTCATTAAAATAACGGATACCTGTAGTGGTAATCCATTGGTCAACTGATTCCTGTGCTTCCTGTATTGTCATAATAATCTGATTGTTGCTGTGTTTTTAAATATTGACTGATGTGATTTGCTGGTATAATTACTCCTTATTCTTTGTATCAATTAATATCGTAACCGGGCCATCATTTACCAGGCTCACCATCATGTCTGCTCCAAAAATACCAGTCTCAATTTTTCTGCCCAATAAGATATCCAGCTGTTCAATCATAGCTTCATATAAAGGGATAGCTTTATCAGGCCTTGCTGCTTTGGTAAAACCTGGCCTGTTGCCTTTTTTTGTGGAGGCAAATAAAGTAAACTGACTGATCAGTAAAATGTTGCCATCAATATCTGTTAATGATTTATTCATTAATCCATTCTCGTCACTGAAAATGCGCATGTTCACAATTTTTTGTGCCAGCCATTCTAAATCTTCAGTTCCGTCAGCATCTTCAATGCCTAATAAAACAAGAAAGCCATTTGCTATTACTCCTGTAACCTGCCCGTCAACGGTGCAGGATGCTTCGGTTACTCTTTGAATTATTGCTCTCATGACTTGTTGCCGATAGATATATGCTTTATATTATTACAATGATTAAATTCTGACTATTCCGGCTTTTATGCCCTGGTTTCATTACCGTGGAAAATACTGAGATAGCTTTCATACCTGCTGATTTCTATCTCACCATTCTCTATAGCCTGTAATACTGCACAGCCAGGCTCATTGATATGCCGGCAATTATGGAATTTACATAGATGCATGGTATCCCTCATTTCCCTGAAATAATGTCCCAGTTCTTCGGGTTTGATATCATAGATGCCCAGCTCCCTGATCCCTGGAGTGTCTATTAAATAACCTCCAAATGGAAGAGTATGCATTTCGGCAAAGGTGGTTGTATGCTGACCCTTATCACTGGATTCAGAAATCTCCCCTGTTTTTATATTTCTGTCGGGCAAGAGTGCATTGATCAGACTCGACTTACCCACTCCCGAGTGACCGGAGAAGAGAGTAGTCTTATCTTTTAGCAAGCTTTCTATCACTGGAATGTTCGTGCCTTCCAAAGCAGAAACCTCATAGCATGGGTAGCCAATACGCTCATAAATACTTTTGTATTCTGCCAGCACTTCTAGTCCGTCTTCATTAAAGAGGTCCAGCTTATTAAAAATCAAGACCGCAGGAATCCTGTACGCTTCGGCAGTAACCAGAAACCGGTCAATAAAACCCAGTGATGTGCGGGGAGAAACGAGTGTAACCACCAGAAACGCCTGATCTAAGTTCGCTGCAATAATCTGCGCCTGTTTGGACAGGTTGATAGACTTCCTAATGATATAATTCTTTCTTTCATGGAGCTTAAAGATCACCCCCGTATCTGAATTAGGCTCCATTTCAAATTCGATCTGATCGCCAACGGCAATAGGATTGGTGGTCTGGATTCCCTTAATACGGAATTTTCCCTTGATCCTGCAATCATAATTTACGCCGTCTTCCCCATGTACCTGGTACCAGCTCCCTGTTGATTTTATTACTAATCCCTGCATATTATATGCTGTAAAGGTAAGTAAAAAAGGGTTATACCACCCAAAACCATGCTGTTCAAAATTTTTTTGTTAAATCCCTTGTTAATCATAAAAATATAACTTTACTTTACGGTATAGCAAAACGAATTAATTAGCGCTATACCTAACATGATAAACAATTCGATTATTACGTCCATTATTATTACAACCACCGGAAGATTTCGGAGGCAGGTGAAGTAATGGGTTAATGAAAATATAAAAACCGAAAACGCGCCTTCCTCTAAACAGGAAGGCGCGTTTTTTTTAACACTTGTTTGCCGGAAAGAACATGATTGACATTGAAAAGAATAGCATTGAGATTGAAAAGAGTTGTTGTGAACTGCAAAAATTAAAGACCAAAATAAAACATTGAAACCTGTATCAGTGGTACTAAGTAGAATTGCCCGCAGGCTTCAAAACGATTAAAGAACTATTACAAACTATTGAAACATTATGAAGATTTTAAAATTTGGAGGAACATCGGTAGGATCAGCGGACAGTATCCGTACGCTGGTTGAGATCCTCCGGAATTCTGGCGACGAGGATTATCCTGTTGTTGTCTTATCTGCCATGCACGGTGTGACTAACCTATTGCAGGCAATGGCAGAAAAAGCATTGGTAGCCGGAGATTATACCGCAGATCTGAAAGAAATTGAACAAAAGCACTTCGAAGTAGTCAAAGCACTATTGCCGGCTTCGGCTCAGAATCCTGTATTCACGAAACTAAAGATCTATTTTAATGAATTGGAAGATATCCTTTCATCAGTTTATCACCTCAAAGAATTAAGTCCGCAGACAAGAGACCTGATCCTTAGCTTTGGTGAGCGTTGTTCTACCTTTATGGTGAGCCATATCGCCAAACAGAGCTTTCCAAATGCCGTACCTGTTGATGGTTCTGAATTGATTAAAACAGACAGTAATTTTGGACAGGCTAAAGTAGATACTGAATTAACGGAGACGCTTATCCAGGATTTTTACCAGGCTAACAGCACTCAATTACTATTTGTTACTGGTTTTATAGCTTCTAACAATGAAGGGCGGATGACTACTCTTGGCCGTGGTGGCAGTGATTTTACTGCTGCTATATGGGGCTCTGCTTTACAGGCAAGCCAGATAGAAATCTGGACAGATGTAGATGGGATGTTAACAGCAGATCCGAGAATGGTGGAGAAAGCGTTCTCCTTACCTGAGCTGAGCTATACTGAAGCTATGGAATTATCATACTTCGGTGCTAAGGTGATCTATCCGCCAACGATGATCCCGGCTTTCCTTAAAAAAATACCTATTGTAATTAAAAATACTTTTAATGTAGATTTTGAAGGTACTTGTATCAAGCATGGTGCAAATACATCGGATTTACCTATTAAAGGAATCTCTTCTATTGATGAGATCAGTATCCTGAATTTATCGGGCAGTGGCATGGTGGGCAAAGCTGGTTTCAGCGGTCGCTTATTTTCCCTGTTATCACGTGAACAGATCAATGTGGTCCTCATCACTCAGTCGTCTTCTGAGCACAGCATTACTTTTGCCGTAAAACCAGCCGATGCTTTAAAAGCACTTGCCCTGATCAGCAAGGAGTTTGAGCTGGAGTTACAAGCTAAAAAGCTGGAATATCCTGAAGTGGAAAACGGACTGGCTATTATGGCTATTGTTGGGGAGAACATGAAGCATACTCCCGGTATTGCCGGTAAGCTGTTCAATGCTCTTGGCAGGAATGGTATCAATGTCCGTGCGATAGCCCAAGGATCGTCGGAATACAACATCTCTGTAATCCTGTCTAAGGTAGATCTGTCTAAAGCGGTTAATGCGGTGCACGATGCATTCTTTGCTAACCTGAAGAAGACGCTGCATATATTTTGCCTGGGAACAGGGAATATCGGTAAGACCTTATTCAGCCAGCTGCTTGTACAAAGTCCGCTTTTAGCAAAAAACAATGATCTTGAAGTAAAGGTGATGGGCATCAGCAATACACGGCAAATGTATCTGAATGAGGAAAGCATTGACCTTGTCAATTGGGAGAATGAACTAAATACCTACGCTGAGCCGGCAGACTTGAAAGAGTTTGTGCGGAAAATGAAGGACATGAACTTGCCAAACTGTGTGTTTGTAGACAATACTGCAAGTGCCAATCCTGTCAATTTCTACAAGGAAATCCTGGAGTCGAGCATTTCTGTAGTTACCTGCAATAAAATAGGCAACTCGGCAGATTATGAACAATATGCAGCCTTTAAAAAGGCTGCAAGGAAGTTTGGTGTAGATTTCTATTATGAAACCAATGTTGGGGCCGGACTGCCGATTATCAGGACGCTGAAAGATCTGATGATGAGTGGTGATAACCTGTTTAGCATTGAAGCCATCCTGTCGGGCACCATTTCTTATATTTTTAACAACTTCAAAGATGATGTACGCTTTCATGAAATTGTAAAAGCTGCACAGGATAAGGGATATACCGAACCTGACCCTCGCGATGATTTAAATGGGAAAGACTTTATGCGCAAGATGCTGATCCTTGCCCGTGATGCCGGTTATCCTTTAGAAGAGGCTGATGTGGAAATTCAGAGCATGCTGCCTCCTGCTTGTATGGCTGCGGAAAGTGTTGCGGATTTTTATGTGGAACTGGAAAATAATACTGCTTATTTCGAAAACCTGAAAAAACAGGCTGCTGATGGCGGGAAAGTATTGAGGTATATTGGAAAGCTGGAAGGAGGAAAGGTGAGCATAACCTTACAGATGGTAGATGATTCACATCCGTTTTATATGCTATCAGGAAGTGATAATATTATATCTTTTGTAACCGATCGTTATAAAGACCGTCCCCTTGTGATTAAAGGCCCTGGCGCTGGCGCTGAAGTTACGGCCGCAGGTGTATTTGCAGATATTATAAATGTAGGTAAGAAATGAGAAGTTCTATAAAAGTTTTTGCTCCTGCAACAGTGGCGAATGTGGTTTGCGGATTCGATGTTTTAGGATTCGCAGTAAATGAACCTGGTGATGAAGTAATAATGCGCATCACTGATAAACCTGGAGTAGTAATTTCAAAAATTACAGGCGATGAGGGACGTTTGCCTCTTAACCCGGATAAGAATACCGTAAGTGCCAGTGTGCAGGATTACCTGAAACATATTGGCCGCACCGACGTGGGGTTGGATATTGAGCTCCATAAAAAAATGCCTATTGGCAGCGGACTGGGTTCAAGCTCTGCAAGTACTGTTGCTGGTCTGTTTGCTGTAAACACATTATTTGATAACCAGCTTACCAATATGGAACTGGTGCCTTTCGCAATGAAAGGGGAGGAGCTGGCCTGTGGTTATGGCCATGCAGATAATGTGGCACCGGCGCTGCTGGGTGGTTTTGTGCTGATCAGAAGCTATGAGCCGCTGGATGTAATTGCTCTGCCTTTTCCTGAGGAACTGTATGCGGCAATTGTATATCCTGAGGTGGATGTCCCTACAAAAGATGCGAGGCAGATGATCCGCTCTAAAGTATTCCTGAAAGACGCCGTAAAACAATGGGGCAATGTCGCAGGCCTGGTAACAGGACTGTTCATGAAAGATTATGATTTGATAGGCCGTAGTATGGTAGATGTGCTGGTAGAGCCTACACGCTCTATACTCATTCCTGAATTTTATCAGATGAGAAGTATTGCTATGGAGATGGGCGCAATCAGCTTCGGGATCTCCGGTTCCGGACCTTCTGTATTTGCATTGACCAAAAATGAAGAAACAGCGCATTTAATTACTCAGGTGCTTCAGAAATTATTAAAAGATATCCAGATCAACAGTCTCTCATTTGTATCATCGGTGAATAAAAAAGGGCCGGTAATACTTGATTAAAAAATGTTAAAATGAAACCACTATGAGCATACCGCTGACAGAAAGCAATAAAAGATGATCGTGGCAGCTTCATAACCAATAAAAAACAACTATTACTGATGAAATTATACAGTACAAATAACCGTGATTTACAAGTAGACTTCCAGTCGGCCGTTTTCAACAGCATGCCCCTTGATAAAGGGTTATATATGCCTACTTATATTCCTGAACTGGATGATGAATTTATTCAGCACCTTGACCGTTTTACGCTGCCTGAAATTGCTTATAAAATAGCATCGGCCTTATTACATGACGATATACCAGCGGCAGATTTAAAAGCGATAATTGATGAAGCCATTAATTTCGAAGCGCCCGTACAGCAATTGGACGAAGACACCTATGTGCTGGAACTTTTTCATGGCCCTTCACTGGCCTTTAAAGATTTCGGTGCGCGTTTCATGAGCCGTATTATGGGGTATTTCCTGAAAGAGAATGAGCAGCTTCTCGATGTGCTTGTAGCTACTTCGGGCGACACAGGTGGCGCCGTGGCTCTAGGCTTTCTCGGTGTACCGAATACAAGAGTGACCATATTATATCCTAAAGGGAAAGTGAGTGACATACAGGAGCTGCAATTATGCAGCAATGGGCAAAACATAAGGGCTATTGAAATTGACGGTACTTTTGATGATTGCCAGTTACTGGTGAAGCTGGCTTTTGCCGATGAGGAGCTGAACAGTAAAATGAGATTGACTTCTGCTAATTCAATTAATATTGCGCGATTGATCCCACAAACATTTTATTATTTTAATGCGGTTGCTCAGTTGTACCGGGCAGGCAAGAAAAACATTGTATTTTCGGTTCCAAGCGGCAACTTTGGAAACATTGCTGCAGGTTTACTTGCTTACAGGATGGGCTTACCTGTGCAGCATTTTATTGCGGCTACAAATGTAAATGATACGGTGCCTCGTTTCCTGGAAACAGGAGTATATGAAACCCGGCCTTCAGTACAAACTTATTCCAATGCGATGGATGTAGGTGCCCCAAGTAATTGGGTAAGGATTATGGATTTATTTAAGGGGGACCGGATGAAGGTGCTGGAACTGGTAACAGGTTTCAGCTATTCAGATGATGCAACGGTAAAAGGGATAACCGATATCTACTCAGCATTTAATTATATCGCTTGTCCGCATACTGCGATCGCATGGCTGGCTATTCAGGACTATCGTAAACAGCATCCTTCCGCAAGCACTGAAATAGCAAATCCTGAGACTTTTGTATTTTTATCTACTGCACATGCGTGTAAATTTCCCGATATTTTTAATGAAGAGATGGCCTCAAAAATCGATGTACCTGCACAGGTGAAGGAATTGATGGGCAAGCCTAAGCACGCAACACTAATGAAAGCAGATTTTGCAGCTTTTAAAGCTTTTCTTTTAGTACCTGAAAAGCCTTAATTTTCCGTTTAGCCACGTTCTGAATAAGCTTTGGCCGGGATAATGATTATGCTGTTGGGTAATGCTCTGAATAAGTAACCCAACAGGCTTTTATTTTATCTTCCTGAAACGCATTACAGCAATATCGCCCATCAGGAAATTCAAGGTTGTATCGCCAGCAATAGTATACTTATTTACCTTCTTAAGTGTTTCAAAGAAAATGGCTTCCCCTTCACCGGGGCAAGCCATTTTTGTAGTTGCCATAGGCTCATTCAGATTTATAGAGGTATCATCAGCAATAAGCTTGCCCGAAAAGCTGTTACAGCTGCTATTTCCGGTTACTCTTTTATTCTGTATTTCGAAAGTCATTGTTGGTTTTTTACCCGGATATAATCCATTAAAGGCAATGCGTGGCCCTGAAATGTAATCCAGCTCCCAGGTACCACCCAGCTTAGTTACATCGGAACTTGCTTCAACAGCATTCTTCAGCGTATTGCACGCCGATAATGTACTTATTATTGCAAGCGCTAGTATTGCCACTTTTCTCATAGCCATTTCAATTAGGGTAGGTAATATAAGGATTCTACAAAGAATCTGCCAAAATATTATTTACCGGAAAATTTAACAGCAAATGTTAAAATACTGCCTGTGCTATTCTTTTAGTAGGCTCAGGGTTACTCATGGTATAAAAATGTAAAACCGGAGCGCCAACTTTAACTAACTCTTTACACTGCTGTATCATCCATTCGATTCCTACTTCCTTTACATCCTTCTCATTTTTACATTCCTGCACTGCTTCTGTCAGGTCTTCGGGCAGGTCGATGTGGAATATTTTGGGTAAGCTGATCAATTGTTTCGAAGAGGTAATTGGCTTTAAGCCAGGAATAATGGGGACATTTATTCCATTTTTTCTGCATTGCTCTACAAACTGACAGTATTTGGAGTTGTCAAAAAACATCTGTGTAACGATAAACTCAGCACCCATGTCTACTTTTTGTTTCAGGTATTTGAAGTCAGTTTTCATGTTTGGCGCTTCGAAGTGTTTTTCAGGATACCCGGCAACACCAATACAAAAGTCGGTCTGGAATGCCGCGTGGTCTTCAAAAAGATACTGTCCTTTATTCATATTTGCTACCTGATCCAGAAGATCAGTCGCATAAGCATGCCCTCCGGGAGTGGGAATAAATGAAGAATCTGCATGGCGTGCATCGCCGCGAAGTACCAGAACATTGTCTATACCCAAAAATTGGAGATCTATCAGTGCATTTTCTGTTTCCTCTTTCGTGAAACCACCGCAAATTAAATGGGGAACGGCATCAACTTTATATCTGTTCATTATTGCGGCACATATAGCTACCGTTCCGGGACGTTTCCTGTAAGAAACTTTCTCGAGCAAACCATTGTCGTGCTGCTTATAGATATAATCTTCCCTGTGATAGGTGACGTCGATAAATGGAGGGTTGAATTCCATTAAAGGGTCTATCGCATTGTAAATTTCGTTGATGCTCTTTCCTTTTACAGGAGGTAATAATTCAAAAGAGAACAGGGTTTTGCCCTTTGCGTTGATAATGTGGTCAGTGATCTTCATTGTATAGGTTTAATAGGCCAGGTTAGGGCTGAGCCATCTTTCGGTATCTTCAAGGGACATGTTCTTACGTACGGCATATTCTTCTACCTGGTCTTTGGTTATTTTTCCCAGTCCGAAGTATCTCGATTGCGGGTGTGCGAAGTAAAATCCGCTTACTGCAGCAGTAGGGTACATGGCGAAACTTTCTGTTAAGCGGAGGCCGATTTTTTCTTCGGCACCAAGCAGTGCAAACAGCGTATCTTTTTCAGTGTGATCCGGACAGGCAGGGTAGCCTGGCGCGGGACGGATGCCTGAATATTCTTCTTTAATCAGGTCCTCACTGCTCAGGTGTTCATCCTGGGCGTAACCCCAATACTCTTTACGTACCAGTTCATGCATGCGCTCGGCAAAAGCCTCGGCTAAACGGTCTGCCAGGGCTTTGGCCATAATGCTATTGTAATCGTCATAGTTGGCTTCAAATTCAGCAACAAGCTCATCACAGCCGATGCCGGTGGTTAAAGCAAAACCGCCGAAGTAATCTCTGATACCTGTTTCTTGCGGTGCTACAAAGTCGGACAAAGCATAATATGGCTCACCGGCAACTTTTTCGGCCTGCTGACGCAGCGTATGGATGATAACTGGCTTACCTTCTGCTTCCAGCAGGATATCATCACCGACAGCATTTGCCGGCCAGAATCCGATTACAGCTTTTGCGGTAAGCAGTTTCTCTTCTACTATCCTTTTCAACAATACCTGCGCGTCGTCAAACAGCTTTTTAGCTTCGTCGCCCACCGATTTATCATTAAATATTTTAGGATAACTACCTCTCAGTTCCCAGGTATGGAAAAAAGGAGTCCAGTCTATATAGGGAACCAGTTCTTCCAAAGGGTAATTTTCAAAAGTCCGCGTACCGGTAAAGGCAGGGGCAGGGGCCACCAACAGAGGGTCAATCTGGAACTTGTCTTTCCTGGCTTCCTCAATGGTTTTAAAACGTTTATCAGAACGTTTATTCAAATGCGCTTCACGTGCTTTATCATATTCCTGCCTGATATTGGTAATATACGCTTCCCGTGCATCGGGGTTCATTAGCGTACTGCATACCGTTACACTTCTTGAAGCATCCAGCACATGGATTGCAGCACCCGAATAATTAGGTGCTATTTTTACAGCTGCATGTATCCTGGAAGTTGTTGCACCGCCAATCAGCAGGGGTACTGTAAAACCTTCACGCTCCATCTCTTTGGCAAAGTGCACCATCTCATCAAGTGATGGGGTAATCAACCCACTCAGGCCGATAATATCAGCATTGATCTCTTTGGCTTTTTTAATGATTTCCTGTGCAGGAACCATCACGCCCATATCTACGATCTCGAAGTTGTTGCAGGCTAATACTACGCCTACAATATTTTTACCGATATCATGTACATCACCTTTTACGGTAGCCAGTAATATCTTTCCGGCAGATGAACTTTGATCGCCATCGGGATTATCCAGCTTTTCCTGTTCAATAAAAGGGAGTAAGTAAGCTACTGCTTTCTTCATCACCCGGGCAGATTTTACTACTTGGGGTAAAAACATCTTTCCGGCACCAAACAGGTCGCCCACAATGTTCATTCCATCCATTAAGGGACCTTCAATAACATGTATGGGGCGGGGGTATTGTTGCCTTGCTTCTTCCACATCGGCATCCAGATATTCTATGATACCCTTGACCAGAGAGTGGGAAAGGCGGGATTCAACAGATTCTTTTCTCCATTCTTCGTCCTTAACCAGCTCTTTTCCTTTAGATTTTACCGTTTCGGCAAAGTCCACCAGTCGCTCCGTAGCATCATCTCTGCGGTTTAGCAATACATCTTCAACACGCTCCAGTAAGTCTTTGGGGATAGCTTCGTACACTTCAAGCATACCGGCATTCACAATACCCATATCCAATCCTGCTTTAATGGCATGGTACAGAAATGCCGAGTGCATAGCTTCCCGGACAGTATTGTTTCCTCTGAAGGAGAAGGAGATATTAGATACCCCACCGCTAACTTTAGCATAGGGCAGGTTTTCTTTTATCCACCTTGCGGCATTGATAAAATCTACCGCGTAATTATTATGTTCTTCAAGGCCTGTAGCTACGGTTAAGATATTAGGATCAAAGATAATATCTTCTGCGGGGAAGCCGATTTCATCTACCAGGATATCATAAGAGCGTTTACAAATCTCTTTTCTTCTTTCTAAATTATCTGCCTGTCCGTTTTCGTCGAATGCCATTACGACTACGGCAGCACCGTAGTTCATGATCTTGCGGGCGCTGTCACGGAATTTCTCTTCTCCCTCTTTAAGGGAAATGGAATTCACGATACCTTTTCCCTGCAAACATTTCAGTCCGTTCTCTATCACGCTCCATTTAGAGGAGTCGACCATGATAGGAAGTTTAGATATATCAGGTTCTGAGGCGATAAGGTTTAAAAACTTGGTCATTGCCGCCTCAGAGTCAAGCATTCCCTCGTCCATATTCACATCAATCACCTGGGCGCCACCTTCCACCTGTTGGCGGGCTACAGCAAGAGCCGCTTCATAGTCGCCGCTCAGGATTAATTTTGAAAACTTTGGTGATCCCGTGATATTGGTTCTTTCACCAATATTGACAAACATACTTTCGGGGGTAATGGTTACGGGCTCGAGGCCGCTCAAACGCAGATAGCGTTCTAGTGTAGGTATTTTTCTTGGTCTGATGTTTTTCGCTTTTGCGGCAATGGCGGCAATATGATCTGGCGTAGTGCCACAACAACCACCAACAATATTCACAAAGCCATGCTGAATGAAGTCGTCCACCAGCGTGGCTGTTTCATTAGGCATTTCATCATATGCGCCAAATTCGTTAGGCAAGCCTGCATTTGGATAGGCAGAGACATAGCAGCCAGCTTTAGCAGAGAGTTCTTCAATATGCGGCCTCATATCTTTTGCCCCTAAAGCGCAGTTAAAACCGATACTTAAAGGTTTAGCATGGATCACAGAATTGAGAAATGCTTCTACTGTCTGACCAGATAATGTTCTTCCGGATGCATCGGTGATCGTTCCGGAGATCATAATTTCTATTTTACGGCCAATTATGGCTTCATATTTTTTGATAGCGAAGATTGCAGCCTTGGCATTCAGCGTGTCGAAAATAGTTTCGATAAGGAGCAGGTCTGATCCGCCGTCTACCAGGCCTTTTACCTGTTCGTAATAAGCATCCAGTAATTGGTCGAATGTTAATGCCCTGTATCCAGGATCATTGACATCAGGCGAGAGAGAGAGGGTTCTGTTTGTGGGACCTATGGCACCGGCGACAAAACATCTGCGTTCCGGATGGGCTGCCATAAAGTCGTCTACTGCTGCTCTGGCAACTTTGGCACCTTCAAAGCTCATTTCATAATCCAGCTCTTCCATCTGGTAATCTGCCAGTGAAATGCGTTGGGTACTAAAAGTATTGGTCTCGATAATATCGGTACCTGCATTCAGGTATTCTGTATGGATGGCCTTAATAATATCAGGGCGTGTAATATTCAGCAGGTCGTTATTACCTTTCACATCGCAGGGGTGATCCTTAAAACGCTCGCCCCTGAAATCTTCTTCAGTGAGCACGTAGCGCTGGATCATGGTACCCATTGCACCATCAATAATTAATATTCGTTTTTCTAATTCTTCTCTAATGCTCATTATATCGGTTAATGCGTAAGCTTCAGACATATCATCCTGTATGGTTGTATCCTAACAATTGACGTATGTAAAAAGGTACTAAAACAGGCTTATGCGAAAATCCGTAGCGGATAGATTCTGACTTATCTTTCAGGAACATACGTAATGTTCGAGTAGAATGTAGCACCTTGTAAGCACAGGTTGCTAAGACATCGTTGGGTCTAATCCCTCCGTCTTTCTTTATAAGCGGATACAAAAGTGCAATAAAGAAAATTCAATTCCAAGTATTAGGTGGGTAAACCCTATAAAATTGCAAAAGCCACGCAATTGTACGTGGCCTTCAGTATTATATTCTGTAAATAGGGCGAATGACTATTTTCTTCCACCGAATATTCTTAACAGGAACAAGAAGATGTTCAGGAAGTCAAGGTATAACGATAAGGCACCCATGATTGCCAGTTTTTTACTGTCATCAACAGCCATAGTACTACCGTTTTCTTCAATGCCTGCACCAATTCTTTTTAGTTTTTGTACGTCATAAGCAGTTAAGGCAGTAAAAATTGCTACACCAAAGAAGCTCATTACATAGTCGAAGCCTGAACTATGTAAAAACATATTTACCACACTCGCAATAATCAGTCCCACAACACCTACCATTAAAATAGGGCCGAATTTACTCAGGTCTGTATTGGTAGTATAGCCCAGGATAGCCATTAAGCCAAATATTCCTGCTGCGGCTGCGAAACATCCGATTACGGACGCCGAAGAATAAATTAATAAGATAAAGCTTAAACTTACACCTGTTAGTAAAGAATATAAGATGAAAATACCTATTAAGGCGCCATAGGACAGCCTGCTCAATCCAGCTCCCATCAATAAAACAAGACCAAGGGGTGCGAACATTGCTACATACCCTAAGATATTCATTTTACCTGTTTCCATGTTAATGAGGTAACCCAGCATTTCAGGTGTGTTGGCCATGTAAACAGAAGCTAGTGTTGAAATTCCCAATGCTACGAACATCCACAGGAACACACTTGCAAAAAATTTCTTTGCTACAGTGCCAGTTTGGTTTTCTACGAAAACTGACTTTTCTGACCAGTTATAATTATTATTATCCATTTCTATTTTAAATTATATTTAAATATACAAGTTCTTTTATACAAGCAAAATTTATGCCCCTAGTCTTTTTGTCAGAATTTCTTCAACTTTCCTGAAAATCTGCACAGGTTTCAGGGTGCGCCATGCCAAATCGTCAAGCTGTCCACCGAAATTGATATAATAATCAATGTTGCTGCTTCTGAATTCTTCAATAACATGCGGGGTAAAGTTAACGCCAGAAATCCATCCCTCGTCAACATCCTGAAACCATTCTTCATAATAACTGTCTTCTGAGGAATGGAAGTTGAGGATATTTTCACCGATAAGGATAAACTTATTGATCCCTTCATCCATCATCAACTCCAGGATTTCCCGTTTCAGCAGCATGATATCATTTGATATGGCGTCATTCCATTCGCCCATAAATTCTATAATAGCGTAATTATGGTCGTAATCTACATACAGCACCTTCAGGTAAAGTGTTGTAGAGCCAAAATCATCCCACTGGGGGTGGATTAAATAGTTATACAGCTGCTTGTCGAAGTAGAACTCCGAGTACTCCGTATTGTAAAACGGGGACTTGGGGTCTTCGGCGGCTATGTAATCATCGCGCCAGCGGTAAAAAGGTTCTATTTCGTGCATGAATTGTTTTTATTTTAATGCTGGCTTTCAACTGCTTTTCTTACGCTTCCGTGGCGGATCAGCAAGTCTTCAGCTTTTTTATAGTCAATATTTAATTCGTCCATCACCATCTGTGTGCCTCTGTCTACCAATTTATGATTGGTTAACTGCATATCCACCATTTTATTGCCTTTTACACGGCCAAGTTTAATCATCACTGTGGTGCTCAGCATGTTAAGTACTAACTTCTGGGCAGTGCCGGATTTCATCCTTGTAGAGCCGGTTAAAAATTCAGGGCCTACTACCACTTCGACAGGGAATTCACTTGCCGCGGCAACAGGACTGCCGGTATTGCAGACAATGCAGCCAGTAAGCACATCGTGTGCTTTGGCTTTTAAAAGGCCTCCAATTACGTATGGAGTAGTGCCGGATGCAGCGAGCCCGACCAGGCAATCTTTCTCATTGATATCAAATTCCATTAAGTCTATCCATGCCTGCTGGTCATCATCTTCAGCATTTTCGACAGCTCTTCTGATCGCTTTATCGCCTCCGGCAATGATGCCTACCACCTGATCAAAGGGTACTCCAAAGGTGGGAGGGCATTCAGAGGCATCAACTACACCTAATCGTCCGCTTGTCCCGGCCCCGATATAAAAGAGGCGGCCACCGTTTTTCATTCTTTCGGCAACAGCGAGCGCTAGTTTCTCAATTTGCGGCAGGCACGCTTCAACAGCAAGGGGGACTGTCTTGTCCTCATTGTTGATACTTTTCAGCAGATCGGCTACGCTCATCTGATCAATGTCATTGTATTTTGATTCCTGTTCGGTTACGCGTATCATAATTTAAGCTTCTTTTGAGTAGTATTTTAGAAATTTGCACAGCTAAACTGACCTCCTTGCTGAGGATATTTCAGTAAAAATCGTCAATTTCTTTTTAATCGTGAAATATCTGTACAAATCTATTGAACGATTTCAGATAGGTGTCCAAGATATGATTTTGGAGAAAACAAAATATAAATACTCCGAGTTAATTAATAATGACAGTGTAATTTTATAGATTTGCATAACAGCTACCTCATGAAACCTACAACCCGCCAAAATCTATTGATTGCGCTTACCTATTCAGTTACTTTAATAGGTGGAATGTTCCTGGGTTACAAGTTTTTAAAGGATCAGGGCTTTACTTTTCAGCGGAATGTTCAATATGCCGATAACAATGCGGAGAAAGTTGATCAAATCATTAATTTAATTAACAGAAATTATGTTGATGAGATCAATGCCGACACATTGAGCCATGACGAGATTGACAGTTTACTGCATCAGCTTGATCCGCATAGTATTTATTTGCCTCCTGCTACGGCAAGCGAGCAATCTGAGCTGCTGGATGGAAGTTTTGATGGCATTGGCATTGAGTATTATGTGCTTAAAGATACGCTATTGGTTACCAATGTAATCAAAGATGGCCCGGCGGCAGGAGCAGGATTGAAGCTGGGTGATAAAATTCTTAAAATTGACAGTGTTTTTGTAAGCGGTAAACATCTTCCCCGTGAGCAGATGATAGGAAAAATAAAAGGGCGTAAAGGTACACCAGTACAATTGCTGGTGTTGCGCCCGGGAGTTAACCGCCCAAATTTGTTCACCATCAAAAGGGGTAGGGTAAATGTGAGCAGCATCGACGCTTCCTATATGCTCAATACGGATGCCGGATATATCAGGATCAGCGAGTTTGGCGCCAATACGGATAAAGATTTTGTTGATGCCGTAAGGACATTGAAAGTAAAAGGCATGAGAAAGCTGATTCTCGATCTTCGCGATAATGGAGGCGGCTATCTTACTGCTGCTACCGGACTGGCTAATCAGCTGCTGCCGGAAAATAAGCTGATCGTCTATACCCAGGGCAAACATGAGCCGCGTACGGACTATATTGCTACGGGTGGGGGAGAATTTGAGGATGGTAAACTGGCGATATTGATTAATGAGAATTCAGCTTCTGCGAGTGAGATTCTAGCCGGTGCGGTACAGGATCTGGACAGGGGCATCATTATTGGCCGCCGTTCTTTTGGTAAGGGCCTGGTGCAGGAACAATTTCCTTTTGGGGATGGGTCTGCTTTAAATTTAACTATCGCAAGATATTATACACCGCTGGGCCGCAGTATCCAAAAGTCGTATAAAAAAGGATACACTGCTTATCAGAATGAAATTGAGGATCGTTTTAATGATGGTGAGCTTACAGAGAAGATGTCTGTTCCTAAAGATACTTTGACTAAAACCGCTTTTTTTGTTACCGCATCAGGTAAAAAGGTCTTTGGCGGTGGCGGCATTCAGCCGGATATATATGTGAAGATGGATACTGCCGGGATGAATAAGTTTTATAATACACTTCTTTCTAAGCGGATTCTGTTCGATTATGTATTTGATGTATTGGCTAATCGCTATAATGCTGGTTATCTGGAACACAATCTATCTTCTTTTGCAATTACTGAGGCAGACTACAACGACTTTATCCATTTTGTGCAGCATAAAAATGTAGCAATTGACAGGAAACAGCTTGCAGCATCGAAGCCAATGATTTATGCAGATCTTAAGGCTTTGCTTTACAAATACCATTTAGGGGAGGCAGGTTATTACCGGGCTGTAAACCTGACAGACAGTATGGTAAAGCAGGCACTGTCGGCCTTGAAATAAGGATATCGTTTCTTGTACTATAACCCGTTTTTTCCCGGTCCAGGTTTTGGCTTTAAACAAAGAAGCCGTATCAATGATTTTTGACACGGCTTCAGGTTAGCTCTTTTACTACTACTACTACTACTACTACTATTTCTGTCTGAAATAGATCTGTATCGGTACACCTGTAAAGTCGAAGTGTTCGCGTAATTTGTTTTCTATGAAACGTTTATACGGTTCTTTAATATATTGGGGCAGGTTACAGAAGAAGGCGAACATTGGAGATGTGGCATTGATCTGTGTTACATATTTCACCTTGATATATTTTCCTTTTAATGCTGGCGGAGGATAGTTTTCAATAATTGGGAGCATTACATCATTCAATTTAGAAGTAGGGACTTTCTTAGCTCTGTTTTTGAATACCTCAAGTGCTACCTCAATAGCTTTGAAAATGCGCTGTTTATTGATAACGGACGTGAAAACAATTGGCACATCAGTGAAAGGTTGTAGTTTATGACGGATTTGTTCTTCGAACCCTTTCATCGTTTTACCATCTTTTTCCACTAAATCCCATTTGTTTACCAGGATCACGATACCTTTTTTGTTTTTCTCTGCAAGGTGGAATATGTTCACGTCCTGCGACTCTAGTCCTTCCATAGCGTCTACCATCAGGATAACCACGTCAGCCTCTTCAAGGGCTTTAATGGTACGCATAACGGAATAGAATTCTATGTTCTCCTTTACCTTAGTCTTTTTACGCAGACCTGCGGTATCGATAAACATAAATTCGTGCCCGAATTGATTGTAGTGGATATGGATAGAATCACGTGTGGTACCTGCTATAGGCGTAACGATATTTCTTTCCTGGCCCATCAGGGCATTGATTAAAGAAGATTTTCCAACATTTGGTCTTCCAACTATAGTTAATTTCGGTAAAGCGTTCTCATCAATTGGGACATCTTCAAAGTGGGCAATCACATCATCCAGTAAATCACCTGTTCCGGAACCTGTCATTGAAGAAATACAGTAGATTTCTCCCAGGCCAAAACCATAAAATACAGCTGCGTCATTTTGCAGTGCATTGTTATCTACTTTATTGACTACGATAAAAACTGGTTTTTTACTTCTGCGCAATAGCTGGGCGATATCATCATCCAGGTCAGTAATTCCCGTTACTACATCGACCATGAAAAGGATTACTGAAGCTTCTTCGATTGCAATAACCACCTGTTCGCGGATGGCTGCTTCAAAAACATCTTCAGAATTTGCTACATAACCTCCCGTGTCGATCACGGTAAACTGTTTGTGTGTCCATTCGGCAGTGCCATAATGGCGATCACGTGTTACACCACTGAAATCATCTACAATTGCTTTACGACTTTCAGTTAAGCGGTTAAAAAGGGTAGATTTGCCTACGTTTGGTCTTCCGACGATTGCGATAATATTACTCATGTATTTTATTAATTGTATTAATTATTAAGGGGTTGCAAAGGTAGGTTTAATTTTCGTACCCGAAACTTTTTAAATAATTCTTTTTACTTCTCCAGTCTGGCAGCACTTTTACGAAGGTTTCGAGGAAAACTTTCTGGTCTAAAAACTTCTCAATATCCTTACGTGCTTCAGTACCAACCTTTTTCAGCATGGAGCCTCCCTTACCAATCAGGATGTTTTTTTGCGAATCGCGTTCAACAATAATCTCAGCACTGATACGGGTAATCTTTTCCTCTTCTTTAAAAGCGGTAATAATGACCTCCGTACTGTAAGGGATTTCTTTCTGGTAGTTGTTAAAGATTTTCTCTCTGATAATCTCCGACACAAAGAAACGCTGGGTTTTATCAGTAATTTCTTCTTTATCATAATACGGTGGATGTTCAGGAAGATAATCAAGCACCATGGACATAATTCCATCCAGGTTATATTTATGGAGGGCGGAGATGGCGAAAATATGTTTAGGTTTCAGGAGCTCCTGCCAGTAGGCCTGCTTCTCATCTACCTGATCCTGGGTGGCACCGTCGATTTTATTGATCAGCACAATCATGGGAATAGTAGAGTTGATGATTTTTTCCAATACATCGTTTTCGTCATGCTGCTCATTAATGTCTGTTACGAACAGAATGAGATCGGCATCACTCAGGGCACCTTTGACAAAATTCATCATAGAATCCTGCAGTCCGTAACGCGGTTTTATGATGCCCGGAGTGTCGGAAAAAACAATTTGATAGTCTTCTTCATTCACAATTCCCAAAATACGGTGACGTGTTGTTTGAGCCTTCGGAGTGATGATCGAGAGTTTTTCCCCCACCAGGGCATTCATTAACGTGGATTTACCCACATTTGGCTTGCCAATTATGCTTACAAAACCTGCTTTATGCGACATTGAATCTTTTTTAAAATAAATTTGCATTGCAAAGAAACGAAATATATCTTTGCAGACCAATTTAAAACAAAGGAAGATTAATTCTTTAAGCGATTTAGGTTGATAAATAGTGCGGGGTGGAGCAGTTGGTAGCTCGTCGGGCTCATAACCCGAAGGTCATCAGTTCGAGTCTGGTCCCCGCTACCTGGAGAAGCAGCACCTGCAAAGGTGAGTCGCTTTGAAAA
>JAATFQ010000224.1 GCA_015655115.1 Sphingobacteriales bacterium
CAGGCATTTATAATGCGCCGGTAAATACTCACTCATGTGCGGATCGGCAGAATGGATCATATAGGCATCTATACTGGCCTCTTTCATCTGCGCACGTATTGCGGTTAACTTTTCTAAGTAAGTCATGAATGCTAAATTTATGGGGTCAGCGTTAATTTATTGGAGTCAAGATGGCTGCATATCCTCCTCCTGCAGCCATATCGAGGGTAAGGTTTTCTCCCTTTTCAACTTCCTGAGTAATAATTTGATAGTCCGCTGCATATTTTCCAACGTTTATACCGTCTTTTAATAGCTCAATCTTATATTTCTTACCGTCAAGAAAGGTCAGCGGAATAGTAAAGCTTCTCGCATCCCAGTTGGTCATACCACCAATATACCAGTTATTTCCATTTTTTCTCGCTACAACAGCATACTCCCCGATTTTTCCTTCAAGGGCAATAGTTTTATCCCATGTAGTTGGGAAGCGGGCGATATAGTGGGTATATACAGGTTCTTTACGGTAGTTTGAAGGATTGTCACACAGCATCTGGAGCGGACTATCGTATAATACATACATAGAAGTCTGATGTGCTCTTGTGCCCATGCTCATCGGCTTGGTATTGCTCATATGAAATTCGCCTTTATTGCTGTTCAGCATCGCACCGGGAGTATAGTCCATTGGCCCTGCCACCATCCTGGTAAATGGTAAGGTAACATTATGCTCTGGAGTAATGGTTTCTTCCCATTTATTGTTTTCTGCACCGCGTACACCTTCGTAATTAAGCAGGTTAGGATACTCACGGTTTAAGCCTACAGGTTTATACGCGCCATGCATGTCGAGCAGTAATTTTCTTTTTGCTGTAGCCTGGGCCGTTCTTTCGTAGAAATTAACCATATACTGGTCGGCCCTGGCCATAAAATCTACTTTTATACCTTTAATGCCCCATTTCACATATTGGTCGAGAATAGCATCCATATTTTTGTCGAGTGGTTTCCATAATGCCCATAAGATAACCCCTACGTGCTTATCTGCCGCATATTTGATCAGTTCTTCGAGGTTTAGCTGTGGGTTAGCTGCCAGCAGATCTGTGGTCGTGCGCGACCAGCCCTCGTCCAGAATGATGTATTCCAGGCCATATTCAGCAGCAAAATCAACGTAATATTTATAGGTATCGGTATTCAGGCCTGACTTGAAATTGACACCATAGATATTATTATCGTTCCACCAATCCCATGCTACCTTGCCGGGTTTTATCCATTCTGTATCTTTCAGCACATTAGGCTGTGCCAATTTATAGACCAGCTCATTTTCCAGCAGCCCTTTGTCTGTACTACTGATAATTATTGTCCTCCATGGATAACTTCTGTTCCCACTGGTTTTTGCATGATAGTCTGCCTTTTTAGTAATTACCTCTCCCCGGTCTCCTTTTGGTGTAGCCTCCAGTATTACTTTTGGAAAGCTGCCAGTCAGGCTGTTGCCACCGGTACCATAGAGGAAAAGGTTTGCGTAATCATGAATATCAGCTTCAGTAATTACCATTTTTGTTCCTGCTGCGGTAGCAATGTAAAGAGGAAGATAACCATACTGTGTATTGGGTATTTCGCTAAGTTTCATCGCCTTAAAATCACCTTCGTAGTGAGATTGCAGTTCTTTGTTATTTTCTTTCGGAAGGTATATTTCGCAGTCTTCATTGAAGTTGAAAGCTACTTCCTCCTGATTAATTTCCACAGGCACAGCGCCGAGGGCAGTGACAAAACGGTAGGCTACTCCATCATCATAAGCACGGAATTCTACGGCGTAGCCACCTTTAAGAACGATTTTAAGTTCGTTATATACTTCCGCGATAATCTTATTGCGCACAGGAATAACGGCTGTGATGCTCTGTTTTACGGAATTTGTTGAAGCTTTAAGTACAGTCGGGGAAAGCCCTAATGTACTGCCATTCCCAAGCGTCATACTCATGGGACTGGGCTTGATCAACAGTTCCTTGCTTCTTGATACAGACCATGTGATCGTTTTATTAACTGCAACCCTGATTTGTGTTTTTTTGTCGGGCGACAGGAGTACATAGTCTTTTGCAAAAGCTCCGGTATACAGGAAAATTGCAATGCAGAGGATCTTTGTGGCTTTGGTTATCATATTGCGGGTATTTTACTTTATTAGATTTATTTTGTCACTGGTTCTATTAAGAACTAATTATCTCTCAGTTTATTACTGTTTCTGTTTGATTTCTGCTTGCTCTGTTTATCATTATTCCTGTTAATCACTGTTCCTATTTTTTATTCAAGTTATTTTAGCTTCAATTCGTCACTATTCCTGTCGGGTGCATCTACGCCTAAAAGGGTCTTAACGAAAAAGTCCCTCTTTTTCTTTTTTCCGAATACGCCGCCATCACTATGGCCCATACCGGGAACGGTAACCAGATCAAAATTCTTATTTGCTTTAATCAGTGCGTCAGCAAACCGGTAGGTAGATTCTGGAGGTACATTCATGTCGGCCTCACCAACAATAAGCAACAGGTTCCCTTTCAGCTTTGCTGCATTGGTAATGTTAGACTGTGCCTCATAGTGCGGCCCTACAGGATAACCCATCCACTGCTCGTTCCACCATTGTTTATCTATCCTGTTATCATGACAGCCACATGCTGCAACGGCAGATTTATAAAATTCTGGATGAAATAAAACAGAGCCACCAGCATTTTGCCCCCCGGCAGAAGTGCCATAAACACCAACCCTGGTGGTATCTGCCCATCCATACTTTTTCCCTAGCGCTTTCATCCACAATATACGATCTTCAAACCCTGCGTCGGCAAGGTTTTTCCAGCATACATCGTGGAAGGCTTTGGAGCGGTTAGCGGTACCCATACCATCCATCTGTACAACGATGAAGCCCAGTTCTGCCAGGCTTTGCATCTCACTATAGGGCATGAAGTTTTTGGGTACAAAGGAGTCCTGCGGACCAGCATAGATGTTTTCAACAATAGGATAGGTTTTTGTAGTGTCTATATGTGATGGTTTGCAGACAATGCCCCAGATGTCGGTTTTTCCATCACGTCCTTTAGCCTTAAATACTTCGGGAAATTTAATCCCTGTAGCCAGAAAGTCCGCCACCTCTGCCCGTGTAATGTCCATTAGCTTTTTGCCATCAGCTGTTTTGTTGAGCGTGATTACCGTAGGTACATTAACCTGCGACCAGGTATCGATGAAGGCAGTTCTGTCTGGCGAGAAGGCCAGGGTATGATTACCAATGGGAGGGGTCAGTGATATAAGGTTTTTACCATCGAACCCAATGCGGTAATAATGGATATTATATGGGTCTTCTGCCGGATTCATGCCACTTGCCCTGAACCAGATCTCTCTTTTTTTATGATCAACACTGTCAATCTCCCGTACTACCCAATTTCCATTGGTAATGCGTTTTTTCTCTTTTCCCGTCAGTTCGTCCATCAGGTAAAGGCTGCGCCACCCGTCTTTTTCCGTAACCCAGATCATCTCGTGTGTCTCTGGCAGATAATGGGTGTAAATGCGCTGTTCATAGATAAATGTTTTTGTCTGCTCATCAATGACATTACGCGTTTTAGCGGTGCTGGTGTTCACCTCAATAACCCTGAACCGCTGATGTCCACGCTCTACTTTTTCAAATGTGAAAAGCGAGGGGTTATCCTTCCGCCAGTGTAGCGGGGCGGGACCAAAGAAGTCTATTTTTTCAAGCTGTACCTTCTTTGCGCTTTTCGCCTGCAGGTTGATGACATACATTTCATAACTGCTGAAATCATCACCCGGCTGCATATAGTCCTGAGAACGCAATTGGCCCCTTGTGGTGCCCGGTTCGGAACTCAGTACATAATAGACTTTCTTTGGCTCTTTGTAATCGATACGGTAGCCTATGATATTAGCGCTGTTGGGCGACCAGCTAAGTGCTCCATAGGGTATTTCTTTTGTGCCATCGGTGGTCAGCCGAGTTTCTTCTTTTGTGGCTACCGCGCGTACAAATACATTTCCGCCGCGCGTAAAGGCTAACCATTTTTTATCAGGGGAAACAGAGTCCTGCATCGGACGTTCCCATCTGTTTAGCCGCCGCTGCAGGGGCCTGTCGTCAGTTAGCCATATATCTGCTGGCTTTTTTGCAGCTGTGCAGGTGTTACTGGCCAGGTCCCATTTATACCATTGTTCATTTACATTCAGGTAGATCTCTTTACCATCTTTTTGCGGCACAAAAGTAAGTACCGGTAAATTCAGCGCATCGGGTTTTGTACTGGTAGCTTTGCCCAAGGCTTCGGCTAATCTGGCGTGGTCAAATGCTCTTGATTTTGTTTTTTGATCAAGGTTAACGAGCAGATATTCATGTGTATTCCCTGCAAGATTATTGCGGTACCAGAACGCTTTGCTGTCCGGATTCCATTGTGCCTTAACACTGGAGCCGTAAATTTTCTTTAAAGCTGTGCTGTCTAAATTAGACGCATCGCGGTAAGATTGGAGCAACTCTTCGTGATTTGGCCGGTAAGCTATACGTTGTGCGGAAACGTTCAAAATTCCCAATGTAAAAATCAGGGCTGTTAAATATCGCATGTTTAGGTTCAGGTTTAATATGTTTCCTAAAAATACAAGGTAATTTACAATACCCTTTTTCTTAAATTAGCTTATTGTAGTACTCGATTAACCATCTTTTTGTAACAAAAGCTAAGATTTGGTAATCTTTGTAAAGATTCTGTGGAAAATTGATAGATTTAGTGAATGCAAAATACAATGTATGCTAAACTTCCTGCTCCTCAATGATCCTATTCCATTTCCGCAAATTCAAAAGTTCTGATTGTCTGACGTTCTTATTAATTCTTCTCATGCTGATGGCTGACAACCATCTGTTTGCGCAAATAGTGAACAAAGAGGTGTTGGCTAAACATAGACAGCAGGCTAATAAAATCGGTAAAATATCCGACCTTCGTCTTTCCTCATTATATGCAGATTCTTTAATGCGCCTGGCAAAAGCCGGTGGCGATAAAAGCTGGGAAGCACAGATTATGCTTGCAAAAGCTGGTAAATCATATAAAAATGGCGACCAGGATAAAGCATTGCAATTCGGACGCGTATCTGCGGCATTAGCATTACAGGCGGATTCTGTAACTTATATCAGGGCACCCCTGATGGTGGCTTTTATGCTGAACAGACAGGGTAAGGATGATCAGGCATTGAAAATTGCTTTTGAGATGATGCGGAAAGCAGATCAGCTGGGCTGGAAACGGATGGCAATCGAGTGTCGTAATTGCGTGGCAGATATTTACCGTTCTATCCATGAAGCTGAAAAAGCATTGCCTTATGCTCAGCAAAGTGCTAAAGACGCACTAGAACTTAAAGATACAGCCATGTATATCTATTCTTTAAGTACGTTATCCAATATTTTTTCTACTGAAGCCAGAGATAACCCCGCTAAATTATTGAAGGCAACAGCGTATGCTGAACAGATTCTTTCTAAACCCCTGGTAGCTTCCCTGTCGGATTTTGATAAAACGCGGTATTTAACTAACCTCGGACGATTGTATGAAATGCTGAAGAAGTATAAGCGGGCGGAGGAATTACTAACGCAGAGTGTAGCTATCTCTCGAAAAGAGGGCTTTACTGACCTTGAAAAAGCAGCTTTAAATGAACTGATGACTGTAAATTTAAACCAGGGCCAGTACGGGGAAGCTATTGGCTATGGGCAACAGGCGCTACGTCTTTTGCCCGATGCAGCGAGTAGCCAGATGCTGCAAAGAAATATTTATGACCGCTTGTCGGATGCTAATCTTGCACTCAGAAATTATCAGCAGGCATTTTATTATACTACAAAAGCAAGGACAATTAATGATAGCCTGATGTCTCAGGAGAAAGCCCGTCTTGCCGCAGAAATGGACCTGGTATACAAATCTGACAAACATATTATTGAAGCCAATGCCAATGCGAAATTGATGACGCAGCAGCGTAATTTTATTATTGCACTCACTATTGTGTCGGCAATTGCTTTGTTTGCTTTATATCAATGGATTTTATTCAAGAAGAATAAAAAAGCCGAGAGGCTGGCTACTAAACACAGGCAGCTCGCTAAGCTGGATGAAATGAAGACAAAGTTCTTTTCTAATATCAGCCATGAACTGCGGTCGCCCCTCACCCTTATTGTCGGCCCTATCGACCAGTTGCGCAATCATGAACAATATCAGCTAAGTGCAGAGCAGCAGCGCGGATATATTGAGACGATATGGCTCAATAGCAGGAAACTGTTAACCATGTTCAATGAGCTTCTTGATCTCAGTAAAATCGAATCTGGCAGCCTTCCTTTAAAATTGCAAAATATGGAGGTAAGGTCGCTGATCAATCTTTTTTACCAGGGTTTTGCTTCCTCGGCTGAGTTTAAGAAAATACATTTCATGCTTACCTGTGGATTTGAACCTGGCACTACTGCCCGTATTGACAGGGATAAGCTTGAGAAAATTGTGAATAATTTAATCAGCAATGCGCTGAAGTTTACCCCTGCACATGGCAGTGTCAGTATGCTCGCCAACCCCAGGCCTTTTGGTCTGGAAATTATACTGACAGATACCGGCGCCGGTATTGCGCAGGAAGAGCTGGACCATATTTTTGAAAGGTACTACCAGGTAGAGACTAAGAGCAACTCTGCTGAGGGCGGAACTGGCATAGGTCTGGCTATTGCTAAAGAATATACAGAAATCTTAGGCGGCAGGATTACTGTCGAAAGTACTCCCGGCAAGGGTACTTCCTTCACGGTATTTATTCCGATGGCCTTTCAGCTTGATCCGAAATGGAAAGAGGAGATGCCTGCTGCTAATCAATTGGTAGTAACGGATGCCGCACAACTGAATGTAAATCCAGGAGGATTAATCCTGCTGGTAGAAGATCAGCTGGATATGGCAGAATATGTATCCTCCGTATTAAACCCTTTCTATAAAGTTGAGGTTGCTATCAATGGCGTGGACGCACTGGAAAAATTAGCGCTGTTTGATGAACTGCCTGCATTAATTATCTCTGATGTGATGATGCCCGGAATGGATGGAATTGAGCTGCTGACACATCTAAAACAACATGAAACCTATTGCAGGATTCCAGTGGTGATGTTAACGGCGGTTGCCGACTCCCGAAGCAGGCTTCATGCGCTGAATATAGGTGTGGACGACTATCTCACTAAACCTTTTGTCCGCTCGGAACTCCTTGCACGGGCAGCAAATTTAATTAATAATGCACTGGCAAGATTACAGTATAGTGTAGACCAGGAGATTGCTGTAATTCCGGAAAATGGAGAGGCGGCATTGGTACTGCAGGTTTCACCGGCAGACCTGCTGTGGTTAAACAAGCTGGAAGACTTGGTGCGGAGTAGCCATAATAGGGGTGACCTCGAGCTGGCTTCTATCAGCTTCCATATGGCCATCAGTGAAAGGCAGCTTTACAGGACCATTAAAAGTATCACTGGGCTTATGCCGAATAAATATATCCGTAGTATCAGGCTGCAGATTGCACGTGAGGCTATAGAAAGTGGCAGATACCGTACGGTTGCAGAAATTTCTCATGCCGCAGGGTTTGATACACCAGCATATTTCAGTAAGCTCTTTAAAGAGTCATTTGGCCGGGATGTAATCGATTTATTATGATTATGGCGGTTTTGTAAACTATGTTGGCAGTTCTGTTATTTCTCAAAAGTTCATATTTGCCCCAGTTATGATAACTAACAATTATATCAAGATACTGGATTATGGAGAATACGAGCAAGCAAAATAAAGTGTTAAATGAAATAGGAATTCAGGTAGCAGACAGGAAGATAATATGCCCTAAGTGCAAAAATGATGACTGTTATAGAATACCCCGGGGAATGCTATTTAAGCAGGTATTTAAGTTCATGCCTGTAAGGCGTTATTTCTGTACCAAGTGTATTAACCGCTTCCATAGGTTTAACTGATACCGTCTTCATATGTGAGGGAATCTGCGTTTGACCTGCCACAGCACTTACGTTAGTAATGAATCTGCATTCAGCCTGAGCAATGAGAGCCTTAGGATGAACAGGGGGATTAAGAGTGTTGAAAGTGCTGATAGCATTTATCAGCAAAGGTCGGCATTATCTGTCTCCGGCTCATTAATAAATGCCTAAAAAAAGACCGGCCTTCGATAAGAAGGCCGGTCTTTTTTTAATTATTCGCTTTTTGAAAAAGCCTGGATGTTTTACCAGAACTTAACGTAAAGAGAAGTAATGATCAACAATGTTAACACGATCAGGGCCAGTGTAGCAGGCTTAACTTTGAACATAGACTTATCCAGTTCAAAGGCTTTAGGATTCACCTTAGGTCCGGCGAAACTCATAGCCACCATGATCACCATTGTAAAGGCAAAAGATAAGCCCATACAGATATGGAAAGGAATTTCATATGCTCCGCTGCCATTTGGATAAGCAGTATACATGAAGGTGTTGTTACCTAATAAATTAGGTGCAAACTCATTAAAGAACACTGAAAATAAGAAACCTGCAATTACACCGACAATAGCGGCACTGCCTGTTGTTCTTTTCCAGAACATTCCTAAGAAGAACATTGCAAATACACCCGGACTAATGAAGCCTGTATATTTCTGTATGTAAGTGAATCCACCCACACCACCAATACCGAGTAAATCATTCCAGGTAAATAATACTGCCAGCAGCATCGCCAGAAATACAGTCAGTCTACCGGTAAAAAGAAGGCTTTTTTCATCAGATCCTTTCTTGAAATACTTAGCGTAAATATCAAGCGTGAAGATCGTAGAAATACTGTTTACTTTACCAGCCAGGGAGGCCACGATAGCTGCAGTCAATGCAGCGACCGACAGGCCTTTTAATCCTGTAGGCAGGAAGGTCAGCATGGCCGAATAAGCACCATCTTTTCCACCTACCAGTTGTGGTAAATGTCCGCCTTTGTACAATACATAAGCTGCAATACCGGGAAGCATTACAATCACCGGCATCATCAGTTTCAGCAAACCAGCAAACAGGATGCCTGTTCTTGCAGTATGCAGATCTGCACCCAATGCTCTTTGTGTAATGTACTGGTTGCATCCCCAATAGTTCAGGTTGATAATCCAGATACCTGCAACATACGAAGCCAGACCAGGGAAAGTAAGGTATTTACTGATCTCATTTTGAGTCGATGAAGCCGTAGGCTTAGGAATAATCATCTTGAAATGCTCCGGCGCATGTTCCATCAATACGTTAAAACCTGCAATGGCGTTGCTGCCGACACCAAATTTCTCACCAACAACAGTCAGCGCGATATACGTAGTCATCAGACCCCCAAAGATTAAAACAGCTACCTGGATCACATCGGTATAAGCCACTACTTTCATTCCGCCCAGGGAAATCAGCAGAGCGAAAACAGCTAAGCCAATCATGATCGTATGCATATATTCCCCTCCGGTCAGCCCGTTAATTGCCACCGCTCCAAGGTAGAGGATGGAGGTAAGGTTCACAAATACATACAAGAACAACCAGAAAATAGCCATAATCAGGGCTGTAGACTCATTGTACCTGTTTTGCAGGAACTGGGGCATGGTATAGATCTTGTTTTTCAGATAAACAGGAATAAACCATACCGCTACAATGATAAGGGCAATGGCCGCGATCCATTCGTAAGCCGCAACGGCAATACCGAGGAAAAAGCCTTCACCGCTCATGCCAATGAACTGTTCGGCGGAGATATTGGATGCAATCAATGAAGCTCCGATTGCCCACCAGGTTAATGTACCCTCGGCAAGAAAGAACGCTTTCGCATTTTGTTCATCGTTTTTGCGTTTCCTGTAAATGGAGTATCCATAAGTGGAAACGACTAGGAAATAGATGATAAAGACTACGTAGTCGGTAGTCGCTAAACTATTGGTCATAATTTGATCGATATTTGGTTAGGTCAAGGATCTAATGTTTATTTATCTGATAATACACTTCGTTCCATTTCAGTTCATTACGGAATTGATTAAGTTTTGTGTCTTTGTCGATGCCAACATACTCAATTCCTGCGATATCTGCAAAATCTATTAGGTGTTCAGCTGTTAAATTCTGACTATAGCAGGTATGGTGGGCTCCACCTGCATAAATCCAGGCAGCACATCCTGTCTTCATATCTGGTTGTGGTTTCCATAAAACACGCGCTACAGGTAGTTTAGGAAGCTCATTCTGAGATTCAACACCATCTACAACATTCACGAGCATTCTGAACCTGTTGCCCATATCAACAATTGATGCGTTTAAGGCAGGTCCGTTTTCGGCATCAAAAATCAACCTTACGGGATCGGCTTTACCGCCAATACCTAATGGATGTATCTCACATTTAACAGGGCCTTTAGCTAAGGCTGCATCAACCTCAAGCATGTGTGATCCCAATACAAATGAATTTCCTGGGGTGAAGTTATATGTATAATCTTCCATGAAGGCATTTGCTCCCTGCAGTCCGGTGCCCATTACTTTCATTGTTCTTACCAATACAGCAGTTTTCCAGTCGCCCTCACCAGCAAAACCGTAGCCATCGCTCATTAAGCGTTGTACTGCAATACCTGGTAATTGTGCCATTCCATGCAGGTCTTCAAAAGTATCTGAGAATCCTTTAAAATTACCTGCTTCAAGGAAGTTACGGAGTCCAATTTCAATTTTTGCAGCTTCTCTTAAAGAACTGTGCTGAGCACCGCCTTTTAACAGGCTCTGAGCCATTAGATAGCTATCTGCATATTCTTTAACCAGCTGGTCAATTTCAGTGTCAGTAGTCTGGTTGATTACCTGTACCAGGTCGCCAATACCATAAGTATTTACTGAGAAACCAAATTTGATTTCTGCTTCTACTTTATCACCTTCAGTAACAGCAACGTTACGCATGTTATCACCAAAGCGTGCATATTTAGCACCTTGCATGTCATACCAGCCTGCAGCAGCCCTGCACCAGGTGTTTACACTTTCACGTACTTCGCTATCTTCCCAATGTCCTGCAACAACTTTACGGTTGATACGCATTCTCGACACGATGAATCCGAATTCACGGTCGCCATGTGCACTTTGGTTCAGGTTCATGAAGTCCATATCCATAGTGCTCCATGGAATATCACGGTTAAATTGTGTATGTAAGTGCAGCAATGGTTTTTGTAATACTTTTAAACCACCGATCCACATTTTGGCAGGAGAGAATGTGTGCATCCATGCGATTACGCCAATACAGTTATCTGCAGTATTTGCTTCCTGGCAGATGGCATAAATTTCTTCATGTGTTTTTACGGTAGGCTTGAAAACGATTTTTACAGGGATCTGGGAAGATTCATTTAATGCTTTGGCAATCTGCTGCGAATGTTCTGCAACTTGTCTTAATGTTTCTTCACCATACAAATGCTGGCTTCCGGTAATGAACCAGGCTTCGAATTGTTTTAAATTACTTGTCATGATATTTAGTTATTGGCCGTAATAGGAATCAACACCGTGCTTCCTTTCATAATGTTTATTAATAAGCGCGTCTTTCATCGGGCGTACTTCCGGGTTTATCTGCTGACTAAGGATAGCCATTTTCGCTATTTCCTCTACAACAGCACTATTGTAGACAGCTTTTTCTGCTGTTTTGCCCCATGTAAACGGAGCATGGTTACCCACCAGGATCATCTCAACATCCGAGTAGCTTAATCCAAGTTCTTTCAGGTGATCGATAATCTGAAAACCTGTTTCATATTCATAATTGCCTTTGATCTTTTCATCGCTCATTGGCGGTGCACATGGAATGGCCGCAGTGGTATGGTCTGCATGTGTTGTTCCATAAACGGGAATTGGTTTTAAAGATTGTGCCCATGCGGTACCATAGGTAGAATGAGTATGCACAATGCCACCAATATTTTCCCAGTGTTTATATAAAACTGCATGGGTCTTGGTGTCTGATGATGGGCGTAAGTCGCCTTCAACAGTGTTGCCATCAAAGTCTACGATGACCATGTTTTCGGGCGACAAGTCTTCATAGGGTACGCCACTCGGTTTAATGGCGAAAACCTTTTTCTCCCTGTCTGCCGCACTTGCATTTCCAAAAGTGAAAAGCACAAGTCCAAGTTTAGGCAGCTGCATATTGGCTGCGTAAGCTTTTTCCCTGATATCCTGATAGTTATTCATGATTTGTATTTTGCTCAATATAATTACCTAATGATTTGTAACGTGGGTAGCGTTTGGCATAGTAAGCAACACTCTCTTCATTAGGAAGATAATGTGCATCAAAACCACGGCCCATACCTACCATTGCCTCTTCTACCGTTGGGTATATGTCTGCAACTACAGCAGCAAACATAGCTGCACCCAGCGCACAGGTATGTTCAAACTGGTGGATACGGATAGGCATGTTCAGCACATCCGACATCATCTGCATGATGTAAGGTGATTTTTTCGCTACGCCGCCGATACCGATAATCCCTTTAACAGGAATACCCTCAGCAATAAAACGGTCTACAATATTCTTAGCTCCAAAGCAGGTAGCTTCGGCCAGTGCCCTGAACATCCTTGGTGCGTCTGTTCCAAGATCAAGGTTATATAAAGCGCCTTTAAGCTCCTGGTTGGCATCTGGTGTCCTTCTGCCATTGAACCAGTCGATACCCAGTTCATCATCATCATTTTTAGGTAATGAACTGGCTTTTTTGCTGAGTACCGGGATAATTTTGTCCAGCATTTCTTCTTCCAGTGCTTTCAGCGTAGCAGCATCAACAAGGGTAGATTCGCGAAGGATGTTTTTGATCGGCCAGCTCAATATGTTTTTAAACCAGGCATAGGTATCGCCAAAGGCAGACTGCCCGGCTTCAAGGCCCATCATACCCGGAATCACAGAACCATTCACTTGTCCGCAGATCCCTTTGATCAGCTTGCCTTCAATGTCTGTAGTAGGAGCAACTAGAATGTCGCAGGTAGAAGTACCCATCACTTTACTTAGGTGGTAAGGCTCAATTTGTCCCCCAACAGCACCCATGTGTGCATCAAAAGCACCAACACCAATAACCACGGAAGTGCTCAGGCCTAGTTTATCTGCCCACTCCTGACTTAAGAATCCGGCAGATTCATCGGAAGTATATGTTTCTGTAAATAGCTGATCGGTATATCCGTCTAACAGCGGGTCCAGGGAAGTAAAAAACTCATTTGGGGGCAGACCATTGAACTCTTCTGACCAGAGTGCTTTATGCCCTGCGGCACAGCGGCTGCGTTTCATGTCTTTGATATCCGTACCGCCGGTAAGCAGGAACGGTATCCAGTCGCAATGTTCTACCCATGAGTAGCATGCTGCTCTTACTTTTTCATCTGTACGCAATGTCCTCAGCAATTTTGCCCAGAACCATTCAGATGAATAGATGCCGCCGCAATAATCAAGATAATTGATATCTGTTGTTAAAGCGTGCTCATTGATCTGTGCCGCTTCTTTTACAGCAGTATGGTCTTTCCAGAGCACAAACATGGCATGTGGATTATCCTGAAATTCCGGAAGCAATGCCAAAGGCGTACCTTCCTGGTTTACTGCGACAGGAGTAGAGCCAGTAGTATCTACTGCTATAGCTTTAACTGCCGCGGCTGCTGCTGCTCCGCCTGCCTGTTTGATACAATCCTTGATAGTGTGCTCCAGTCCCTCGGTATAATCTAAAGGATGTTGTCTGAATTGATTAATGGAAGGATCACAAAATAATCCCTTCTGCCATCTTGGATAGTTGAATACTGAAGAAGCAACTTCCTCACCATTTGCTGCGTTTACGAGTACCGACCGAACTGAATCTGATCCGTAATCGACCCCAATTACATATATATCTGGTTTCATAAAATAAATAAATGTCTAATTAACGTTTATTTATTTATTAAATGAAATTTTTTAAAACTTTTAACGCTTTTCTTTTTCAAATGTGCCTTTACGCATTAACTAATGAGGTTTTCAGGATTGGGAATAAAATTGAGAAAAGCCTGAAATTTAGCCTTATACTTCTTTTTGTCGAGCTTGAAATAAAATGCCCCTTTTTTGGAGTTGGACTTATCTTTCTCTTCCAGCTTGATCAGTAATCCTGTGGAGGTTAATTTTCTGATGAAGTTCCTGTTGTCGATGCGTGTATTGTATACGCCTTCGTATAAGCTCTGTAACTGGGGGATGGTAAACTTCCTTGGCAGCAATTCGAATAACAAGGGGTGCAATGCTGCTTTATATCTTATTTTTTGTTTGGCTGCTTCTACCATATTGCCATGGTCGAACACCAGTTTAGGCATTTCATTTACCAGGAACCACTCTGCATGGTACCTGTCGTTCAGCTGTGTTTCGTATTTATGGATGTCGATCAGGGCAAAATAGGCGACAGAAACGATACGGTCTTTAGGATCTCTCTGCGGATCTCCGAAGGCCTGGAGTTGCTCAAGGTACACTCCATCAAGTCCGGTAAGCTGTAACAGGATTTTGTTGGCTGCTTCGTCCAGACTTTCGTTCTCCTGGATGAAGCCTCCCATGAGGCTCCATTTACCTTTTTCGGGCTCAAACCCTCTTTTAATTAATAGGATTTTTAAGTTTTCTCCATCGAATCCAAAGATGATACAGTCTACTGCAAGCAGCATCTTAGTTTCGTTCGTATAGTCGGCCATTAATTGGTTTATTAAGGTTAGATTAGTTTAATAATATTAGGTAAAAGTTTTTATACCACAAACATAATAAGAAATATATTAATCGTTGTTTTGACGTTTAATATAATTTTATCTAATTTGCCGTTGACTAATATATAAACTGTAATAAATAATTATGAAAACGAATCACAATTTATTTATAGCTCTGCTTTTGGTATCCGGGATACTGGCGAGCTGTAATTCTTCTACAAAAAAA
>JAATFQ010000164.1 GCA_015655115.1 Sphingobacteriales bacterium
GCAAAGGACATCAGGGTATTTGTGACCAAAGAGCAGGTTAAAGTGCTGAAGATTGGTTTTTTATGGGTATTCCCGGCTATTTTACTGGCCTGCGGAAGTATATTGTTAATCAGGCGTAAAAGAAAATAGGCATATGTTATTTACCACAGACCAGCAAACACTAGACGACCTGAACCTATTTGGCAAACACGGGAGCGATTCCGTGTACCAGATCTTTAACCGCACCCATACCCGGGGTGGGGCGGCTATTCTGGAAGAGATGTTCCGGTACCCTTTGTCAGATGCTGAGGCCATCAACAGGCGCAGCGGCATTATCCAGTATTTTGCTTCCCGGGGAACTGCATTTCCTTTTGAAAGTTCAGATTTTGATGCTATAGAGCCTTATATGAGCAGTACAGACGGGCGCACCAAGCTGTCTGATCAGGAAGATTCCATGGTCAGGCGCCTCAGCAACCTGGTGGCTATGGATGCCGACACCCAGGCTATCCATAAGGGGATCATTACGCTGACCGCGTTATTTAAAAAGATAAAAGCATTTTTGGCTGCGCTGGAAGTTCAGGAAGGTCATCCTTATCAGTCAGATCAGGATGGCATTTTATTGTTACTGGAAGATCCCTCGTTTGAGGATGTTCTGGCGAGGCCGCTAAAAGCCAAATGGCCGGCCGCAGAGCTGGCAGCATACGATCAGCTGTTCCGTTTCCGGCACAGGGATACCGTGATCCGATTGCTGCGGTACATCTATCAGCTGGATGTATACCTTGCAGTATCCACTATTGCACTGTCGCGCGGATTCGCTTTTCCAAAAGCCCTGCCGCAGGACCGTCACCTGTTAAATCTGGAAGGTGTGTATCATCCGCAGGTGAAAAATGCAGTGCCCAATTCTATACAGATCAATCCAGACAGCAGTGTTGTTTTCTTAACAGGAGCTAACATGGCCGGGAAATCCACCTTTATGAAGTCGCTCAGTATCGCTTTGTACCTTGCACACATGGGTTTTCCTGTGGCGGCTTCCGCAATGGAATTTGCTGTACTGGACGGTATTTATACAACAATTAACCTGCCCGATGATCTGGGCATGGGCGCAAGTCATTTTTATGCTGAGGTATTGCGTGCAAAAAAGGTAGCCACAGAGCTGAAAACGAAAAATCTGTTTGTGGTATTTGATGAGCTGTTCAGGGGGACCAATGTCAAAGACGCCTGCGAAGCGACCATTGCTTTTACTACCGCATTTGCTGCCAAGCGCAATAGTTTATTTGTGATTTCTACGCATATTATCGAGGCGGGAGACGTGCTTAAAGCGCGGTGTAATAATATCAACTTTGTCTATCTGCCGACACTGATGGAAGGCACACATCCTGTATATACTTACACTCTTGAGCAGGGTATTACCGCAGACCGGCATGGGATGATCATTATTAATAATGAAGGCATTCTTGAGTTGCTGGACAAGGGAACGGAGAAGTTTCAGCCCCGCCGATCGCGGGGAGAGATCCCGACTGCAAAGTACAGGGATGGAAATACTGCGGATAAAGCTGAAAGCACAAAGCCTTTTATTGCCGATAAACAGACACTGAACGATTTAAACCTGCTGGGCAAGTACAAGCCTAATTCTATTTACAGCCTGTTCAATAAGGTACGCACAGCGGGAGGGGAGCGGTTGCTCCAGGAGATGTTTCAGTTTCCTTTAACCGATGCGGAACAGATCAACCGGCGGAGTCTTTATTTTAAGTATTTCCAGCAGCAGGATCTGGAGTTTCCTTTTAAAGGGGAGACCTTTGCACTGGCAGAGAGTTATCTGGGTACAGGCACTGCAGGTAATTATCCTGCAGCATTTGCAGCAGTAGCGATGAAAAAGCTGCAGGGCTCTTTTTTAAGGGATGAGCAGTACGAGGTCATGTATACAGGATTGATGGCTACCATCGCTATGCTGAAGGCACTTCGCAACTTTCTGAATCATATGGGGGAAACGTCAGGTGACCACACTTCATCAGGTACCGGCAAGCGTTCCGGCACCTATGATCCTTCAGCTGCAGAGCCGTATGAGCAGGAGCGGCGGCAGCTTCATTCTTTGGTTCAGGATACACGGCTGCAAGCGCTGTTATCAACGCAGCAATCCGAATCAATGACATTCGTACAAGTAGCTAAATATGATTACCTGCTCAAACACACCCTGCAAAAAGAAATGGAGATTTTGCTGGAAAGCATCTACAGGCTTGATGTTTACCTGGCCGTCAGCCAGGTGGCCAGGGCAAACGGATTCTCCTATGCTGAGGCTTTGCCGGCAGAAAAGAACCTGATCCATACCAGTGCTTTATGGCATCCGGCACTGATCAAAGGCGTAGCCAATGTATTATCGTTGCATCAGCAGGAGAACATGATGTTTCTTACCGGTGCAAATATGGCCGGGAAATCTACTTTTATGAAGGCTTTCGGCATTGCCGTTTATATGGCACATATGGGTTTTCCGGTAGCTGCGAAAGACATGCAGTTTTCAGTAAAAGACGGACTGTATTCGTCCATCAACGTACCCGATGACCTGAATATGGGTTACAGTCATTTTTATGCAGAGGTACTCAGGGTGAAAACAGTAGCCCGGGAAGTCGCCTCGGGAAAAAGCCTGGTGGTGCTGTTCGACGAGCTGTTCAAGGGAACCAATGTTAAAGATGCTTACGATGCAACGCTGGCAGTAACGCAAAAGTTTTCTGACTATCGCAACTGCTTTTTTGTGATCTCCACACACATCATTGAAGTTGGCGAGGCTTTGCAAAAGAGTACTGACAATCTGCAGTTTAGCTATTTGCCTACTGTTATGGAGGGGAATGTTCCAAGATATACTTATACCTTGCAGCAGGGTATTACGTCCGACAGGCAGGGGATGCTGATTATTGAAAATGAGGGTATTCTTGAAATTATAGATAACTAATGATAGTAATTGATTAAATTCGTTCAGTTAAATCATCATCAGTTTAGTTGTATCCAAACGCAATCTTCTTTTACTTAATAAAAATAAAATATGAACCTTAAGCCACTCCTTTTTTTATGCTTCCTGCTGCCTGCTGCTACATTTGGCCAGTCGATTAAGTCGCCCCTGGTAGCCAGCACAGATGATCCCACCACTTTTATTACTCAGATAGAAACCAACAGCCGTAATACGGTGGTGTCTTTTAAGCACATCTGTCGTCAGAAAGGTGATTGGGTACAGTTAAATAAAAGCATGTATTTACAGGATGCCGATGGGGAGGAGAGGTATGATTATGTAAAGTCTGAAGGTGTTCCTTTAAGGCCTGAAAAATTCGTAGCTACAGAAAATCACCAGGAGGTGAATTTCAAAGTGTATTTCCAGAAACTGAAACCCGGCACTAAAGAAATCAATGTGATTGAGCGGGCCCGTTCTCTGGCCGAAAGGGGAGATGGATATACCTATTTTAATTTTTTTAAGGTAAACCTGAACAAATCCCGGCCTATGGCGGCTGATGGTAAGGAGATTCGTACGGTAGAAGTGACGATGTCACCTCCGCCACCGATGGAAATGACTGTTGATACGGTATATGCTGACAGTAGTAATACCAGTGAGGCAATACGCAGCAGGGCGATGAATGACATGACGCCAATGATGGTTAATATGTATAAGAATATGCTTGATGCACAGTTAAAGGTCTGCAGCGATCCGGCTGTGACAGACCGGCTGGCTAAGATTATGAGAAACTATTATAATGCGCTGATTAAAGCTGGGTTTTCTATGGATGCAGCTATAAAGATCATTACTTCGAAAGAGCTGATTTCGTTGAATGGAAATAAATAAATGCTAATTCTTATCCTATTTGTATCACAAGGATAACCAAATTGAAAAAAAGCGTTCTGTGTTCAGAACGTTTTTTTTGTTTCCAGTAGCCTCATATCTGTATGGCTTAGTTATTCTTTTTGTCCCTTTGCCAGTTTAATTCAAATAACTTCAAGTATTATCTCTTTTCTCAGGGCGTGAACTATATAGTTTGTTCGTCATTGCATCGTGGCTTAGTTGTGAATAAAAGAGGTACTTGTTAAGCCTGATAACGGACCGGGGACATCCGGACACTGCAGGTGATGTTGCCTGACTGTTGCCTGACTGTTGCCGAGTTGTTGCCCAGTTGTGACCCGGTTGTGACCCAGTTGTTGCCCGGGCATCCGTACCCCATCCGTACCCCAACTGTAATCTAACTGTACCCCATCCGTACCCTTAGGTACAGTTGGGGTACGGATGGGGTACAGTTAGGGTAC
>JAATFQ010000111.1 GCA_015655115.1 Sphingobacteriales bacterium
GAAAAACTTTAAAACCGCAGTAAAATCCCGGAATCTAAATAGTGCGGGTCAGTTGATGCAGTTTCCTTTTTACACAGCGAAGTCCGACAATGAAAACGGCCGGGAGTCACCTACAGATCCAATTTCTTACAATGAATTTCAAACCTATAAATCAGCCATTTTTAATGAAGAAGTGCTCCGGATCCTGTTTAAACTCAGAGAAGATAATTTGAATGAAATTGAAGGCAATGAAGACAATTATTATGCTGCCCTGCGTAAGATAACGGATAAGGGAAGTAAAATTTACGAGGTCTATGCAGAGTACAGGCAGCAAGGCAGAAACACCGAAAGCTATTTCGCGTTTATTTTTGGACGTATCAGAGGTAGCTATAAAGTGATCGCCTATTATGGAAAATGGCCGTTGCGATAGCCGGTGTGAATAAATAGATTACATAATTAAAACCAGATCGAATATGAGCTTAATCCTTTTCAGAATCCTATTTTTTTGCCTGGTGCCCGTTGGCATTGCCATCCTGATTAAAACAATCCGAATGCTTAAAGGCGTCTTTAATGGCGAAGTGATCGCTGAAATCCCCTTTACACAAAAAGAAATTCTATTTGATATTACCAGGCCCGGAATTTATGCGATATGGCAAAAGGGACAACTCTTCAAACGCACGCCTGCAGATAAATTCAGGCCCGAACTAAATGAAGTATCACAGAGTAAACCCGTTCCCCTGCAACGGTCATTTTTCAGTCCTCATCTCAACGGAATGGACACGGGCAGGATGGAAATGTACAGGTTTTCCGCGGAACGCGGATCTTACCACTTAGTCCTGGTGGAAGGAACCAGCATTTCTGTATTTGAAAATATCCTTACCAAAGTGATTCCTTCAAAGCCGGTTGATTATAATCAATATTTTATACAGGTACGGGAAAGTCGTCCGGTTTATTATATAATTGCGGCAATACCGCTATTTACCTTGTCTGCCTTTTGTATGATTGGCGGTTTGGTAGCCGGATTTATGGCACCAGATATTTTACAGGAGATAGGTATACGCTTTACCGCTTTATAAGCATTATCTTGTGCTGTACGAATGCTTTGGAAAAACCGCCTGCAATTGTCCTGATTAATCAGGACTATGGTTATTATACACCCCATTTATATTAGCGGCGCTGTCTTGTTCAAAATCGGCCAAAAACACTTTAGATTCAGAAGCATGAAGTAAAACTGAATGCTGAAAATTATCCGGCTGTCGCATGTTTTAACCGGCTTTTACAGGCCGGCAGAAAAATGTAGTCAAAAATTTCTCATTAGCCACTTGACGAATAAAGTTATCAATTAGTTCTGAAAATGAACAAACTAATTGTTGAGACCACCCAGGATCAGGCTCATCACCGGTAATTCATTACTTTTAACCACCATCATTATTTACTTTTATATTTGTTTATGCATAACCGTTTTCTACCAGGCCTATCCCCAATTGGGAAAATTATATTTGGAGTTATTGTAATATCTATTTCTTTATTATTAAGGTACTTTTTAAGCCGGTAGTTTATGCCTTTTTTTCATATATTTTTACTGATGTTATTGCTGGCTGTATCCAATGAATAATTAAAAAGCTGTTCTTCAAACCTAAATGGAGAAAGAGAGGTTAGATTTATTACTACCACAGTCCGTTAAAATAAAAAAAAGGCCGTTTCTCGAACTGAAAAACGGCCTTTTAGAATTGGAACGACTGGGAGCTTTTCGAACCATTTCCTACCTGATTTATATTTAATCAATGATTTGGTTATATATGTTTTATGATAAATGTTATCTAATTCGGTAAACTACTTTATGAGCCTCCCACAATGCAGGTACCTCTAGTTTACGAACCAACTTATCTAACACTCCTGCTGGCACTACATCATCTCTATTTTTATTCTGATTATGCAAACTATAATAAGACACCTCAATATAAACGATGTTTATTTTTGCTTTATAAGTTAAAAACATATCAATCAGCTGCATACGCATCTGACTAGTTGTATTAGTTGCATTCCACACAAAAGATTGATGCTTTCTCAACAAAATTCTTGCTCGTTCTTTTGCATCCTGTATAACACGTCCGTTACCCACCTTATCTGTTGGCAGTATCCCTTTTTCATTACGAATACCATCCAATGAAATGATCGGCCAATCATTGTAATGCTCTTTAATATAGCTATCCTTTCCTGCACCGGGCAAACCGCACATCAGAATAACTTCTGCTCCTGGTGTTTCAAACGGGATATAATCCAGATAAGCATCCTCATTTTGCATATAGTACATTTGCGCCTGATCTGATTCAAACCGTCGCGCGTTGCCCCAACATTGATTTTCTTTACAGTACTCTTCAAAACAATCGATACGATACAACATCTCTTCCTGATCGTTGCAAATACGCCCTAACATATCAGCCTTTGCCAACAAGCATAGCCATTCCAAATTAACTTCCATACTTGCTTTTACTAAAGCTTTTAAAGGATCCGGCTTTTCGAATAACCAAATAGGCAAGCCATGATACCTAACCAGGCCTACAATTTGTTCGCGAATGGCAAAAGGTGCCAGTTCATTAAAGTACAACAACTTCCTGGCAAACTGCGCTCCTTTGCGTGCATGTCCATTCGAAGTAATGCTCCCATCAGTTTCATGAACCGTGGTGCTGTATTTCTCTACATCGTGCAACAAAGCCGCGGCCCATAAAATCTCCCGATCTTGTGCAGATAGCTGCTGAAAAGTCGGTTCGTTTTGCAAAGCTTTCAATACCATTTGCGTGTGTATTGCCACATCACCTTCTGCATGATAACAAGGGTCTTGTGGAACCTCCTTCATTTGCTTCACCCAATCAAATCGGCTTTCGAGATCTGCCCAATGTTTGTTTTCACTAATAGTCCACATAACCACCTCCTTCATTTATTAAGGATGAACGTTTCCAGTTTCTTGTCCAATGCTCGTCGGTTTTAACATGCCCTTTACGTACATATTTAAATACATTTTGTGCAAAATCATCGACAGCATAACCCTCAGCATTTCTGCTAACGATCCCTTCCATAGTGGCTTTCGATTTGTGCTGAACATCGTAAGGGTCAAACGCACCTGAACCATTAACCAGTGTTAACATTTCTTTTTCAAACTGCTCTTGATTTTCCGGCTTCTGTTCCATTTTAATAACAGGAACTGTAGGCAAATCGAGTAGATGAGCATAAAATTGAGTTTCTTCCCAGCTTAACCAACTATTATGCTCCCTAATTCCGAACACATAAAAATGATGTTCTAAATTACGATATTCTATAGAATGGATTGCGTACAGGTTTTCCATAAAGAACTCCAGGTCGCCTAGATCATATTTAACGAGTCGCCAAAACCGTCTTAGACTCTCTGTCCAGGGCGATGTAGTTGGAGCTGCATGTGAGCGGGCAAATACACCATGTTTAGACAAACAGTTATTCTCTCCGTCAAGTTTTTCAGTATGTATTAGCATCGGTATTTGTTGTAAATATTTCCAATAGTCGTGCTGAATCCTATCGTCGCTTGTTGTTCCCGGCGAAAACGGATAATGAAAAGTACGACCATATTTTTGTGAAATAGCCATATTGTAATAAGTAAAATTAAAAAAATAGTAATTACTCCCTCCCCGGCTGGAAAAGGTCATTTAACACTGTATGCAAAATGATATTACATGACTCAAGACTTAAACAGTTGATGTATTTACAAATGTAAAAAAATTGACCCATCAATCCTAGATACAGACTAATAAAGCCGTTCTTCTTAAAAAAATGTTTTTTGTTTAATGTGGAACTGACTGGGCGTTTCTCGAACCATTTCCTATCTGATTTATGTTTAAACGCCGACTTATTAAAATAAATTGAACTATTTTTTAAGAACTAATATCTAATACTAAAATGATATGAGTAGTGAGTTTTCGATTAAATGTCCATTTATAAACCAAATTTGGTTTATAAGAATAAAATATCAAGATTTGAGCAAGTACTCAAATATGCTCTCAATGAAAAAACCTCTTTTTCTTCTTCTATCTATCGCTTTTATAGCCTTTTTAAATTTAAATGCTTTCGGCCAGGACTTCACAGAGTTCAAAGAAGTAGACAAGTTTAAACTATCCGACTATAATGTAGCAGTATATTTTAAAGATCCTTTACTTGAGCTGATCAAAACATATCCTGATTTTGATGGCAAAGAAAATCAAATCAAACGTAAACTTCTTTCAGATTACCTCTTCCATAATAGCTTATATATTTTTCAGATAAGTAAGAAAAAAGAAGTGCAAAAAAATTATGAACTATTCGGAAATCCTCAAAAGCTACGAGAGAGGAACTACTTCAATTTAAACGTACTAAAACCCGATGGAACTTTAGAAAAAAGCATTGATAAAGTTAATCTTGGTGGAAAATTCTTTGAGCACATGGTTCTTTTTCAATCAGAAAGAGGTAAACAAGCAATAGGCAAAGGCGTTCAAATCTGGGGATATTTCGATAAAATTGAACCTTACGAAACGCTTAAAAAGAGAATTACTGATCTGATTAAAATGGATATTGAAAATTCTATCCCTGACGATCTGCTGACAAAAAAAATGGCAACAATACAACCTTTATTTGATTACCAAAAATTTGGTTTATCTCACATAAAAAGCCGTAAACTTACGATTACGATCCTTCAATATGATTCTTTGGGTAATGTAAAAAATAAATACCCAAGAATAGAAACTGATGAAAATCTCTATTTATCTTCTACCAGTAAAGAACTGATCTGGGTAATGGCCTTTCCCTTCTTTTCTGCTCAGGACAGCACTATCCAAAATGGAAATAGCATTAAGATAAGTAGCAAACTCGAAAATATTAATCATTATCTCAAAGACATCGATGTGATGATTAATCCCACCACCAAACAAGTTGAAAGAATAATAGGTAAGTTAATTATTCATGGCTACTCTAGTGAGGGCCATTCCACTTCAGATGTGCTTTACCAAGTTGAATTTGCTAGTATTAATGAATTTACATTGCCCAAAACGATTAAGTACTGCGCTTTGGATGACAAGGAGTTTAAAAAGCCCACCTTAATTATTGAGGTTGAATATGAATTAAATTAAGCTTTAGTGCTATTAATCGTAGTTGATTAAGGTTAAATAATCAATGTTAGCATTTGCCTGGTATCAAAGTACTGAGTATTGTACAACAAGACAGAAGCTGAAAAAGCCACTGATAATTGCTATCAGAAGCTCTTAAAAAACTTTAAAGTAAAAAAACTTAACCTTATTTGAAAACCAGCCCAATTCCAGCCAGCGGAATTTCCGGCTTTCATCATACTCGCCCTTTACAACTACAGCATCATAAATTGCACCGCTGTTTAATTTAGTATCCATAATTGGAACTGAGCCCTTATAATAATTCAGTGTAGCCGTAAGCAAGTACAAGCAATCATTGGGCACTTCAAACGAAAACGCAAGGTCCTTCAATTCGGGAGCGCTCTTTTCAACCATGACCGACTGAAGAATATAGTCTCTCCCAACCAGGCCGTTATTTAAGCGGAATAGCACAATCCCAAATGTCACTTTACACGCCGTACTTCCTTTGGTAAACCTGAGATTGCGGGATGGCTGATTGTCAGCATAAGCAACATGCAGCACACCATTGCTGAGTACAGTTTTCAACTTACCAGGTAAGTTATTTGCTAAACTCATTGAAGTGTTAAAGTTAAAATCGACAAGATCATTGAAACTATCTTCGTTGAATGAATAGTTATTGCCTGTTTTATCGCGGCACTGGGTCAGTATGGTGCACCCTGGATATTATTTAATCAAATAATACTAAATTAGTGTTTTCTGATACCAGAATTAATAGCTTTGATTATCATCGAGACCATGCATTCTATATATATATGAACCAACTCCCAGCAGATAAAACCGTTCCTGTTACCCTTTTATCTTCCTGCTTTAACAACACCTCGGCTACCTATAAATTCTACTGGTTCCTCTCTATCCTGGAGGCAGTCGAAAAAGGGAATCACCTCATCAAAAAACAGGGGTTATTTGCCGGCATGATTGCTAATGCATGGTACACCATCAATTATTTCAACCTTTCTTTTGGTAAGCAGGATCAGCTGCAAAGAGCTATCAAACAAATCATAGCCATAGAAAACCTTGCTATTGATGCTAAAAAAGAACATATAATTGAGAAATTAACCACTACCGCTAACGTAGAGACCATTAAAAACCTAAGATATTTTGATGGAGAGGTCCCCTACCGTTTTCTAAGTCCCTGGTTTATTGCAATAAAAGGTTCAAAGCAAGAGATCTATAAACTGTCTCAGGATTTCAGCAACGACTGTTTATATGCTGTAAATGAGCACGAAGTAATTATCAATCCCAAATGGATTAACTACCTTAATGAAAACAGCGGAATTTTAAAAGCTTTCTGCTATTGGCATCTATGTATATATTTGCAGAAGCATAACCCAAATGTGCCGGACATTGCCAACAAGCTATTTAAAAGGCCACAAAGAAGCGGTCTGCTCAAGCAAAGAAAAGATTTCTGGGATATAGTCATCAATCAGAACGGCCCCGTCAAATGCATTTATACAAGCACCCATTTACATCTTAATGAATATGCTGTTGAACACTTTGTACCCTTTGCATTTGTATCTCATGATCTGATTTGGAACCTGATACCGGCTGATAAGCGCTTCAACTCTTCAAAATCGGATAAGCTGCCAATTATGGATAAACATTTTGAAGCCTACTTTGAAGTCCAGGAGCTGGCTATGAAAACTATATTCAGTTTATCACCTCACAATAAATTACTGCAGGATTATCTAACTATACTACCCGACCTAACCCTATTGAATAGCCTAAGCAGAGAAAAGTTAAAGACCAGATTCAGAGAAAATATTCAGCCGCTCATCACTATTGCTGCAAATAATGGATTTGAATATATGAATCCCCTTTAAGATGATTAATTTCATAACCGATTTCCAAGCTCCGGATCAAAACATGATAGCAGATAAAGAAAGCTTATGTGATGCCCTATTACGACTTTACCCATTTATGCAACTCCAGACCAAAACCTCCAGATTAACACTGCTGCCCTTCACTCCGCTGTGCTAACTCAAAATAGCGACTTCCTGCTTTTTATCACTCTCAACCGCATTTCTAAAACAAGCAGAGACACTGCAAATTCAACAGGTCAAGGAAAGCAGAGGCCTGATTATCCGCAGATACTGAGTTGTGTTTTTTAAAGTCGGGGTGCTGATCCTCAATTTTTTAAGATTGGCTATATTCACTATTCAGAACTGGCATGGTGAACTGACCTTTCATTTAGCAAAAGGGCCTCATAAACAACGGGGCCGACTACAAGCAACAAGTAAGAAGTCTTTAAGGAAATGGCCGATTGTACACTCGCCCGGAAGCTCAGTATACAATCGGCCGTTTGCCTTATTTAACGCCAGTTCGCGTGTCCCACCACATTTGTTGTCCCCAAACGTAGTCTGACACATTCGCCAGGGGTACATTTACATTTTCTTTATTATAGAGGTACTCATTATTTGGGTAGGGTAAGCGGAACGGTTGGTCATTGTGTGCGTTTCCATAGATAGAGTTCAGCGACGGATAATTGGTAGAAGGGATACCTGTTCTTCGGTATAAGGTCCAGGCTTCAAAATTATCCTTGAATAAAGCCACCCACTCATCCCACCAAATACGTTCTTTCGTGTTATTCCATTTACCTTTACCTGCCAGATACGTATCAACAGCAGCGGTAGCGATGCCATTGTCTTCCATAGATAAGCGTACTGCTTTTTCATAAGCATCTTGTGCACTGATGCCTACCGAGTATCCAAGCATAGCCGCTTCGGCAATGATATAATAGCTTTCGCAGGATTTGAAAAAAGGAGTGAAACCAACGGCGTCCTTCATATACTTATTACCAATAAAAGAAATCAGACTAGGATCGGCGGGATTAGAAGCCGCGCCATTTTGATAACCGCGATATTTTCCATCCGAAGCGACATTCGCGACACTGGCGATGCGCGGATCATTCGTTTCTGTGAGATGGTCGATGAAAATATCAGACATGCCAAAATTATCTACTCTTTTTCCGACGTACCCGGTATTATACCAGGGTTCATAAAAAGGTGCGAGACCTTGCCAGGTTAAATAACAATTATCACTATTCGAAGCTATTACCGGATAATCAGTTGGGTTATTGCATATCTCCTCTATGGTTGTCTTGGCTAAATCCGGAGAAACTCCAGCTATATGGATAGCCATACGCAGGCGCAACGAATTGCAAAAGCGTTGCCACAGCTCCATATTTCCATTATAGATAAAATCACCTTCGCCCACCTCGTCCGTACCGAAGCCTGCAGCCATCTCATCGGCTATTGCTTTTAAACTAGTCATCACAGCGGGGTAAATATCCTCTTGTTTGTCATATTTTGCTTTCAGTATACTGCCTTCCGTTTCTGACCCTTTCAATGCATCTGAATAAGGGACATCCCGCCAGCCATCCGTTAAATATAGCCACATATAGTTTTGCCATATCCGGGATACCAGGCGAATATTCTTATAAGCATCTGCATCAGCTTCTGTTTTATTTAAAATATCCTTTAATTGCGTATTATTATAATAGCAGGCCGACCAGCGGTTTCCATAAGTATTATTTGTTGGAACAAGCCCCCCCATGTAATCCAAATATTGAATTTTAACTATATATCCGGCAAAGGTGCCATAACCATCAATATCACCACCAAACTGTTCACCTGTATTCCGGATAACGTTGGCTAACTGGTTCGTAACAGGTACCTTCGACAAGGCATCCGGATCTGTATTAATCTCTTCAAAAGATTTTGTACAACCGCTTAATATGACGGATAAAGTCAAGACTGGTACACTAAAATATTTTATTATCTTCTTCATAATTCGTTCTTCTATTAAAATGTAACACCTAATTTCAATCCAAAACTGCGTGAGGTAGGTACAGAAGCCTGTTCAAAACCAACTCCTCTACTATCGCTGGATACACCACCGGTTTCAGGGTCGAGACGCATGGTATTGGATTTGTCTACCCAAAGAAGTGCCAGATTGGATCCAATTAGAGAAATAGTCGCTTGGTTAACACCTTTAAGTCTTTGCAGAAATCGTTTTGGTACACTATAGGTGATGGAAGCTTCGCGAAGTTTAATGAACGATCCATCAAACACATACATTTGAGCAACACCGCCGCTTTCATACCAGCTTTGCGCATTGGTAGTTATTGTATTTGCTACCCATGAGCCATCTTCGGCCTGCATCGCAAAGCGCTCACCGGACATTACATCCACACCAGGCAGAATAGCCCGTTCACGAACACCATTTTCTGCTGTGATGGAAGCAGTTCCTGCCGCATAGGCATGGCTCATCGTTTGCGACCAGATATCTCCTCCCTTACGCATATCCAATAAAAAGCCAAAAGAGAAATCCTTAATGGTAAAATCATTTCGCCAGCTTAACAGGAAATCCGGGGTAATGTTTCCTAAATTTTGAGTATCTTTCGGTTTAATTAAGCCGTTGGAGCTGATTTTAATAGCGCCTTGCATTGGGCCGTCTTCCACCCGGTCATATCCGGTCCCGACAAGCGTTCCCCATTGTTCACCTACCCTTGCCATGGTAGCAATGCCCCATGTCCAGCCAATTTGGTAGGTATCCACGTCTAGCTGGGGATAAAGCTCAATGATCTTACTTTTATCTTTGGAAAAATTGAAGGTACTTCTCCAGTTTAAACCCTTCTCATTGCGAAGGATATCACCATATAATTGGATTTCGATACCCTTATTCTCAATTTCGCCTGCATTTAGTATCATGGAGCTAAAGCCTACTACATTGGAGGTTGTTACATTCAGGATCTGGTCAGTTGTTGTTTTATGATAGTAGGTAAGGTCTGCATGCAGGCGGTCTTTAAACAGGCCAACTTCCGTTCCCATCTCCCAGGTTTGGATACTTTCGGGCCTTAATCCTTCATTGGGATAAGTCATGCTTCTATACATTTGGGCTACTCCCTTGAACGATTGTTGCTGGGGATAATAGTAGGCTCGATTTCTATAGGCACTGGTTGCTGATCCAATCTCTGCCCAGCCCCCGCGTATTTTCCAGAAAGAAAACACGTCGCCTTTCAAGCCAGAAAAAGTCGTAGTTGGTAACCAACTTAGGCTTACGGATGGGTAGAAGAAGTCATCTTTGATGGTGGAGCTCCAGTCGTTTCGGGCACTTCCATCCACATACAGTTGATCCCGCCATCCCAAAGAGGCTGAGGCATATACCGAATTGGAACGAATATGACTATGATCCATTTCTGTAATGGCATCACCTGATTTGTTAGCAATCGTATATACCCCCGGAACCGTCAGGGCATCAGCACCCAGGAGCGATTTCGACCAAACCACATCGCGGTAATTGGCACCGGCAATGGCAGATAAATTGAAGTCATTAAACCGTTTATTGAAAGAAGCAATAAAATCTAAGTTTAATTCCGTATTATCTATTTTGGAGTCTCTAAAACCACCAGAAGGAAAGGAACTGTTATAATAGTTCTTTTCAAACATTTTGCTTCCATAATAATCAAGACCCGCACGGCCCTCAAATTTTAAGAAGTCAAAAGGTTGATAATACATGGAAGTCTTACCGAAAAAGCGGTCGCGCTGATAGCTGTTGGTATTTTCGTACACATTGAAATAAGGATTGATATGGTAATTGGTATTCCAATTGTAGAACGTATAGTTTCCCTGTGGGTCTCGTTGATCCCAATTATCCTCCAGGCTTTTTATGTTCATCTGCCGGCCCGACCAGATGAATCCGTTCATCGGGTTATTGCCACCATAACCTTGAGATAACAAATTATCGCTCTCTGTACGGGTATAGTTAGTGGTCACGTCATACGAGACCTTATCGCTGATACTCGTATTATTATTCAATTGTATACCATAACGGCGTTGGTCAGTATTTGGTACCGTTCCTTTTTGATCGCGGTAAGAGAGCGATACCCTGGTGCTCGATCTATCTGTACGGGATAATACTGACACGTTATGGTTCATAGAGTACCCTGTTGTGAAAAAGTCTTTCACGTTGTTTGGATGGGAGATCCAGTCGGTAGGCTGACGCACACCATCGATCACCGGACTATCGAACTGAGCAAGTTTCAAACCTGCATCCAAACGTGGACCCCAGGACTCGTCAAACCCATCATTAACACCACCGCCACTACCAGTTCCATCTACATAGGTAAAAGAATGTATTGATGCATAATCCTGATAGCTTAAACATTCTTCGTTTAATCCATAATGGTATTCATCACCGTTATAGCCTTGCCCGTACAGGTTTTGAAGTTTCGGGAAGGTCGATGCTCTGTCTACCGTAAAATTGCCATCGTAAGAAATGGAAACGCCATTTCTTGCTCCTTTTCCAGATTTGGTGGTAATCAGGATCACGCCATTACCCGCCCGCATTCCATAGAGTGCTGCTGACCCCCCTTTTAAAACGGTGATGGTTTCGATATCCTGCGGATTGATATCATTTAAGCCTGAACCATAGTCTACCCCACTATACGTATTGTCCCCTGAACGTTGTGTATCATTTGAAATAGGAATACCATCTACCACAATGAGGGGCTGTTGATCTGGATTTAGAGAGGAATTTCCACGAATGGAAATACGGGACGAGGCGCCTACTGTCCCGCCGAATTGATTGACCTGCACACCGGCAACTTTACCGGAGAGTGATCCGGTCACACTGAGCTGTCCCGCTCTGGTGAGATCTGCCGACTTTACTTCCTGGACAGCATATCCCAAAGATTTTTTTTCCCGGGAAACACCCAAAGCGGTCACGACCACTTCATTAAGGTTTTTTTCGTCTTCTGACAATACGATCTGCAGTGTTGTTTGATTGGTAATCGCGATTCGTTGTTTCACAAAGCCAAGGGCCGAAACGTTTAACATCGTTGGCCCTTCGTAGGTAATGGAGAATGCTCCATTCGCTCCGGTGGACGTGCCTTTTCCATTTTGTAAGGAAATGGAAACACCGGGAACTGGTCTTTTTCCTTTATCCACAACAGTTCCTCGCAGTACGGTCTGCGCGTGGAGGATTGTTGAGAAAAGAAAACTAAAAACCAAAGAAATAATGGTTCTTTTTTTCATGTTGATTGGTTTTGAGTTTGGTTGATTTTGGTTGATTTTTTTACTTATTTGATTATTCTAACTCAAAAGTATTGTTATGTGCCGCGTGTTTATGGTTGTATTTTGACTTAAAGTTGCCATATATTGATATTTTTGTGTTTTTATCTTCTATAATGGAGCAATTTTTATTTTCGCTCATCTTTCTCTGATATATATGCTCATTTGTAGTGCATTTTATGAAGGGAGGAAAGGTGATAAATTGATTTAGCAGCGATTTAATGTGTATTTCATGAAAAGCATAGTGCTATGGCCCTTATAAGCAAAAGAGTCTGGTAAATAATCTGTGTGTGTACCGACTGAAAAGTGTACCAGTTACCAAGGATTGATTCGTCTCCTCAGAATGAACTAAAGAGACCATAATCATGTTAAAAGTGGAGACAAACCATTAGATCATATTAATCTAGTTTGGTCAGTTGTTGCCTGCTGATGAAATGCGCAGGCAGCTACTATGGGCTAACTAAAAAAGAGAATATATAGAATCGAAAGTATAAAGGAAATACACCAAATTGTTGCATAAGTCCTACTTTTAAAAAAGTTGTACCAGCGTATTCTTTTCATAACCCTAAGTTATTAAAAACATCAATAATTAGCAGACGGTTTCCACAGAATTTTTTTAGTGAGGTCTTGTTTTCTGATACCTCGTATACCTGCCTCGATTTGCTGATTTCCAGCTTGCTCCGTAAACGCATAACCCGGCGCAGTTTAATTTGTTGCTGCTCCATAATAAATATTTATGAAGCCAAATTATAGCAGAATACCTATGGTATCAATATGCAATGTATTGTTAGCTTACATAAAATCAACTTCTACTCGATAAACTACTCACTAATTTGCACTTATCACATTTGAAATCATATAATCCTAACCATCTCTCCTGCAACAGCCACTTCCCATTACATGTAGGACACCTTCTCAACTTATCTTTTACAATTGAAATACGGCGGTAGTTGAAAAGATAATAATATACTGGCACTTCTGTAATTTCAGCAATTCTACTGCAAACCTTCAAGCCAGACTTTGAAAGCTGAGATGTCGCGTCAGACATTTGCTTTATTGCCCATTTTTCTCCAACAGAACAACCCATATTCAAATTATCACAAGAAATATAATCTCCTTCCCACGACTGGATATCATACTGATCTTTATCTGTTAACTCATTTATTCGATAAACAGGAACCGGACTGCCACAACTACCACAAATGACCGGCGAATTTTCCTTTAAAAAAGTAGTAAACAGAACGTAAGAATCATGCGTATTACATTTACAAACATCATTAGAAAGGGGAATATGCTCTCCTACAAATTCAGTCCGTAATTCTGCATTACACCAATCTTCTAAATTCTTAATTCTAAGATCTACCCATTTATTATTGTATTTGGTATCCAGAGAATCCATCTCTAAAGTATTTGGGTAACAAATAATTTCATTCTCTGTAAAGTAGGACGATTCGCCCCCCATAATTTGACCACTTCGAGAAAGTTCGCTGATTAATATAACAAATTCGGCAGATAGTTTCTCTTTATCGAAATCAGAATTTATAGTTATAGCTATTTTTTGCTGGTACATATGAGATCAGGAATATCATGGAATCCCTAAGTTTAGGATACAAAATTCCAGGGGAAATGTTATGAGTAAACCACTTACGTAGACATTCTTTAGAACTAAAAACAGCTACCTATTTCTCGTAAAAGTTCGGAATAATATAAAACACTGTATCTATAAAATAGAGAAGGCCATCCTGACTAAGGACATTTTCATCATGCAAATCTTCAAAAATTATCCCCAAGTCATAGCTTTGATAATCATTGTTCCTTATATGATTGAACCCATTATATTCCAGTAATGACCTGAGAGCAGTTAAGTCAGTTGTTTCGGTAGCAATAATAAAGTCCTGTTTGACTACGGCAAAAAGAGATTCATCAATAACCCTGAATCCGAGAAATTCATATGCGGTTGATTTAAAAAAATAATTATGAATTAGCAGGCTATTAAAATAGTCTAACCAATATTCATAAAAGATGCTGCCATTAAGCTTAATCACACTATGGTCGTCAAAACGATAAACCTTTTGCTCAGCCCCTTCACTGATGAATAAATCTTCAGATATTTCACCAGAAAAGATAAGATTCTCTTTTATTGCATAATCAATCAGGAGTGATTCTTCTTCACTTTTGAGATGCTTTTGTTTTTCAGGTTTTGAGCCTGCATCCGCATTTCCTCTAAGGAAATTTTGGATTTTTTTGAGTTGGCTACTTTGGCCAACCTGTCCATTTCCAATAATGATATTTTGTAGTTCATCTTTTATATTCTTCATTTACGATTTATTACACGAATATACGATTTTTGATAATTGCATCCCTTACTTATTGCCAAAAAATGGCGTCCTGCAAACTTTCAAAGCTAATGCGGTTGAAAAGTACTAATATAAGCTAGCGTTGTTTTAATAGAGAAATGAAGGTATTAAAAAACATTATTGTTCCTGCTCTGAAACTGGGAAGGAAAACCCCTAAATAAAAAATACGGGCAAGCAAGATGTTTTCTATTTTGGGTATCAAAAAGTCAACGCAACCTCATTCCTGCGTTGCCTTGTTTGCGTTCTGAAAGCCAGACCGGAAAGCCAATGCCTATATGCCCGGTTCTCAAATCAGCAGCGCTATAGATTGAGTTACCTGATGAGCAACAGTCTACTGCCCTCTTTACTCCTGAACTGCAGTGCAAAGAAGCTTCCTTAAAAGGTTGCGCAATACAACAGATTTTAACTAAATTAGTGGTATCAATCATGTATTTACGAGAAATTAAATCCAGCCCTGCTTTAACCTCTTTCGTCAGGTGTTACCGTATCATTGATTTTGAGTTTCCGAATCATGATCCTATCCCGCCGAAAGCTTATACGCCCCGGCCTGAGCAATGCCTGCAATTTTTCCCTACACCAACTATCATTGACTGTAGCGATAAGGGTGAGCGCATCAGGCCGAAAAATGGCTTGCTGATTGGCCAGCCTACGGTGATGAATAAGCGAACTGTCTTTAAGAAATTCCTTTCACTGCAAATTGTTTTTCAGCCAGGTGCCTTGCACCGTTTGCTTGGTTTTTCAATGGCTGAATTAACGGACCTGTTGATCGATGC
>JAATFQ010000162.1 GCA_015655115.1 Sphingobacteriales bacterium
GATTAATTCAAATAATTATGAACTATTTTATTCCCCTATTGTTACTCTACTAACAAAAGACAGTTATTATGACAAAGGAAACAAAAATTATAGCAGGTGTATTGGCAGGAGCTGCCCTTGGTGCCGCAGTGGCTTTGATATTAGCTTCAGATAAAGGCGACGATGTGAAAGACAAATTAACAGACTGGTTCAGCGATTTGTTAGATTCTTCTAAAGATAAAATAGCGGATGTGGCTGATTCGGTGAAAGACAAGATTGCAAAAGTAAGATCATAAATAGTATACCATGCCGGCCCCGCCGGCATTTTTAATAAACCCTATATTAATGAAGATTGCTTTTCATGGCGCCGCACGTGCTGTAACGGGTAGTAAACACCTGATTACGCTAAAAGATAACACCAAAATATTATTAGACTGCGGCATGTTTCAGGGCATGGGCGAAAAAACAGAGCAATTGAATGGTTATTTTGGGTTTAACCCAAAGGCCATTACTTATGTCATACTTTCACATGCTCATATTGACCATTGCGGACTACTGCCGCGCTTAGTAGCAGAAGGCTTTAATGGCACCATCTACAGCACTCCGGCAACAATGGACCTGGCGAGGATTCTCTTAATGGACTCCGCAAAAATACAGATGCAGGATGCTGAGTACGAAAACAGGCATAACCACGATCAAAAAGACTTAGAAGAAGCGCTTTATACGGAAGACGATGTGGTCAAAACATTAAGCCTGTTTAAAGTGGTGGAATATAATGAAGAATTTAATATCAGTCCTCATGTAAAGCTGCTGCTCACCGATGCGGGACATATTCTGGGCAGTGCTGCAGTACACCTGCAAATTAAGGAAGACGGGCAGACTTCAAGGATTACCTTCAGTGGTGACGTAGGGCGCTATGGCGACCTCCTGCTTAAGAATCCGCAAACCTTCCCTCAGGCAGATTACATCATCATGGAATCTACTTATGGTGATTCCTTACATAAGGATCTGGAACCTATAGAAAATATGCTCCTGGAGATCATCAACCATACCTGCAATATTAAAAAAGGTAAAGTGGTGATCCCAGCTTTCAGTGTTGGCCGCACGCAGGAATTATTATATGCCCTCAATGGGCTTGAACTGGAAGGCAAGCTGCCCAATGTTCCTTTTTATGTAGACAGTCCTTTATCCATTGAGGCAACGGAGGTATTGAAAAACCACCCTGAAGTATATAACAATGGGGTTAAGAAAGTGCTTCAGGTAGACGAGGACCCGTTTAGCTTTAAAGGCTTAAAATTTATTGAAAGTGTGGTAGAATCAAAAGCCCTTAACAATGACCCCCGGCCCTGTGTAATTATTTCAGCATCGGGCATGGCAGAAGGTGGCAGAGTGAGGCACCATATCCGCAATACGATCAGTAATCCAAAAAATACAATTCTCATGGTTGGCTATTGTGCCCCCGGAACATTGGGCGGCAAGCTGCTGGCTGGTGATAAAAATATTTATTTATTTGGAGATGATTACGAAGTGAAGGCCGATATCCGTTCTGTAAAATCTATGAGTGCACATGGCGATTATGAAGATTTGCTACGCTTCCTGTCGTGTCAGGATCCAGCCCATGTTAAACAACTATTTTTAGTACACGGGGAGTATGATGTACAGTTAAACTTCGCTCAGCGCCTGAGAACAACTGGCTTCAAAGATGTAGAAATCCCTAAATACCATCAGGAATACGATTATAAAACAGAACCGGCATGGAGTACATAGACGATTTTTTCGGATACCCGATACCACAGTTTTTTCAGAACCTGATTATGGGCATCAGTGCTATTGCCCTGGGACTGGTACTGACTTTCGTGATCCGCAAAATCTTCAAGTTCTGGTCCAGGTACTGGGCAACATTTCAGATCACCTCCATTATCACACACCTGAACAGACCTGTAACCGTATTCGTCCCACTCCTGCTGCTCAATATCTCGATGGGTATTATGGTGATGGATAAGACTGTTAGGGCGCAGTTAGGCAGGATCGTTGAAATAGCACTGACCATAACGTTTTCTTTGATCCTCATTCGCATTATTAAAGTATTTGAAGACCATTTTTACCACAAGTACGACCTCAATAAAGAAGATAATTTAAAGGAACGCAAAATAAGGACCCAGTTACAATTTGTCAGAAAATTTGTAGTCGGCCTTATTGTTGTAATTACTGCTGCTATCGTATTGCTTAGTTTTGAAAGTATGCGTAAAATAGGCGCGGGTTTACTGACCGGGGTGGGTATCGGAGGTATAATTATAGGTTTCGCCGCGCAGAAATCATTGGGGAACCTGCTTGCTGGTTTCCAGATCGCGTTTACCCAACCTATACGTATTGACGATGTGCTGATTGTAGAAGGCGAATGGGGCAGGGTAGAAGAGATTACACTGACTTATGTGGTAGTGAATATATGGGATCAGCGGCGCCTGATCTTACCAATTACTTATTTCATTGAGAAACCATTCCAGAACTGGACGAGGGTTTCGGCACAGCTGCTGGGCACGGTATTTCTATACCTCGACTACACCATCCCCATTCCGCCACTGCGCGAAAAATTAACCAGTATTCTTACTGACCATCCTTTATGGGACAAAAGAGTTAACGTGGTGCAGCTCACAGACAATAAAGAATCCACCGTTGAAGTACGTTTTTTAATGAGCGCACGTAACTCTTCACAGGCATTCGATCTCCGTTGTATTGTGCGCGAAGAAATGATCGCTTTTATACGGGAGAACTACCCTGAAAGTCTGCCGAAAACCAGATTGGAGTTCAACGGAAATATGATCAATAAAGACAGCCCGCTGATCCCTTAAAAAATATTTTCGGTACCTTAGCTCCATGGATGTATTCGGAAAAGCATTACAAGATCAATTCGTTGCTGGCACTGCAGAAACCCTTTGGCTTCATAATTCCTATGATGAACCAGAGGAAATGCCCGTAGACATATTTTTTCGTACCGAAGACGAAATGCCCGACATAGAGCTTGAGGCAATGGATTTATGTGAAGGCAGAGTGCTTGATGTTGGCGGCGGTGCCGGCAGTCATGCACTGATTTTACAGGAAAGAGGATTCGATATTATTGCACTCGATATTTCTCCGCTCGCAGTTAGTATCATGCAAAGCAGAGGGATTATAAATGCTGTTGAAGGAGACATTTTTACCTACCAGGGCGAAAAATTCGATACGCTTTTATTCCTGATGAATGGCATCGGCCTTACGGGAACAGTAGAGGGCTTCAAGTCCTTTCTGAACCATGCTAAAACATTGCTGAATGACGATGGGCAGTTATTATTTGATAGTTCAGATATTACTTATCTATATGATGGTACAGAAATACCTACAAATAAATATTATGGAGAGGTGTCTTACCAATATGAATATAAAGGCGAAAAAGGCGAATGGTTCAACTGGGTTTATCTCGACCCACATCTGCTGAAAAATATAGCTAAAGAAACAGGATGGGAATGCCATCTTTTATTCGACGATGGCCAGGATCAGTACCTCGCCGAAATGCGGGTTACTGTTATTCCTGCATAGCTAATGGTATGCAGGTTGCTAAACTTATGCATGAAACACGTACTACTCTGGTAGGGACAGCTTTTAACAAAAGATACTTTGTTACATCAAAGATACGTTAGCAATTCTCTGATGTAACAAGTATCAACGATTTTACTTACTTTTCTCTTCCCAGATCAGCGCAACATTAATAATAGTCTCCACAGCTTTCTCCATATCCTGTACCGAAGCCCATTCCTGCTTACCATGGAAAGCATGCTCGCCAGCAAAAATATTAGGACAAGGCAGCCCCATTACGGATAGGCGCGAACCATCGGTCCCACCTCTGATACTTTGACGCTTAGGTTTGATCCCGGCACGCTCAATAGCCAGCACACCATATTCCAGCACCTGAGGATATTTATCAAGCACCTTTTTCATGTTCCGGTATTGTTCTTTAATTTTAAGCTCATAGGTAGAATTAGGATAGACAGCAATGATCTTTTTCACCAGCTCTTCCAGCGTGCGGCCATGTGCTGCAAGCTGCTCATCCTCAAAATCGCGGATAATGAAATGTGCATTCGCCTGCTCGGCATTACCCTGAATAGTTACAGGATGCAGAAACCCTTGCTTACCAGATGTAGCTTCAGGTGTCAGCGTATCCTTAGGCAACGCAGAAATGATGTCACTTAAGATTTTAATAGCACTCTCCATTTTGCCTTTGGCAAATCCCGGATGTGAGCTCACTCCATTTATCGTTAACACAGCTCCATCTGCTGAAAAGGTTTCATCCTCAATAGAGCCACAGGTTTCCCCATCTATTGTATAAGCGAAATCGGCACCCAGTTTTTTAAGATCTACATTGTCTACCCCACGTCCCACTTCTTCATCGGGTGTAAATAAGATTTTAATAGTGCCGTGTTTCAACTCTGGGTGCTGCACTAAAAATGCCGTAGCTTCCATAATCTCCGCCAGTCCTGCTTTATTATCTGCACCTAACAATGTAGTACCACTTGCGGTAATAATATCATTGCCTATCTGATCTTTCAAGTCAGGATGCGCACTCATCTTCAGCACGATGGAAGGATCATCAGGAAGCACCAAATCCTGCCCCTGGTAATTGGCATGGATGATAGGCTTAACATCCAGTCCGCTGCAATCTGGAGAAGTATCCATATGCGAGCAGAAACAAATTACCGGCACCTGTTTCTCTGTGTTAGATGGTATAGTTGCATAAACATACCCGTATTCATCCAGATGTGCATCTGTAATGCCTATCTCTAATAACTGGGCTACCAATACCTTACCCATATTTTTCTGCTTTTCTGTAGTCGGCGAGGTGGCCGACTCCGGATCGGACTGTGTATCTATTTTTACGTACTCTGTAAATCTATTTTGCAAAGAATTACCCTTGTTATGATATTTTAGCATATTTTTAAAAAAAAGTAAAGTTAACTAAAGATCATACTTTATCACAAACAATTAAAATAAATGAAAAGGATCTTCCCATCCGCCTCCCTGCTCTGCTTTGCCCTGTCAATTCTTGCCTTGCCATCATTGGCACAATCAAATTTTTATAAGCTCTCTATCGGCGGCGGCGGCGGTATTACCCAGTCTTTTACAGAAGTGAACAAACATGCCTTCGGAGTAGCGGGCTATGGCTCGCTCGACTACATGTTTACCCCTTTCCTCAGCCTTGGTCTTGAAGCACAGATGGGACAGATCAATGGGGGCGACTACATGACCGAGCCAGGTAATAAACAGTTCAGCAATTCCTATAAAGCTGTATCAGGGAATGGAAAAATATATTTGGGAGCAATTATAGAAAATGACTATAGCCGCCTTTACAACAACATTAAAGGACTATATATTGCAGGAGGAATTGGAAAAATGAAAAACGAAGTTACTTATGTAGTACCCACGAAAACCGAAAACACCACTTATCTTGAACAAAGGACCAGTTCATCAAGCTCTATTTTCTTCCCTGTAAACCTGGGTATCAACTTCTACTTCGCCAACTCTACAGGCTTTTACCGGTATGCTCTCAATGTCAACTATCAGGCTAATATCACACTGAACGAGTATATGGATGGATACGACGCTTCGAAAGTTACTTTTAAAGGCGGCAATCCTGATATCTATACTTTTTTGTCGGTAGGACTGAAGTATAATTTCGGCCCGATAGGCTTGTCCAGGAAAAATTTCCGGAAGTATTAGACAAACTTATTTTAGCCCTTTGTACACGAAAACTGAAATTATCACGAAAAGACACATTTACAATATCCAATTGCTAGATTGCACAAATTATTAAGCAAGACCTGAATTACCGTACTGAATTCCATTATTAAAAAAGACCCCGAATTATTTAAACAAGACCTTAAATAACATGATAGAATATCTTCAGAATACACCTGTTGCATCACTTATTTTTATTTTTACAATTGTTACCAGTATATATGCGTTCAATGATACATCCCTGTTCGGGAAGTTCATGCTTCACCCTTACAGTGTTTACAGGAAACATAATGTATATACATTGGTCACCAGCGGGCTGATCCATGCTAACTGGATGCATTTAGCCTTTAACCTCTTTACTTTTTATGCGTTCGCTTTTAGACTGGAGCAGCAGGTGGGCAGCCTTACTTTTGCTGCGATCTACTTCGTCGGACTAATTCTCAGTGATATCCCTACAGTGATTAAGCAGAAGAACAATTATCATTACCATAGTCTGGGTGCTTCCGGAGCAGTATCTGCGGTATTGTTCAGTTATATCCTTTTCTTCCCTTTATCTACCTTGATGATCTTCCCATTGCCGATACCCCTATGGGCAGCATTATTCGGCGTATTATACCTGGTATACAGCTATTATATGTCGACCAATTCCAGAGATAATATTAACCACGACGCCCACTTATTTGGCGCCATTACGGGTATCATCGTTACAATCCTCTTGGTTCCTGGTATTATCCCTCATTTTTTTGCCGAGCTGACTGCACGCTTTGGCGGTTAGTCTGGAGCAGACAGCGGTTAATCCAAGACGGATAATTAAGAGAATTAACCTTCAGCAGGAAGGGAAGGTGGATTAAAGTAACTTGTTGGTGCTGCAGGGTCTTTCCTGATTTCCATCAGCAGGTTGCCCCATGGCTTCCAGAAATTCTCCAATACCTGCGCATATATTTTGTGCTGCCATACATCAAACAGTGGCTTATTGGTGGTACCTCTTAAGGGCATCGCATCAATATAGATGGATCCTTCCACAGGCATTACCGTATACTCCGGCAACCTGTTAAACAGATAAGCTGAATAATAAAACCGCGCACAAAGCTCTTCGAACTGCTGCTCAGTAACAGCCTGATCACCTATCTGATCCAGGATTTCCTGGTGATATCTTTTATTGGTACCATTATCCTGCAGGCAGGCAATGATGCCAAAGTCTTTAAGTTTTAAGGAGAAGGTGAGGGTATTGATCTCATCCTTGAAGCTGAAAGCGATATCGCTCTGCTCCAGGGGGACAACCACAAACGACCAGGGTGTAAAATCTTCAAATTCAACATTCAGATATATGCCCTGAATCATGGTCTGCAGGTTACCAAACTTATGCATAAGGCCCTGCGACATGTTGATGCCGTCGCTGCTCAGCTGCTGCTGTCCTACTGCGGCATGCATCTCAATATAAATCAGGCTATATAAAAACTTTCCCACCCATTTAAACAAATCAGCTTCTTCGAGTTTGGACACTCCGGCATATCCCTGCTTAAAGGCTTCCGCAATTTTTTCTTCCAGAGGCTGAATAAAATGAGTAAGCACTTCAGAATTTACCGGGATCTTTAACTCATTGTAAGACCTGATACTTTCATCAAGCAGTTTGATCTGCTCATTACCGCTAATCCCGGCAAGATCTAATAGCCATTGCGGCAATACATTAGCCTGTACCACAGGAGTCCTGAAAGTGTCGCCGCTCAGAAAGCAGTTTTCGTACTTGAAATCGAAGTTTTTAAAGGGTTGATATATTGTGCTGATCATAGAAAAGGCAATATTAGGCATTTGTTTTTAATGTGATGAAGCTATGGCTGCCATTTCCCGAATTTTGATAGGAATATGATCATGATGGTTTAACTTTGCCACCAACAAATCTGTATCCACACATGAAGGCTATACCTATTGCATTCACCCTCGAGCTGAAACACCCATTTACGATCGCTGGATTTTCCAGAACGAGCACTCCGCTTTTACTGCTAAAGCTGACTTATGAAAATGTGGATGGCTATGGTGAAGCTTCTATGGTGCCTTATATGGGCGAAAATCACGACACCGCAGCACAGTTCCTCCAAAAGGTAAACTGGGACCGCTTTGTATTCCCTTTCAACTTCCCGGAATTGATTGCCTACCTCGACAGCCTGTCGCCCGCCAACCCTGCTGTTAAAGCAGCTATTGAAATTGCATTGAATGATATAAATGGGAAACTGCTGCAGAAGCCTTGTTACGAAATTTATGGCGCCGACCCGGCAAAGATGCCGCTGACTTCTTATACTGTGGGAATTGCTGAACCGGAGCTGATGAAGGAAAAACTGGCCGATGCCAAAGATTTCAAAGTGATCAAGGTAAAGCTGGGAACAGATAATGATAAAGAGGTAATCAGGACTATCAGGAGTGTAACCAGTCTGCCGCTGTATATTGACGCCAATCAGGGCTGGGCGGACCGTAAAACTGCCATTGCATTGATTTACTGGCTCCACGATCAGGGTGCTGTATTTATTGAGCAGCCCATGAATAAGCTGGATATGGAAGGAAATGCATGGTTAACTGGCCGCAGCCCTATTCCAATCATCGCCGATGAAGCGGTACAAAGGCTTACTGATATCGATAAGATCAAAGGTTCTTACCATGGTATCAATGTAAAACTGATGAAAAGCGGAGGAATGTACGAAGCACATCAAATGATATTAAAAGCCCGCTCATATGATATGAAGGTGCTGATTGGCTGCATGAGCGAGACGTCAATTGCCACGCTTGCAGGTATGGCACTGGCACCTTTATGCAACTGGGCTGACCTGGATGGCCCATACCTGACCAGGAATAACCCCTTTGCAACACCAGAACTCCAAAATGGCAGGTATGTATTGGCAGACCTTCCGGGCCTGGGACTGAAGGGTCTGCCAAATGATTTATTCATCCCCTAAAGGGCTATTTCCGCTCTTCATCAACAGGAAGCTGAGTATCCCGCTGTGCAGGGTATGTGGTTTCCCTGTTATCCTGAATAGAAGACTTGTATTGTTCTTCTTTAACTTTAAGCTCTGATTTTACCTCTTTGACAATGTTGATCTTCAGGTAAATAAAAAAAATACCGGTTGCCGCAAGCAAAGCCACAATAGGGTAGTTTGCATTTTGGTAAGCCCATTTGATCCCTACTACCGAAATTACGATACCGAGAGTATAAAATGTATTTAAAGCAATTCTCTTCTTCATCTCGCTAGACTAGTAGACAGGCATGCTCGGGTCAAACTCAGCCTGCCAAGCCAGAATACCGCCTTTTAAATTATAAAGATTGGTAAAGCCATGCGCCTGTTCTAATTGCATTACTGCTGCCGCACTACGCTTTCCACTTCTGCACTGCATAATTACAGGCTTATCTGTTGCAATTTTATCTACTTCAATCAACAATCCGCCCAAAGGGATATTCTCGCCGTCAAGGTTAGATACTTCATATTCAAAAGTCTCTCTAACATCTACTAGCTGAAAATCTTCATTATTATCTATCTTTTGTTTCAGTTCCTGAACACTAATTTCTTTCATCTTTGTGGTATTTAAATTCTTTGTATGAGTTAAATATTATTAAAACTGACCATCCAGCATTATTAAACCTGCTATCCAGTGAACATCAGCAGATAGCAGGTCAAAGATAAAGTTTATGTTTACTAAAACCCTGCAGCGGTCCAAATTTTATTATTTCAGCCCGGCTTACTGTAACAACTAAGTTTACACGATGTTTAATACTCAATCTTTCTTAACTTTGGTTTGATGTTGGATGATATGACACCTTAGAAAACACCTGATGACCGGTATCAGGCAGATCAGCAATATTCACAAAGAACCCTTACAACCAATCACA
>JAATFQ010000167.1 GCA_015655115.1 Sphingobacteriales bacterium
TATTCTAAATCATTAAAAATTGATATGCTGTTTTATTCTGAGAAATCTTGGGGATATTCTAAATCATTAAAAATTGATATGCTGTTTTAAGTCTACGAATCTTTTGTTGAAGGACAAAACATTCAAGGCCTTAAAACAGCATATCAATTTTTAGAGAAGATTTTGAAAATGAGATATGTCATCCATGCAGGGGTTGCTGCAAGGTATAAAAATAGTATATGCTATTTTGAGAAGAAATTTAGAAAGAGGGTTTATGTCATCCGTGTAAGGGTGCTTCAAGGTCGTAAGAATAGTATATGCTATTTTGAGAAGAATTTAGAAAAAGGGAGGGCATCCGTTTAAGGGTGCTTTCAAGGTCGTAAATAGTATAGGCTATTTTGAGAAGAATTTAGAAAAGGGTGTGTGTTATCCGTTTAAGGGTGCTTTCAAGGTCGTAAAACAGTATATACTATTTTGAGAAGAATTTAGAAAGGGGGACATCCGTTTAAGGGTGCTTCCAAAGTTGTTAAAACAGTATATCCTTTTTTGTGGATTACATGAGATGGATGTTCCCGGGGATTGCGGCGATAAGTTTTTTAGTGTAGTCTGTTTGTGGGTGGTTATAGATGATTTCGGGGAAGCCTTCTTCTTCGATTTTACCTTTGTTCATGATAATCATTCTGTCTGACAGGTGCTTCACTACAGCGAGGTCATGGGAGATGAAGATATAGGTAAGGCCGAGTTCCTGCTGGAGCTGGCGTAGAAGGTTTAGCACCTGGGCTTGTACGGAGACATCGAGTGCCGATACAGATTCATCACAAATGATGAACTTGGGCTGCAGGGCCAGGGCGCGGGCAATGACAATTCTTTGGCGCTGGCCACCCGAAAATTCATGGGGGTAGCGGTTGAAATGGTCGGGGTTGAGGCCTACCATTTGTAAAAGGTTTTGCAGGTGGGTTTTTCTTTGTTTGTCGGAATGGAAGAGCTGATGCACCTGCAGGGGTTCCATCAGGGTATTGCCGACAGTCATTCTGGGGTTTAGTGAAGAGTAGGGGTCCTGGAAGATCAGTTGTATTTCACGTCTTAATTTTCTTAGGCCAGAGGGTTTAAGGTGAGTAATGTCGGTTCCTTCAAAAAATATTTGTCCTGAGCTGGGCTCAATAAGGCGCAGGATGCTTCTGCCGAGTGTGGTTTTTCCACATCCTGATTCACCTGCAAGGCCGAGCGTTTCTCCGGGAAATACTTTCATGGAAATACCGTCTACAGCTTTTACCACAGCCGTGGTTTGTCCGAAAAGGCCGTTACGTACGGGATACCAGGTGCATAGATCTTTTAGTTCGAGAATGGGCGGCTGGGTATACAGGTTATTTCTTTTATAGTCTATCTCGGCATCGGTATAGCTGTTTTCAGCCAGCAGATAGGCGATGGGTTTGGATTCATTCTTCCCGAGGAAATCGGCTACTACAGGTAGTTTTTTCAGCCGGTAGAGCGGCGAGGGGCGGCATGCCAGCAGTCCTTTGGTATAGGAGTGCCTGGGATGATGAAAGAGGTTGGATACAGTACCTTGCTCAATAATTTCTCCTTTATACATTACGGCAACGTCATCAGCAATTTCACTGATCACACCCAGATCGTGCGAGATAAAGATCATGGCCATGTTTCTTTCGTTCTTCAATCTCAGCAGCAGCTGAAGGATGGTCTGCTGCACGGTAACATCCAGTGCTGTCGTGGGCTCATCGGCAATAAGCAGTTCAGGATTGCAGCTTAACGCCATGGCAATCATCACCCGCTGCTTTTGTCCCCCTGAAAGCTGATGGGGGTAGGTATCGAATATCGATTCGGGCCGTGGCAGCTGTACTTCTTTGAAGAGTGCGATTGTTTTTTCTTTAGCAGCTTTTTTATTGATCTGCTGATGCAGCATAATAGCCTCTTGCACCTGATCGCCACAGGTGAAAACAGGGTTCAGGGAGGTCATGGGCTCCTGGAAGATCATCGCTATTTTATTGCCGCGGTAATGCCTGATTTCGTCGTCAGACAATTCATTCAGGTTGATGTTATTGAACAGGATAGTGCCCTCAACACGGCTGTGCTGCGGGTCAAGCAGCCTCATGATGGAAAAGGAGGTCACTGATTTCCCCGATCCGGATTCGCCGACAATGCCCAGCACTTTGCCTCTTCCGACGTTAAAATTAACCTTGCTGACGGCGGTATTCCAGGAATGGGTTTCCTGATCAAAAAACTGAATGTTAAGATCCTTGATATTTAGCATCAGCAGCCAAGATAGACAAAAAAATGGCTCAAATTTCGTCTAATTCTGCTATTTTTGCAAAATGGAAAGAGAAATTCTGGATACAAAGCGGAAAGCCCTAAATATCAATTTGAATGAAAATATATATGGGACTTTTGCCGAGATCGGAGCAGGACAGGAAGTAGCACGCAATTTCTTTACGGCAGGTGCCGCTTCAGGAACGGTAGCGAAAACGATGTCTGCTTATGATATGACTTTCAGTGACGCTATTTATGGTGCAGAGGAAACAGGCAGATACGTGAGCCAGTCCAGGCTGCAGAAAATGCTTAACCATGAGTTTGGCTTATTAACGGAAAGACTTTGTGGCGAGAAATATGATAGCCGCACTTTCTTCGCTTTTGCGGATACGGTAACGACATTAAATTATAACAAATCTAATGATCCCCATGGCTGGATAGGTATCAAATTTCAGATTAGTCCGGAGGGGGAACCTAATGAGATCTTTTTCCACGTACGTTTGCTCGACACGGATTCGGCATTGCAGCAGAATGTACTGGGAATAATTGGTGTCAACCTGGTTTATGCTGCCTTTTATTACAATACTGATCCGAAACGAATGATCGAGTCGCTGGCGGATAACCTTACCATTGGCTCTGTAGAGATCGACCTGATCTCTGTAAACGGGCCTGTTTTTAAAAATATCAACAATATCCTGCTCAACCTGTACCTGATTGTGAAGGATTTTTCGGACGCCGCTATATTTGATTCCCTTGGCGAGCCTTGCCTGCCCAAAGATCTGTTGTATAAAAAGGATATTATGATCCTGCGTACGAAGTATGCGCAGAAATCATTGCCTAACTTCAGTATGTTCAACAAAGCGGTAGATCAGTTCAAGAGAACAGAAAAGGTAAAGCAGGAAAATCTCAGCGTACTGATTGAGGTGCTGCTCTCGAATGTGCTGACTGCCGATGATGAGGTGCCTTCTGATATTGATCTGGAAGCGGTAGCACAAAGGGCGGAAGAACTGTGCAGGACAGGAAATCTGGTCATCGTGTCCAACTTCTCGAGGCATAATAAGCTGGCTAAATATCTGGACCGCTGTAAACCAAAAAGTGTGGGGATCTCGACCAATATCAATAACCTGAAGTTTGTATTCAATTCAACCAATTTTGGTGAGAGCTATTCCAGCCAGCTGCTCAGTTATGTGAGTGACATGTTTACAAAAAATGTAAAGCTTTTCGCCTATCCTTTTTTGGATAAGAAGTCGAATAAGGTGATTACCACTGCAAATATGCCGGTAACGCCAGATGCAAAACCTTTATTTGATTTCCTGATTTTAAACGGATATATTACGGACATTAAGGAGTATAGTGAAAATGACGTGAAAACTGTTTAAGTTTACCTTTGTATTCCTTAAGGTTGTCGGTTTTGTAATTGATGCCGTTTTTTATTAAATGTTGTTATATTATAATATGTTTTATATTTTGCTGCTTTTTACCAATTCGTTACTCTTTTATAACCTGATTGTTTACGTATTTTATTCTGCATCACAATTTATCCTGTTGTTAATATGAGATTTTTATTTGTTTGTTTAAGCCTCGTTTTCAGTTATTCGTTTATAAAGGCACAAAAGAAGGTTGAATCTGGTAATCCTGTGTTTCCAGGATGGTATGCTGATCCCGAAGCTGCTGTTTTTGGCCATCAGTACTATATATATCCAACTTTTTCAGCTAAGTATGAGGACCAGATTTTTCTGGATGCTTTCAGTTCACCTGATTTGATTACCTGGAAAAAACATGCAAGAGTTTTAGATACGGCTGGTGTGAAATGGGCAAAGAAAGCAATATGGGCACCGGCTATTGTTGAAAAAGACAAACGTTACTTCTTGTTTTTCGGTGCCAATGATATTCAGAGCGATAAGGAAATTGGTGGTATAGGGGTAGCTGTATCAAAAAGCCCTGACGGACCTTTCCTGGATTATCTGGGTAAGCCACTGGTGGGTCAATTTCATAACGGGGCACAACCGATTGATCAGTTTGTATTTAAAGATAAAGACGGCCAGTATTATTTAATTTATGGGGGATGGTCTCATTGTAATATTGCTAAGCTAAGTGCTGATTTTAAAGGGTTTGTGCCTTTCGAAGACGGACAGACTTTTAGGGAGATTACCCCTGAAGGATATGTTGAGGGACCTTATATGTTCTCCAGGAATGGAAAATATTATTTTATGTGGTCTGAAGGAGGATGGACAGGACCGGATTATTCTGTTGCCTATGCTATTGCTGATTCGCCAATGGGGCCTTTTAAAAGGATAGGGAAGATTCTAAAACAGGATCCTGCAATTGCTACCGGAGCAGGTCACCATTCGATTATCCATAATGTGCAAAATGATTCGTGGTATATTGTTTACCATAGAAGACCTTTGACAGAAACCAATGGCAACCATAGGGAAACCTGTATCGATAAAATGGTGTTTGATGAAGATGGTTTAATTAAGCCAGTGGTAATTACGAAAGAGGGCGTAAAAGCAAATAAATTAAAATAAGGATGCTGTTCTCTATCTGCTTTGTTTGATAGTCAAAGGGTGTTATTCTTCGTCTGACGGCTGGTCCATATAAGCATTTTTGATCACGATAGCCATCATACCCGAGGGCTCTTCGAGCGTTTTAAACCCATATTGGGCATATAGCCCGTGTGCATCACTGGTAGCAAGCTGGTATCTTCTTAATCCCTGTAAATCTTTGTGAAAAAGCATCAGTGACATTAACTTCTTCGACAGACCCATTCCGCGGTAGGCTTCTTCTACATACACATCAGCCAGATGCGCAAAAGTCGCTGTGTCAGTAATCCATCTGGCAAAACCTATCTGTACGTTATCCTTGTAAATCCCGAAACATAAGGAATGCTCAATAGAATTTATTACGGTGCTTAATGGGATGCCCTGTGCCCAATAGGATTGAGTACTTAGATAATGATGCACAGCAACAGGATCGATCTTATTGTTATCGTCAGAGAAAATAAAACCATTTTCTATAATTTCCATCGTGTATTTCTTTATTTTGGCAGCTCTTTATCTGATAGCTCCGTTAAGGAACTGAAATGCAACGTCAATCGGCAGGATTATTTAACAGATAGAAGGAGTTAAATAATCCTGCTGGTGACTTAAGATTTTTTTCTGTAGCAGTTAAAGCCTGTTTCCGTCCGTTAGTTGCGCATATTGATATACTGCAACGGCTGTCCGAAATCTTCTTTTTTGCATAAAGCGATCACTCCCTGCAGATCATCGATGTTTTTACTTTGTACCCGAACCTGATCGTCCATCATTGAAGCCTGAACCTTTAATCCACTAGCCTTAATTTTAGCCACAATTTTTTTTGCGGCCTCTCTGTCAATACCTTCTTTAATGGAGATTTCTTTTCTGATCATATTACCGGAAGCGTATTGCTCTTTGCCGAAATCAAGACTGTTAGGGTCAATACCTTGTTTTACCATCCTGGAAATAATAGCATCTTCAATGGCTTTCAGGCGCATATCGTCTTCAGTTACAACAGTAATGATATTGGTTTTTTTATCGTGGTCGATGGTACTTTTAGATGTTGAGAAATCATAACGGTTTAGGATTTCTTTCTTTGCATTGTTCATCGCGTTATCTAATGTTTGCGCGTCAACTTTACTTACTATATCGAAAGTGGGCATGATTATGGCTTTAGTATAAAAAAAGTGTTAGATTTAAATAAATAATAATTTAACGTAATAGTCAAAATATATATTATGAAAAACGATCGTCCAAAAGTGCAAAAAAAAGTTGCTAAAAAGGCAGTAAAAAAAGAATTAGAGCAGAGTTTGACACAAAAGTTTTTTGAAGTAATTAATCATTTGGGGCATGATGCTGAAAAAATAGCGGGGGATGTAGCGAAAGCCGCGAAGTCCGTTGCCAGTAAGCTGGCGAAGAAATTTGCTGAAGCAGCAGAAAGTGCTGAGAAAAGTAAAGCAAAGGCCAAAGCCGATAAGAAGAAGCTGGTAAAAAAAGCTGAAGCTGTAAAAAAAGAGGCTTCGAAATCAGCTGTTAAGGGTACAAAAAAAGCAGAGAAAGTGGTTGAAAAAGCTTTTGCCAATGCAAAACCATCGGCTAACAGTATCAAGGTTGTAGCTATAGGCTCTGAAGAGAAAGCTGCAGACCTGTTGAAACCAAAAGATGTCGCCCCGGAATCTGTAGCTGCCCAGGTAAAAAAAACTGTTGCTAGTGTAAAGAAAACTACTGCCGCTGTTAAAAAGCCAGTATCTGCAGTTGAAAGTGATAAACTACCTGTAGTACGCGATGTAACTGCATTTGTAGAAAAAGGTTCTGCTAAAATTAAACCCTTAACTCCAAAAGCTACAGCTGCCGCGAAATCAAAAGTAATTCCAAAAGAAGCAGATGCGCCGGTGGATCAGGCTACAGTGGCAAAAACAACAAGAGGGCGTAAACCGGCCTTGCAGAAAAGAACTTTGCAGAAACCGACAATAAAGGAAACTGCAGTACAAGACACCGCGGTAAACGAAACTGAGGAGGGAAAGGCATCTGCAACAGAAAATACAGAAGAACCATCGTAGCTAAAGTTGATGAAAGTAATACTTTGATCATCATGACTAGTATGCGAGCCTTAAGGATCGCGAAGGATACTTAAGAAGAATAAAGCTGCTGAAAACCAAGTATGTTACGAGGTAGTAAATACCTTTAAGAAGGGTAAATTCATTGAAAACGAATGTTTTATGAGCTACTAAAGATCTTTAAACAATAAAAACTACTGAGAATCCCTGGCATTTTGCAAGGTTTTGAAGGCCAGTTAAGCGATATATTCTGATAAATTACTAGTTCGCACTGAATAAGTATTTTGTCATTTAATGTCAATTGCTGAATAATTAACATTCACTTAACAATAGAATTTGCAGTTTTGAGCTTGCCCGTATCAACGGGATATTTTGAATCATCCATGACTAAGAAGAAGGTACCATTTTTAAACAGAGAAATCAGCTGGTTATATTTTAATGAGCGGGTGCTTCAGGAAGCTGCGGATGAAAGTGTGCCTTTAATAGAGCGGATCAAGTTTTTATCGATCTTCTCTTCTAATCTCGAAGAGTTTTACAGGGTGAGGGTAGCTACGATGACCCGCTTATCAAATCTGAATGATAAAGCTAAGGAGCTTTTGGGCTTCAATCCTAAAAAAGTACTGAATGAGATCAAAAATATTGTTGTTAAGCAGGAACGTAAGTTTGAACAGCTTTTTCAGGCAACGCTGATTAATGAACTTGCGCAGAACAGGATCTTCATATTAAATGATACCCAGCTTAACGTGGTGAGGGGAGAATTTGTCAGAGAGCATTTCAGAGATAAAATCCTTTCGAACCTGGTGCCTATCATGGTTGACCTAGACAAGCCTTTCCCGGAGCTGAAAGATCGTTATCTATATTTCTTTGTGCGACTGAAGAAGAAAACCGGTAAAAAAGACCAGTTTGCTTTGATAGAGTTGCCTACCGACCTTCCTCGTTTTCTGGTATTGCCGGAAACTAACGGACTGAAGTTTATCATCCTTGCAGAGGATATTATTAAATACTGTCTCGATGATATCTTTTATATTTTCAGCTACGACGAAATGGATGCCTTCTCCATCCAGCTAACGAGAGATGCGGAGCTTGATATCGATAAAAATGTAAGTGATAAGTTTATCGAAGAACTGAAGACAAGTCTTGATAAGCGTAAAAAAGGTAAGCCTATGCGCTTATTATATGATACTGAGATGCCTTTTGATATGTTAAGCATCCTGGTTGCCAAAATGAAAATAGAGGCAGAAAGCCTGATACCCGGAAACAGATACCACAGGTTTGGAGATTTTATTAAATTTCCGAATGTGGGAGATAAAAGCCTTGAATATCCTGCCAATGTACCTTTAAAAGTCGCTGGTTTACACCGTACGCAGAGTATCATCAATAAACTCTCTACGCGTGATTACCTGATCAACCTGCCTTATCAATCGTATGATTATATCATACTTTTCTTAAGAGAAGCAGCAATCGACCCAAAAGTTACGGCTATAAATATTACTTTATACAGACTGGCAGAAAACTCAAGGGTAATTAATGCCTTGATTAATGCGGCGAAGAATGGCAAGAAAGTAAATTGCCTGGTGGAATTAAAGGCCAGGTTCGATGAACGGGCCAATATCTTCTGGACCAACAGGCTGGAAGAAGAAGGTGTTCATGTCAATTATGGACTTACAGACTATAAAGTGCATTCTAAAATATGCCTGGTTACACGGATAGAAAAAGGACTCCCTGTATATTATGCCAATCTGGCTACAGGAAACTTTAACGAGAAAACTGCCAAGCTTTACTGTGACCACAGCATTTTCACCTCTAAAAAAGAGATCACCAACGATTTGATCAAACTTTTTGCTGCACTGAATAAAAAGACTGTGGCCTCGGGCTTTAAGTACCTGATGGTATCCCCGCTGGAATCCAGAACTAAATTCTATGGCCTTATTGACCGTGAAATAAAAAACGCCAAAGCCGGTAAACCTGCTTATATGATCTTAAAGGTGAACAGTCTTGCTGATGAAGGGATCGTAGAAAAACTGTATGATGCCAGCAATGCCGGGGTGAAGGTCAAACTGATTGTAAGGGGTATTTGCTGCCTGGTTCCCGGAGTGAAGGAATTTAGTGAGAATATCACAGTAATCAGTATTGTTGATAAATTTCTTGAACACGCTCGTGTTTTCATCTTTGGAAATAACGGTAAAGAAGAGATGTTCCTTTCGTCGGCCGACCTGATGTCGCGTAATTTTGAGCATCGTGTAGAAGTAGGTTTCCCTGTTCTGGATGCCGAAGTGAGGCAGGAAATCCGGGATATTATAGACTTCCAGCTTCAGGATAATGTCAAAGCGAGGGATATAACAAGGTTAAACAATAACAAATACCATAAAAACCGCATCACTGCAAAAGTAAGGGCACAGGTGCAGACTTACAATTATTTAAAAAATAAGCATCAATAACTTACCCAGTTGATAATAATCAATAAATTAATAAGCATTAGTAAATTAACAAGAACCAATAGCTTAACAGGCTAAAAGGCACTAATAGATTAATAAAATAAATACTATAAAAGAATTATGCTCAGATATGCTGCAATTGATGTTGGCTCAAATGCCGTTAGACTGCTTATTGCAGATATAACGCAAACCGAAGATGGCTATGGCTTTAAGAAGAATACTCTGGTAAGGGTACCTTTACGCCTTGGTGATGATGCTTTTCTGGAGCAAAAAATATCAGTGCGTAAAATTGATGACCTCCTGAAAACTATGGTTGCCTTTAAAAATCTGATGGAAGTTTACCAGGTTTCGGCCTATCTTGCCTGTGCTACCTCCGCTATGCGGGAAGCAGTAAATGGGCAGGAGGTCATTCAGCTGATCAAGCAGCAAGCTAATCTGGATCTCGAAATTATTGAGGGGCAGCGGGAAGCCAATATTATCTATGCCAACCATATAGAAGATACGCTGGATATCAACAAGAATTATTTATATATAGATGTTGGTGGGGGCAGTACGGAACTCTCTGTGTTTGTGAACAAAGTACCTGTTGCCTCTAAATCATTTGATATTGGTACGATTCGTATCCTGGATAATCAGGATAAGGAACAAACCTGGGAAGATATGAAGCTTTGGGTAAAAGAACAGACGAAATTCCATAAAAACCTTGCTGGTATAGGTACAGGCGGCAATATCAATAAGCTGTACAGAATGGCCAATGAAAAAGAGGGCATGCCTTTAACTTTCTTAAAATTGAAATCAATTTATAACCAGCTCAACAGCCATTCGCTAAAAGAAAGGATACAGACATTCGGATTAAACCCTGACCGTGCCGATGTGATTATTCCTGCCTGTGAGATCTATATTACCCTGATGAAATGGACAGGCATTAAACAAATCTATGTGCCAAGAGTAGGGATGGTTGACGGGATTATTAATCTTTTAATAGCAGAGAACCTGAATAAATAATAGCCAGGTACTGACCATGGTGACTCACGGAGGCTGCATGTTTCATACCCGTTTGATGATTGATGATAGCCGGTAGCCCGGCTTTATCTTTTTTCAGGCTGTAACCGGGATACAGGTATGAAAACTCCTGCGCATAATCAGGCTGGTTTTGCTGGTAATTGATATGTACGCGCTGTAGTTCTGAAAGATCCAGCGTTGCAATACTATGAATATATTGTTCATTGATAGCAGAGCTGATATGAAATAATCGATCCCGGTATTTCACATTAAAGGTACCGTCCATAGCTGGTTGAATACAGGAAAAACGCTTTGGCGCATAGAAACGCTCGTTTGTCAGCCTATTTTCGGCTTTATAAGCGGCCTCTTTCATCGACCATAATAACCAGAGCATTGCTGAAGGTTTTTCAGCATTCAGGATCAGTTCCTGCTCTGTTAGTGTAAAGATCTTTTCCAGGTAGCCCTTACGTTCCCATTTGCTGTCCCTGTGCGCTTGTTCGAGGTCAACTATGTCATTGCCCAGCATTACTTAGATTTTCGCGGAGATCACTTCTAATGCAGCTTTAACAGTAAGCATCTTCTCCATTGATTCATTGTCAATCTCTATCTTAAATTCTTCCTCAATATCCAGTACCACATCTACCAGGTTTGCCGAGTTCATTTTCAGGTCGCCGATAAAATCAGTATCCTCACTGATATGCTCCAGGGCTTCCTTATCCTGTGCATAAGGGCTTATAATATCTTTGAGCTTATTTAATAATTCTGCTTTATCCATCTTTATATTATTATTTAATTATATAATGTCTTTTATAATTACGCGTGAAGTGCTTAAATTTCTTATGATATCTTTTTAAACCAAGCATCAAATGTTCTAGATTACTTATGATATCTTTTTAAAATTACGCATGCATTTACATCACCAAATCCAAAACTCGCTTTTGCCAGGATCTCAAAATTAGTATGGAGGCAAACCCCGGGAATACATGACGGTGATATGAGCGCTTCAATATCAGGGTTCAGGTCTTCACAATTTAAATTAGGGAAAATAAACTGTTCGTTCAGCTCCAGTACTGCGGCTACACACTCAATACTTCCAGAGCCACTGATACAATGACCTGTCATTCCTTTAATAGAATTGATATAAGGGAAATTAGTACCAGAACGGCCAAGAGCGGCTACCCAGTTTTCGATTTCCAGGGCATCCTTGCTGGTTGCTGTAAGGTGCGCATTGATTACTTCCACCTCACTGGATTGTATACCGGCATCAGCCATTGACATCGTAATACACCGTTGTACGGCGGCACTATTCGGGGCAGTCATGGTACCTGTACCGCGTTGTCCGCCAGAATTCACATGCCCCCCTAACACCTCGGCATAGATCCTTGCTCCGCGGTGCAGCGCTACATCAAGCGACTCCAGCACTAAAGCACCGGCTCCGCTTCCGGGCACAAAGCCACTGGCAGTAGCACTCATAGGCCTTGAGCCTTTTTCAGGCTCTTCATTATGCTTATACGTGCAGACTTTCATGGCGTCAAAGCCGCCCCATATATACGGGCCACTGTCGCTCGTACTACCTGCAAGCATTCTTGTTGCTGCGCCAGACCTGATGCGGTCAAAGGCCATGATCAGGCTTTCTGTGCCCGTGGCACAGGCAGAGGAGTTCGTAGTTACCTGATTGCCCAACCCAAGCTTGCCTGCTAAAAGGGCACTGACTCCACTGTTCATGGTCTGTGCCACCACTGTGCTGCCTATTTTACGGATCTGCAGGTCATCAATTTTATAGATCGCCTCACGAAACTTATCTATTCCCGAGGTTCCTGCACCGAAAATTGTGCCGCTGTTCCAGTCAGGCTCATCACTATTGACCGGTGATAACCCGGCATCCTTCCAGGCCTCCATACCTGCTATTACGCCGTATACAATGCCTGTACTATTCAAATTTCTGATTTCCAGTTCTGTAAAGTAATGTTTTAAGAGCTCTTCAGTAATATCCGGTTTTCCTGCAATCTGGCATGAAAAGAGTAATTGTTGCAGCTGCGGATCATGTTTAATTCCGGAAATGCCATTTTTCAGGGCATGGCTGAAATCCGGCAGTCCGACGCCGTTTGGCGCCACAACCCCTAATCCGGTAACCACAACCCGGTTAGTCATGCATTTTTGTAGTTACCATGCCCGAAATACTCCCTTTACAAACCACGTCACCTGCCTCATTCTTCATCAGTACATTGCAGTTCAGTTTTTTGAACCTGAAATAAACCTTCTCTGCCACAACAGTTACTTTCTCTCCCGGAAAAACGGGTTTCATAAAATCAATTGCTGTAGAAGTAAGCATTACATGTGCTTTCAGCTCTGCGTTGGCAGTGCCTGAAAGATAAATACCCAGACATACCAGGCCTATCTGTGCCATTGTTTCAGTGAGGATTACACCTGGTGTAACCGGTGCATCTTTAAAGTGCCCATTATAGAAATCAAGGTCTTTGTCGAATGTAAAAGTTCCCGTAGCGCCATTTTCATCAATCTGTAAAAGCTCATCTACAAATAAAAATGGTTTGCTATAAGGTAGTTTGCTAAGTATTTCGTTTGTTGTCATATCAAATTATATTGTCCTTAAATAGGCATTTGCTGTATTTGCAAACATGGTATTTTTTTTCAAATTAAGCTCGCTTACCATCGTAATAAAATTCTTTGCGCGGTAAAGCCCGGGCCAAAACTAAGCATCAAACCTGTCTCACCAGGAGAAGGCTGTGTATCCATAATACGTTCCAGTACATACAGTACGGTGGCGCTGGACATATTGCCATACAGCCTTAGTACTTCCTTAGTGTCGTCTATGTTCTTCCCCAATCCACCAAATAGTGCTTCTACCACCTGTATGATCTTTTTCCCTCCGGGATGAAAAATAAGATGGTCTACAGCGCCAATGCCCATTCCGTTTTTTTTCAGAAAAGGGTGGATGATATCCGGGAAATGTTGAGCAATCGTATCTGGCACCGCCACATCCAGCACCATCTGCAAACCCGTGTTAGTCAGCTTAAAACCCATCATCTGCTCGGCATTGTCGAAATGGTACATCTCCTCATCTACTACTTCCGGACCATCATCATCTGCATGTGAAGATAACAATACACAGGCAGCACCATCGCCAAAAATTGCGGCACTAACGATATTTGCCATCGAGAAATCATTCAGCTGGAAAGTTGCTGTAGGCGATTCCACCGCTACCACAGCAGCACGTTTCCCTGGGTTAGCTTTAAGGAAATTCTTGGCATACAGAATCCCTGAAACGCCTGCGGCACAGCCCATTTCTGTAACCGGAAGCCGTACAATATCGCGGCGCATCCCAAGAGCGTTGATCAGGTAAGCATCCAGTGAAGGGATCATGATGCCCGTACAGCTTACCGTAATAATATAATCCAGGTCCTGGCTTTTCCAGCTGGCCTTCTCCAAAGCAGCGGTCAGACATTGACGCCCTAATTTTATGCTTTCGCGGATATAGATATCATTGCGTTCTTCAAATGATAAGTCGCTGAATACCTCCTCGGGCGACATGATCGAATATCTTCTGTCTACCCCAGCATTTTCGAATATCTTTTTCACTTTCCTTACAAAACGGTCTTCCTGTCCAGATAGCCATGTGTCTAAAAAGGGGATAATCTGATCCGTATTTCTCGTGAATTCCGGCAATGCTTTGCTTACACTTATAATTTTTACGCTCATGATTTTTTAACTATCCATTGGTAGCGGAATGCCCATTTCCGTCTGATGATATAATTTTTAATATTTAGCTGCTTTGAATACTGCAGCAGATCTGCCTTTTTAAATCCCCGAAGGATAGAAGTCAGCCCGTCTTCGCGCGACATATCATTTAATCTGAAGATGAAACAAATGGCGCGGAAAAGAGCACGAGCCACAGCACTTCTCTGCAAATCGTTAATCACAAAACCCAGTCGCCCCGCATATTCAAAACGCTGCAGCAACAGCAGGATTTCCTCATCCTTAAAATGATGAAGCGTCAACGTACACAGGATAATATCATACTGGGCAGGTATATTCAGCTCATTAAATATGTCAGTGCATTCATAACTGATATTGGGGAAAGCTGCCGATAAGCAGCGTGCATGGTTAATGGTAAATTTGTTTGCATCAATGCCCGTCAGCACGAAATTCAGGCTATGTTTTTCTGCATAGCCAGCTAAAGCCCTCAGCATATCTCCATTGCCACAGCCGATATCGGCAATGCGGACAACCTGTTTCCGCGGTTGGTCCTTCAACAAGTACCGTACGCCGTTCAGGGTTACTTTATTTCCTCCCAGAAGTTGGTTGATACTTGCTATTTTATCTAATGCGTCTCTTAATATCTCGCCCTCCATCTCGAAATTGTCCATCATCTCCGGGGCGCTGCTTCTGTATTTAGTATCTACGAACATCTATGTATTAACGGATAAAGGTTTACCATGTGTTTTTCTGATGATCATCGGCAAAATTGAAGGGATGCGGAGCATACCGCACAACAGCAGGTCGGCCAGCTGCTCCTTGCGTAAGATGGCCGATAGGCTACTACCCATCATCAGCCGTTGTTTAAAGGCTTTATTCCAAAGCAAGGTATAGTTGTTTTCGAGTATAGCCCTGCTTTTCAGGCCACCATTAAAATACCGGATCAGCAGGCTGGCTACTATTTGTGCGCTATGGATAGCCATACCCATTCCATTTCCGCACAGCGGATGGATGAGCCCTGCGGTATCGCCGATCATCAGCATATGGTTTATTACTGTTTCCTTAGCACCAAAGGCGATCTGGCTAATGGTTAGGGGGGCGTCGAACAGCAGAGTGCTGGATTCCAGGATGCCTTTCAAATGTTTATTCTGGTACAGCACATTCTCCTGGTAAGCCACAGGGTTTTTATACTTGCTAAAAGTGGCATAGTCTGCCAGGTAACAGATGTTTATCTTTTTATCTTCCACATTAGATACCCCGCAGTAGCCTCCGTTAAAGTTATGCAGTGCCACCAGGCCATCGTCAAAATTGCCCGAGTAATGCCCTTTCAGCGCCAGCCATGGCGAGCGTTGCTGTATAAATGGCCTGTTGTACCGGATATCTATAGCCGAGCGTTTTCCATATGCACCGATTACCTGCCTGGCAGACAGTGTACTTGATGCACCGGTATTCAGCTGAAAACTGTCATTTTCAAAAATAATATCCGTTACGGTATCAAATAATACGCGGCCGCCTTTAGCTCTAAATTGCTCATATAAAAAATTATCCAGCTTAAAGCGGCTGACACCTAAGCCGCCCAGAGGCAGTATTGTTGTCATACTCTTTCCCGAAACGGTAGTAAACTGCAGGCGCCGGATGTGATTGGGCTGCAGCCTTTCGGGGTCTGCATCAAGCCATTGTAAATAGGGGAGCACCTCATTAGACACATACTCACCGCAAACCTTATGATTTGGGTAAGGCTGTTTTTCTACCAGTAAAACATCCAGGCCAGCCTGCTGCAAGTGCAATGCAGCAGATAATCCGGCAAGTCCGCCGCCAACAATTATAATATCTGATTGATCCTGCATCATATCCGGTTAGCTGCTTCTGTTATACTAACACCGGCTGGAGCACAATTGTTCTATGCAATAAAGGATTGAGTATCGCAAAAAAGCAGACGGTCACAAAATAGCAAAAAAAAAGAGGATGAATCATTGATCATGACCATCCTCTTTTAAGTTAATCAGCTTCGTTAAAGAAGCCAGATCTTTAATTTTTCAGCAATTTTGCTGCTTCAGTATCCATAAACCAGGTAAGGCTGCCATCGATTGGGTTGATCAGTTGTGAAGGATATACATGAGGTTTTTTGTCCTCATCTTCAATCACATGTTTAACTGCATGTGCTTTAGCCTCTCCAAATACCAGGAATGCAACGTTTTTAGCCTTATTGATCAGAGGAGCAGTAAAGCTGATCCTGTAAGTAGAAAGCTTATCTACATAAACAGCATCCACAGTTACCTCTTTATTGTCCAGGATCGTTGTGCCCGGAAACAACGAAGCCGTATGTCCGTCGTCGCCCATACCCAGAAGGATCAGGTCAAAGGCGATATCAGCACCATCAAAGTGTTTAGCAATAGATTTTGCATATTCAATAGCCGCTTTTTCTGGCGCCAGAGCAGTATTTACCAAAAAGATATGATCATCTGCAATAGCTAGAGGCTCCAGGATTGCTTTTTGTGCCATCAGGCCGTTATAGCTCTCATGGTTGGCTGGTACATTACGTTCATCGCCGATAAAGAAAAAAACTTTAGACCAGTCGATGCTGTCTTTATAAGTTGTAGACAGCATTTCATACAAGTCCTTTGGTGAATTCCCGCCGGTAAGTACAAAATTAAAACAGTCCTGATCTGCTATTGCTTTTTCACCTATTTTAATAATATAGTCTGCCAGGTCTTCCAGCAGTTCCGCTTTTGTTTTATAAATCAGCAAGTTCATCTAGTCGTCGTTTTTTAAGGGCATCGTAAACCAATGGAAACCATCTCTGGCAATCAGTGCTTCTGCATCTTCAGGTCCCCATGAGTCAGCGTGGTAATTGGGGAAGCTCAATGATTTTTTGCTTTCCCATGCATTTACCACTGGCATTAACAGTTCCCAGGCGCTTTCTACCTGGTCGGCACGCATAAACTGTGTCTGATCAGCGATCATCACATCCAGCAGCAAAGTTTCATAAGCCTCAGGAGCCTGAGAGCTGTATGTTCCTTTATAATCGAACACCATGTCCACCGGGTTCAATACCATATCCAGTCCTGGTCTTTTCGCCTGTACCTGCAAACGGATACTCATTTCCGGCTGGATACTAATGATCAGCCTGTTTTGTTGCCAGTGCTCAGTCACTCCCGCAGGAAAAACATGGTGAGGCACATCCTTAAACTGTATAGAGATCAATGAAGAAGTTTGGTATAAACGTTTACCCGTACGTACATAGAAAGGGATACCCTGCCAGCGCCAGTTGTCTACGAAAAACTTCAGTGCTGCGAAAGTTTCCGTGTTCGAGTCCGGTGCAACGTCTTTCTCCGTTCTGTATCCCGGTACTTCTTTCCCTTCTACCCAGCCTTTAGAATACTGTCCGCGGACAGTACTTAGCCTGATATCTTCAGGGCCGAAAGGGCGCATTGCTTTCAGCACATCAACCTTCTTGTTTCTGATTTCATCCGCATCAAAATTGATAGGCGTTTCCATGCCGATTAGGCAAACCAGCTGCAGGATATGGTTCTGGATCATATCCCTCATGGCACCAGCACCATCATAGTAACCTCCACGGTCGCCCACACCCAGCTGTTCCGTTACAGAGATCTGCACATGGTCAATATAAGTACGGTTCCATAGCGGCTCCAGGAATGAGTTGGCGAAGCGGAAAGCCATGATATTCTGTACCGTTTCCTTACCCAGGTAATGGTCAATCCTATAGATCTGTTTCTCAGTAAAAATGCCGGTAAGCAATTGATTCAGCTCCCTGGCAGTTTCCAGGTCCCTGCCAAAAGGCTTTTCGATTACAATACGGCAGCTATCCTCGTCGCCTGCCAGGTCATATTTCTCCAGGCATTTGGCGATCAGTGGGAACAGGTTTGGTGCTACAGCGAGGTAATAGATTACCTGTGTTTTAGGACCAAACTCAGTCTTAATTTTTTCAATATTGGCTTTCAGTACGGCGAAAGTATCAGGGGCAGAAACATCCACAGGATTATAAAACACATGGTCTGCAAACTTGTCCCATTTTTCTTTTTTTACTTTTCCTGAGCGGGAGAACTCATTTACTCCAGCCTGGATCTTATCGCGGAATTGTATATCGGTAAGAACACTTCTTGCTGTACCAATAATTGCGTAATCTTTAGGCATGAAACCATCAGCCTGTAAGTTATAGAGTGCTGGCGCCAGTTTGCGCATATTCAGGTCCCCGGTTCCGCCAAATATGACGAAAATGGTTGGGTTAAGGCATTGACTTGTTTTCATTATAATATAATTATTAAGGTCATGAACCTATCATAAGCATTGTTCATTATTGTTTATAAGAAGTATGCTTATGATGGTTTCATCTTGTTTTTTAATTTTTCATAGGATTCCAGATAGCATGAAATACACCTTCAGCATCGGTACGTTCAAATTTATGGGCACCAAAGAAATCTCTTTGTGCCTGGATCAGATTGGCAGGCATATTTTCTGTGCGGAGCGAATCAAAATACGTCAGGGCCGAGGCGAATGCAGGGATAGCAAGGCCAATTTTTGTGGCCTCGATCACTACACTGCGCATACCTGGAAGGATTTCTTTAATTTTTGCCTGCACACCAGCGTCAGCATAAAGGTGTTCCAGATCAGGTTGTTTTTTATAGGCCTGGTAAATATCTTCTAAAAACGCAGCTCTGATAATACAACCACCGCGCCAGATCTGTGCAATTTCATGCAAGTTAAGTTCATACTCATAGGTTGCTGAAGCTTGCCATAATAAATGCAGTCCCTGTGCATAAGAAGTAATCACAGAAAAATACATTGCCTGTTCCAGTTCTACTAAAAAAGCGTCTTTATTTTCAACAGTAACTTTATCTTCCGGATAAGCTTTAGAGAGGTTTATACGGAGCGACTTATATTTTGATAAATCCCTGGTACTTACCGCTTCGTTGATTGTAGGAATAGGTAACTGGAGGTCCATAGAAACTTGTGAAGTCCATTTTCCTGTACCTTTGGATTTAGCTTCATCTTTGATCATATCGATCAGGAAGTTACCTGTTTTCTCATCTTTAAACGCAAAGATATCTCTGGTCACTTCCATCAGGAATGATTGTAATCGTCCGTTATTCCAGTCTTCAAAAACTTTGTAGACCTCTTCATTACTATAACCTAAAGAAGTTCTCATCAGGTCATATGCTTCAGCCATGAGCTGCATCATTGAATATTCAATGCCATTATGCACCATTTTAACAAAGTGACCGGATGCACCCGGACCGATATAAGCCACACAAGGGTCGCCGTTTACTTTAGCAGATACAGCTTCCAGGATTTCTTTCATTGCGCCATAGGCAGTTTTATCGCCTCCAGGCATAATACTAGGACCGAAACGTGCACCCTCTTCGCCACCGGAAATTCCCATTCCGAAGAAGTGGATTCCTTTGTCTGACAATTCCAATGCCCTTCTGCTGGTGTCAGTAAAATGAGAGTTACCGCTGTCTATAATAATATCACCCTTATCCAGCAGAGGTACCAATTCCTGAATTACACTGTCAACAATTGGCCCGGCTGGCACCAGAAGCATAATCCTTCTTGGCAATTCGAGACTTAAGATGAAATCTTCCAGAACAGCATAAGCATTAAGATTATGCTTTGCACCATCTTCTTTCAGTTTCTGGATCATATTGGGGTCCTTGTCGTACCCTGTAACTGCAAAGCCGTTGTCGGCCATGTTCAGCAATAAGTTGCGGCCCATTGTACCAAGGCCTATCATTCCTAGCGTGTATTTACTTTCCATTTTATGTATTTGATTTAGGATAGACAGTGAAAATGTGATATTTCTCTTCAGCAAGCCAAAGTTTGGCACCACCTTTAATGCCGTCCCTATTTGAAACGATGTGAATATTATGATCTAATTCGAAGGCGATATGTTTGGCATTTCCGCCACCCAGGTAAAGTGTGTCATAGTTGAATACAGTTTTGTAGATCTCTATCAAACGCTGTACCCGTTCATTCCATTTCTTTTCGCCCTCTTTTTCAAAAGCGCGATCGCCTAAATAGTCATCATAATCTTTTGTCTTGGTGATCGGCATATGGGCCAGTTCAAGGTGCGGCAGCAATTCTCCATCATAAGTAAGGGAAGATCCTAATCCTGTACCCAGGGTAAGTACGATTTCAAAGCCCTTACTCGCGATCACTCCAAGTGCTTGCTGATCGGCATCATTGATGAGCCTTACAGGTTTACCCAACTGGTCGCTGACTTCCTGCGCAAGATGAAATCCTGCCCACTTGTTTTTTGCCAGGTTAGGTGCCGTTTCTACGACGCCACATTTAACATAACCCGGAAAGCCTATAGCTATTTTTCCATAATCAGTGAGGGGGCTAACCAGCTCAATGATCACTTTCAACACCTCTGCAGGAGTAGAATCTTTTGGTGTAGGAAGTTTGATGTATTCAGAAAACAATTCACCTTCTGCGGTTAAAAGGCAAGCTTTAATACTCGTTCCACCAATGTCAATGGATAAAATATTTGTGCTTTCTTCAGTTTTTTCTTTATCCGGCATGTTTGATTTTATGTAAGAAATTGTCAATATTATTCGATGGTTCAAATTAACAAATTTCCAGCCACATAAAAACCGAATTTAGGTAAGGTTAGCAGAATATCCTCTTTAAAGTGCAAAAAGTGCAAGTATAGCCGTTTTTTGAGCAATAGATGGCTTTAATTTGATATCAATATGACTATTTGGATATCAACGAAGAAGGACTCAAAATAAATTGTCTGCTTTTGAGCTGCCTGGAGGCCATTCTTATCGCGATTATATCACTGCCAGCCAGATATACAAATGAAAAAAGGGTGTTTTTGGCACCCTCATCACTCCATAAAATAGTAAAGATCAGTTAATAACCCGCGTCAATAAATATACAGGTTGTTGCATCAATTGGAGCACCATAAAAAGTGAACAAACCATAATGGACCTCGTAGTGGTAAAAATCAGTACTCGTCACACCAAAATCGAAACCAGCTGGAAAATAATTACTTCGAAAAAAGATATTATAACGGCCTGCTGGCACCGTACCTAAAATATTAGTAGCAGCTGTGGTACTATTGGTAAGGAACTCATAACTCTCACCTGTCGCTGAATTGGTTAATGTAATATCCCATTCGTTATAATTACTATTGTAGGGGAAATAAATTCCGACCTGAACATTCTGGACATCCTGCGCAATACTTTGTTTCAGTCCTGTTAACATAAAGAAGCACAAAGCTCCAACGAACAACGTCATTTTTGATTTCATAACATATTTGGTTTAATTAGTGAATGATTAAGATTCAGATTTTTAGCATTACTTTTTTTAATTCTAATATTAATAATCAGAAATACGCTTTGGGTTAGTATGGTTAAATAAATTTGGTTATATAATATGATGACTTAAAGTTGCAATCTAAACATAGCTTTTTAATATATTATTTTATCTAAATTGTATAATATGTTATCTGTGTGTGTGTCAGGTATAATTACACTCGATTTATCTCAACTATTTTACCTTGTAAAATTCAAAACGTATTGCTATTGGCATAAACAAAAAAGCTATAGTTGTATGGTCGGGAGCCATCGGGATTATTGAATATATGAAGGCGCGAAAGAGCAGGAGTTATTCAGAGCCATAAAATCAGAGGAGCTACAGGAGTAGGCAAGATTTTAATAAAAGTATTATTACAAGATAAAAATAAAATACCGTTAAAAGATTAAAGCAGAAATTTGGATTAAAAAGTATTCATTGCTATGGGCCGACAACGTCATATGGCATTACAAATATGCGAACAGGAAGCATCGGCAATTCTTTTCATCATATCAAGGCACATTATTGTACCAACAATCTAGAACATTCCTTCGCTTATTGCATAATCAGAAGGTGGTTTGAAAAAACTTTCCGGCATATTTACCTTTTCAACCAGCTTAGCTTTGATGCCTACATTGACTCCTTTGGATATAGTACCAATAGATAGGGCGCAGCCCGGCACGTTTTTGAGGTAGCTATACTTTTGCCAGTACAGGCGCGGAAGTGCCGGCGCATACCATACCGTGATTACATTTTGGGGGAAGTCAGGGTTACTAAAGACAGCTTTTTTGCACAACTGGCCTCCGATGCTGGAAGTATCCTTATGCAGTTCCATTTTAAATCCTTCCGAGCTGATTACTACCAGTGAATCTTCATTCAGCTGTGTATGGAGCTTAGGTATTTCTGCAGGATATTTTACCGCTGTTTTTGCGGCTGTGTCGAGTAAATAGCTTAGCGTATCCCTCTTATCTGCTACAGTTATACCGCCACCGAGGCCATTCTGCTCTACTCTGATATAATTGGGGCTCACATAGCAAATCAGGGGAAGTGTATCATCTGAAGATCCGGACAGGGCTTTTGCAAGTTCAATCATCACCGATTGCTCCTGGTGGCCATCTTTATCAGGAGCCAGCTGCCGTTCCGTAGATCCAAAATCTAACTGGTAACCGATTTTCCAGGCGGCAATAGTGCTCAGTTTTTGGGGTTGCTGTGCATTTACCATAAATGCCAGGAATAACAATAACAGCAGTGAAGGGATCTTTTTGTAATTCAAAACTTTCGTATTATTTTACAATGGTACAAAAAAA
>JAATFQ010000248.1 GCA_015655115.1 Sphingobacteriales bacterium
CCGTAGCCACACAGGTCATAGACTGACCGATAGCAATTGCCGTATTGGGCATAGCGCGGATCACTTCAAGCCTGTCATTTAGTTTATGGCGGATATCAGCACAGCTTACCCCTGAAGCAACAGAAATCACCACATGTCTTTCTACATCTATCACTCCTGCAATCTGTTCCATCAGCTCATTCAGCTGCTGCGGCAAAACAGCAAGCACAATCAGGTCAGATGCAGCCACAACAGCTGCATTATCATTGCTCAGCACAAAACCATTTTCAGCAAAAGCATTCAGCTTAGCCACATTTCTCCTGGTTAGGCTAATTTGTGAGGCGTCCACATAATCTGCCTTCACTAAACCTTTTGCCAGTGAAATACCAATATTTCCACTGCCCAGTATCGCTATTTTCCCTGTATATCTTTCCATATTAATCGATTAATCTGGTACCAAAACCCTGTAAATTGATTTGCGGCAATTCATCTGCCTTACCAATATAAACAGCCTTTACACCTTTTTTAATAGCGTCAAAAGCATTGTGCAATTTAGGGATCATTCCGCCCGAAACCACTCCCTGCTGTCTTAAACTTTCAAATTCTGAACTTTTTATTTCTGCGACCAGTGACAGGTCATCCTCTACATCGCGCAGCACCCCTTTCTTCTCAAAACAATAAACAAGACGCGTATCATATAGGGACGACATGGCCACTGCAACAGCAGAAGCAATAGTATCTGCATTGGTATTGAGCAATTGCGTATCACCATCATGTGTAATGGCACATAAAACAGGGGTAAAATTGCTTTTCAGCAAACTGTCCAGGGTAGCTGAAGAAACAGACGACTCGTCCAGGTCTCCTACATAACCATAGTCAATAGTTGTTACCGGGCGCTTTACAGCTTTAATCACATTGCCATCGGCACCTGTGAGGCCAATTGCATTACATCCCTTAGCCTGTAGCTGTGCTACCATATTTTTGTTGATGAGTCCGGCGTAGACCATTGTCACAATCCGCAAAGTTTCAATATCCGTAATACGCCTGCCTTCAACCATTTTTGGTTCAATACCCAAAGAAAGACCTAAGTCCGTCGCGATCTTGCCACCGCCATGAACCAGGATCTTATCACCCGGCAGCGCTGTAAAATCCAGCAGAAACTGATGCAGTTTCTCTGAATTATCAATAACGTTACCGCCAATTTTTATAACCGTTAGCTGCTTCATCGCTTATTTTTTAAGAAAGTCAGTAATAATTGGAAATTCCTTTTCAGGTTCTTCTACCTGTGGGTTATGGCCCGATTTCTCAAACATAACAAATTGTGCCTGTGGGCAGTATTCTTTATATTTTACCATCATCCATGGTGTAGCCACCCTGTCAAAGCGCCCGCCGATAATAAGGATGGGCATTTTAAGGTCCTTCAGCTGTTTTCTGAAATCAAACGTACCAATATCACTACCTACATAGAAATCACCATCCCTGCCTACCATCTGGTAATAGAGCTTGGTATTCATCGCATTCGGATAAGGCTTACGGCCACGTGAGGCAAACTTTTCAGGATTATAGGCATATAAAAATCCATAAGGGACATTCCCATAGATTTCCTGGTGTTCTTTATCGCTCGACACGGCACCCTCTTCCCTGATCTTCATCAGCGCTGACCATACCTCCGGGTAGTTTGTTTTGATTTCGTGATTCGAGTTATCATCATTCTCCTGCCACATCACATAACTGTGGAAAGTATTGGCCAGGATCAGGTGGCTCACATTCTGCGGATACTTGATCGCATAGCCTTGTGCCACCAGTCCGCCGTAAGAATGGCCAAGTAATGATATCTTATTTAGCTTTAAAGCCTTGCGCATGCCTTCTATATCTTCAATATCCCTGCTCAGGCTGTATGCTGTAACCACCTTCGCAGTGTCAGACTTGCCCCTGCCAAAGCCATCAAAATAAATCAGCTGATGATTGGATGCCGCCAGAGGGTCGAAACTCCGTAATCCGGGATGTGCGCCACCAGGCCCCCCTGCAATAAAAATCAGCGGATCACCTTGTCCAACGGTTACCACCCATAGTTTAGCTCCGTTAACGGTAATATATTTGCCGTCAGTAAAGCTATCTACAGTTTTTTCTTGTGCGAAGGAAAGGCAGGCATACAATAATACGCAGCACAGCAAGTTGAGTCTTTTCATTCTGATCTGTTTTGATATGATAAAACCTGCATGAATACATGCAGGTTCACAAATATGCTGAAATAAAATTTTGCTATGCTAAATTTTGCAGCAGTTCTTTTAAAACTGCCTGTGCTGCCCATAAACGGTTTCCAGCCTCATGGATCACCAGCGAATTAGGTCCGTCGAGAATTTCAGAAGATAGCTCCAGGTCTCTGCGTACCGGCAGACAATGCATTACCTTAGCATTATTAGTCCCTTTCAGCTTTTCATTCGTTATCATCCAGCCTTCCGGGAAAGGAAGAATTTTTCCATAATCCTCAAAGCTCGACCAGTTTTTTGCATAGATATAATCCGCACCCTGCAATGCTTCATCAAGGTTATGCGTAATCTGTGCACCTGAAGTAAAATCGGGCGACAATTCGTATCCTTCGGGCTGCACGATAGTGAAGTCGAGCATATCCAGCTCCTGCGCTTTGCACATCCATTCGGCAAAAGAATTAGGTACCGCCTGCGGCAGCGCCTTTACATGCGGAGCCCATGCCAGCACCACCTTTGGCTTAGCAGCCCCCTTCCAGGTTTCTTTGATCGTCACCAGGTCGGCCAGGCTTTGCAGCGGGTGTCTTGTTGCGCTTTCCAGGCTTACTACCGGAACACCGCAATACTTGATAAACTTATTGAGGAATTCTTCATTATAATCTTCGTCTCTGTTCGTCAGCTTAGGAAAAGAGCGCATGCCCAGAATATCGCAATACTGCCCCATTACAGCTGCTGCTTCGCGGATATGCTCTACTGTGCTGCCATTCATGACTACACCATCCTCTGTTTCCAGTGCCCAGCCCTCTTTATCCATGTTCATCACCATCACGGTCATGCCCAGGTTGATGGCTGCTTTCTGAGTACTCAGACGCGTACGCAGGCTGGGATTCAGGAACACCAGCCCCAGTGTTTTGTTTTTGCCTAAATGCTGATGAGCATAGGGATTGTCTTTAAGCGCCAGCGCATCCTTAACTAACTGGCTGATATCTTCCACATCATTGACTGAGGTGAACTGCTTCATATGTTGATTCATCCTTGTAACGCGATTTTAAAATGTTCTAGAAAATGATCGGCATGTGCTTTGGTGAGGTTCAGGGCAGGTAACAACCTGATCACATTAGGCTTTGCCTCTCCTGTAAAAATATGCTGTTTAAATAATAAGTTCTTCTTCACCTGGTTCAGCTCTTCAGGTAGTTCAATACCGATCATCAGGCCACGTCCACGTACTTCTTTCACCTCCTTAAACTGTTTCAGCTCGGCAATCAGGTAAGCGCCAACTTCTGCAGCGTTCTGCATCAGGTTATCCTCCTCCATAACTTCCAGCACCGCCATTCCCGCAGCACAAGCCAGGTGGTTGCCACCGAAAGTGGTACCCAGCATATAGTGCCATGGCTTAAACTTCGGCGCGATAGAGATCCCTGCAATAGGAAATCCGTTGCCCATACCTTTAGCCATGGTATACACATCGGCATTTACCCCTGCATAATCATGAGAATAGAAATGGCCTGTTCTGCCATAACCACACTGCACACTGTCAGCAATATAAACTGCATTATAAGTATCACATAAAGAACGTATCAGCTGCAGGAAAGGAACCGAGGCTTCCCTGATCCCACCAACGCCCTGGATACCTTCAATAATCACCGAGCTGATCTCATTACCAAAATCTGCGAAAGCCTGCTTTAATGCTTCTTCATCATTAAAAGGCAGGAATACCACATTTTCCGTCTGATTTACAGGCGCTATAATTTTTGGATTGTCGGTAGCAGATACCGCTAGAGAAGTCCTTCCGTGAAAAGCGCCTTTAAAGGCAATCACCTTCTTGCGCCCATTGTAGAAAGAGGCCATTTTCAACGCATTCTCATTCGCTTCAGCACCAGAATTACACAAAAACAACTGGTAGTCCGTTTTACCGGAAACTTTACCCAGTTTCTCAGCGAGTTCCGTTTGCAAAGGGATTTTTACCGAGTTGGAATAAAATCCCACTTTAGCCAGCTGATCAGTCAGGCGCTTAACATAGTGAGGGTGGGTATGTCCGATAGAAATTACAGCATGACCGCCGTACAGATCTAAATATTCCTGTCCTTCAGCATCCCATACGGTACTGCCAAGGGCTTTTACAATTTCTATATCATTTAAAGGGTATACATCGAATAAATTCATTTTCAAAAAAGCTTTTAGCTGCTTGTTTCATCAGCGTGGTAAATAAAAAAATAAGGTTTGACAGAGGTTGGGCGCAACAAACTTAAAAAGCCGTTGCTTTAAGCCGTAGCCCAAGACCCTCTTCCAGTCCAAACATTAAATTCATATTCTGCACAGCCTGACCGCTTGCACCTTTTAATAAATTATCTATGATACTTATGATCAATAATTTGCTGCCATGTTTCTCTACATGAACAAATCCTTTATTCGTATTTACGACCTGTTTAAGGTCGACATTTTTCTGGCTCACATGAGTAAACACATGACCGCCGTAATAATCTTCATACAGCAGTTGTGCCTCGTCTGCCGTTAAGTCGGATTCTACATACATTGCCGCCAGAATCCCCCTGGTAAAGTCGCCGCGCTGTGGGATAAAGTTAAGCACCGTATTGAATGCAGGATCCAGTTGCAGCAGGCTCTCCCCGATTTCATTCAGGTGCTGATGTTCAAAAGCTTTGTACACAGAGAGGTTATTATTGCGCCAGCTGAAATGAGAAGTCGCCGCCAGGCTTTGTCCCGCACCAGTCGATCCGGTAGTCGCATTGATATGCACCTCGCTCTTCAGCAGTCCTTTTGCCGCGAGAGGCAATAGCCCCAGTTGGATACAGGTAGCGAAGCATCCCGGATTAGCAATAAAGCTGGCTGTTTTTATACGCTCTCTGTTTAATTCAGGCAGGCCGTACACCCATTTATCGCCTGCCGCTGCGGCAAGCCTGAAATCCTGGCTAAGGTCAATTATTTTTACCTCTGCCGGAAAGGGGTTAGCCTCAAGGAATTTCTTCGCATCACCATGCCCTACACACAGGAAAAGCACGTCAATATCATGCGACAGCTCGCTTGTAAACCTGAGATCCGTATCACCAAGCAGGTCTGTGTGTACATCA
>JAATFQ010000145.1 GCA_015655115.1 Sphingobacteriales bacterium
CCCGTTGCGGTGTACTTCCAATGCTGCTGCTACCAGCCTGGTATCATCCAGTCCGCGGGCTACGGTAGCCAGGTTGCCCATAAACTGATGCCGCGGCTCACTCAAGGGAGTCTCATTCCCGATAGACCAGACGATTACTGCCGCCCGGTTTTTATCTCTTACGATCAGGTCGGTCAGCTGCTGCTTTGCATTGGCATAGGTATCTGGGTTTTCCCATGAAATGGTCCAGTAAACAGGCACCTCTGCCCATACCAGTAAGCCCATTTCATCGGCCAGGCGTACCATCTCTTCGTTATGTGGATAATGTGCAAGACGAACGTAGTTACAGTTCATTTCCTTTGCCCACTGCAGCATCATGCGCATATCGCCTTCCGACCTCAGCCGGCCCGCGAGCAAAGGGTTTTCATCATGCAGGGAGATACCTCTGAGGAAAATAGATTTACCATTAAGCAGGATGTCTGTACCCCTGGTCTCGATAGTCCTGAATCCTATTTTATCGGCTAGCTGCTCATCAGCAGAGGATACTGTTACCGCATATAGTTTAGGGCTCTCGGGCGACCAGTATTTTATTTTTTGAGTAGCAATACTGAATATAGCATGTCCTTTGGCGTCTGTGTTGATTGTTTTCCTGATGCCAAGCTCCGGAATAGTCACTGCTACCGATGTCTGGCCAGCGTTTTCCATCTGCACATAGCCCGAAATCTCGTTCGCTTTGCCTTTGCTGAGCTGTACTTTATAATCCTTGATGTAATTCTGTGGCAGCTCTGCCAGGAAAACATCCCTGGTAATGCCGCCATAGTTCCACCAATCGGTATTTACCGTAGGGATTTCATCTTGTTTTCTTGTGTTATCTACCTTCAGCACCACTGAGTTTTCACCATTTTTCAATAAAGCACTAACCTCAAACTGGAAAGGGGTGAATCCTCCTTTATGTACCCCCAGCTTTTTGCCATTCAGGTATACATGTGCTTCATAGTTTACCGCAGCGAAATACAGAAGGTATTTTTTCCCGGCCTTCAGGTCTACGGCAAACTTCCTTCTCAACCAGATATTGCCCTCGTAATACTCGAGTTTTTCAGACTGTGAGTTCCAGTCGCCCGGAATATTCATGGTTGGGTAATGGTCAAAATCATACTCCAGCAGTTCCGCCTTGTCAGTTTGCTGCTTATCGTCAAAGAAACCGCCGGTGCCCGATTTATTCTGATCAAACGGCAGGTGTCTGTAGTCGTAATACCCATTTTCATAAGGGTCCGCAACATAGTTCCACTGCCCGTTGAGGCTAAGGATTTTGCGTGACTGTATATTCTGGATAGTACCGTCAGGCCGGGCAGCGTTTACAACAACAATTCTGGTAGTTGTATCCTCTTGTGCCGCAGCGGTGCCGATAGCAGATATGACCAGATAAAAAGGAAAAAGATGAATCTCATAGGGTTTCGCATAATGATATAATTAGTAGCCCGGGTTTTGAAGTAATGCCGGGGCACGGTTTAAGTTGCTCTGTGATATAGGATATAAATAATTTTTGCTGCTGAAAACCCTGTTTTCTACCCGGAAACGCTCGTAGGTAAAGGTGCCGGTAAGGGAGCTGGTTATTCTCATGCCTGTGATAGGTTTGTTAAAAAGCTCCTCGCCTTTTTTCCACCTGCGCACATCATAAAAGCGGTGTCCTTCAAAACAAAGCTCTATGCGGCGTTCGTTCTGAATCCGCAGGCGCATAGCTTCTTTTGTTGCGGGCACATACCCATTACCGTTAACATTGCTGCTTTGTAAAGCCGGAAGCGCCACCCCTGTGCGTGCCCGTACCTGGTTAATGTAAGTATAGACATCGGCAACTGGCCCTTGTGCTTCATTTAATGCTTCTGCGTAATTGAGCAGGATCTCTGCGTACCTGAAGATCACCCATGGCCTGCGTGAAGTAGAGGGTGAAGAAGTATTCCAGTTTACTGCATTTTCGTTCATGAACTTACGCATGTAATAACCTGTTTTAGTCGCATTTACATTTGCGCCAATGCCATCTTTACCGCCAATAAACGTTTCCACCGTCTTACTTTTGAAGGTTGCTCCATTATAGGCAATTACAAAACCTAACCTGGGGTCACGCCCGTTATAGGGCGCCGTTTCTGAGTAGGTAGAGCCTGCAGTGCCGATGGCCTTGCCTGTTGCTTTCATTTCAAAAGCGTCTACCAGTTCCTGCGTTGGATTCGTCCTGCCCAATGCACCATCATAACTTACAGGGGCATTGTTGATCTCAATATCACTCCTGTTGGGAGTTTGTGTAGTAAAAATAGATTCTACATTATAAGGATTGGCTCCGAAAAGGAATACGCCTGTATAAGAAGTAAACAGCTTGTGGTAATTATTGGTGGTAGAGAAGTTGATCAGGGCCTTTGCCGCATCAGCGGCACGCTGCCATTTACCGGTATTACCTTCAGGATTGTATTGCGGACTAGCGGCATATAGCAGCATTCTTGACTTTAAGGCCATGGCTGCTGTTTGTGTAGCTCTGCCGCGCTGACTTGTGGCGTAACTTTGCTGCCATCCCGGAAGTACGGCTATGGCCGAATCGCAATCGAGCAGAATTTGGTTTACACATTCTTCAAATGTATTCCGCGGAAGATTTAAGTCCTCCTCTCTGTCAAACACCCTTGTCGCCAATACAGTACTGCCATAGCGTTGTACCAGGTCGAAGTGGAACCAGGCACGCAGGAAGAATGCTTCTCCCTTTAAACGGGCAATCTGCCCTTCGCGCGATCTCTGAAAATCTGTAGGAGTGCTGGTTGCCAGTTCCGCGACATTAGAAACGATGCCACTGTTAGCTGCATTAGCAAGGAACAGGTTCACCTTACGCAGTCCCTCATAAAGCTCATTATATCTTTCATCTACCGTTCTGACCGGGCTCCATGTGCCATTATTGAAAATGTTGATGGTGGAATTTAAGTTAGAGTTGATGGCTTCATCAGAACCGGAGGCCTGCATAGCGCCATTACCATCCAGGTCAAACCTGTCCTGAACAGAAAAATAGGCATTATTCAAAATCCCTCTTGCATACTGGTCATTTGCCCAGGTCTGTTCAGCTGTAATTGGCCCTTCAGCAAGGGAGCCATCTTGTAAATAACTTTTTTTACAAGAGGAGAATATCGCTGCAAAGGCGATCAGCACTATTGCTTGAGTATATATTACTTTCATCTTTTTACAATTAAAATTTCACACTTAAACCAGCAGAGAAAGACCTTAGATAAGGATAGGAGTTGAGGTAACCTGCTTCAGGAATTTCCGGGTCTATAGGCAGGCCATCCAGCTTATTGAAGTTGAGCAGGTTGAAACCTGTCACATATAAGCGGCAGGACTGGATCTTCAGCTTATCGGTGAATCCTTTCCCCAGGGTATAGCCCAGCTCTGCCTGCTTCAGGCGGATGAAATCTGCCGAGCGCACCCAATAGTCGGACACCTGGGTATTATTGCCCCGGTCTGCTATAGCCAGCCTTGGATATAAAGCTGTGGTTGCTGTTTCCGGCGTCCATCTGTCTACACTAAACTGATTGATATATCCAGTGTTTGAAGATCCGGCATTGACCAGCGTACTGATCTGAATAGTCCTCCCGGCACTGCCCTGAAAAAGGAAAGAGAAGTCGAAACCTTTATAAGCGATACCAGCACCGAAACCATAGTACGAGGTCGGCACATTGGAGTAGTCTTTCTGAACGAAATCGAAGTTGTCAATTACGCCATCATTATTGATATCCTTATACCTGATATCTCCCGGTTTTACGACTCCCGAAAAGCGCTGTACCGGTGCATTATCGATTTCCTCCTGACTTTGGAACAGCCCTAATGAGGTTAAAAATTTCCTGTTAAAGGCATCACCCTGTACTACACCGCTGATCGGGAAGCCCTCTTCTTTCTGGTAATCAGGCAGACCTGCTTCCTGGTTCAGGCTGATGATATTGCTCTTTACATAAGTATAGTTGCCATACAGGTTGAAGTCTACGCTGCCCAGTTTCTTTTTGAAATCGAGGCTCGTCTCAAAACCTTTATATTCGGCCTCGCCTCCATTCACCTGTACGGCCGACTGGCCAATAATGCCAGGCAATAAGGCTGCGGTGAGTAGGTTTGTGCGGTTTTCATGAAAATAGTCGGCTGTAACTGAAAGCATCTGCTTAAACAGTTTGGCATCTATACCTACATCAGCTTTTTTCGCTTTCTCCCAGGTAAGATTGGTGTTGGCCAATTCGGCCTCGGTAGTATTGGAAGCATTGCCGTAGCCAGTGCCGAAGATATAGCCCGTGCCGCCCCGGTTGTAATAATTATTGAAGGCATATCTCCTGCTGGTACTTACTGCATCATTACCCACAATACCGTAAGAACCTCTGACTTTTAAGTAGTCAAGAAAGGAAACATCTTTTAGAAAATGTTCTTCAGAAGCAATCCATCCGGCAGAAATTGCAGGGAAGAAACCCCATCTTTTTCCCGGCATGAAGGTTTCTGAACCTGCATATGTGCCAATTACATCTGCAAAGTAGCGATCATTATAGCTGTACGATACGCGGTTAGCCAGCTGTTCTCTTTTTTCGAGCAGGCTGCCTGGTGCAGCAACCACACCACGCATTAAACGGGTAGAGAACTTAATACCATGTTTACCGAATTCCTGATCATAATCCAGTCCGCCCCAAAATTCATTGCGCCGCACATTGCTGTTAAAGTCGCTCGATGAATAGTTTAGCGGCGATTCATTGCCAAAACGCTGGTATTCTCCATTGCTATTGAGCTGATAGATTTCATAGTTACCTACAAATCCCGAGGTATAGACACTGGTTACGTCATAAGTATAGAATACATTGGCAGATAGACCTGGTAAAACAAAGTCCAGCTTATGTTTCACGTCCAGCGTAGCCAGGAGTGTCCGCGTCAGATCTTTAATATTTCCGCGTGCTTCCAGCATGCCCAATGGGTTATTGCTAAAAAAGGATGTACCGCCGTACGTACCGTTTTCATTCAGGATTGGAAAAGCATTAGCAGGTGTACCGAATACAGCAGAAAGAAATCCGCCGTTACCATCCCGAGGATAACGCAGGCTTGCCGAACGCCCTCCTACATCCAAAGAAACATCCAGGCTTTTATTGACATGGATATCCAGGTTTGTGCGGAAGTTGATGCGCTGGAAATTGGTGTTGGCATTATAACTGTCATTTGTCCCTCCTTTATACAGGCCATCCTGATCAAAAAAGCTGACCATGGTAAAATATCTGGCGAAAGCATTACCACCGCTTACAGTGGCTACATAGCGCTGAATTGGGGAGGCCGACTTCATAAAGCGGTCTACAAAATTAGTGTTCGGGTATTTATAGGGATCGGAATTAGTTTGGTAAGCCGTAAGTGCTTCAGCACTGTAAGCAGGGCTTAAGCCACTATTTACCTGCGCCTCGTTATAGAGCGTTGCAAAACTGTAAGCATCCAAAGGCCTGGTCAGCTGTACAGGCATTTGTACCCCACCCTGCGCATCGAATGTAACCTTCGTAGCAGTGGCAGTACCTCTTTTTGTGCGCACATAGATTACCCCATTGCTTCCGCTCATGCCGTACCACGATAGTGAGGCGGCGTCTTTTAAGACACTGATACTTTCAATTTCATTCAGATCCATGTCTACAAAGTCCCTTTCCACACCATCGACCAAGACCAATGGCGTTTGTCCCGCGTTATAAGAAGAGCGTCCGCGTACCAGGAAAGAGGCGTCATCTGTTCCGGGGCGGGTATTGGTCTGCTGGATATACAATCCCGCAAGGCGCCCTGCCAGAACATTATTCAAAGTAGACGAAGGGATCTGCGGCAAGTCGCCCCCATTTACTGAGGCAATAGTTGCAGTAACTTCGCGCCTGTTCCGTACCCCAAAAGGGATGTACACCTTATCATTATCACCGGCATCTATTAATGCCTGGGTCATCTTTAAGGTTACATTATTCAGTTCAGAAGCCGACTTGCTGAAACTCAGGTATCCGGTTTTCTGAAAAACAATCATATCATTGGTGCTGGCTTCAAAGGAAAAGCGGCCATCGGCACTGGTGACAATACCTTTTGTCTTTTCCTGCACCAGGATGGTTACGCCGGAAACAGCTGCATTATTCTTGTCGGTAATTTTCCCCGATACCGTGATCTGCTGTCCCGGGGTCTGTGCCATCACAGTATTGAAAAACAGTATCAGGCAAAGTATATATGTGAGTTTGATAAAATTCATATCCTATTTTAGATTAGATCGTTTGATTTATATTACCAGCCTGGATTTTGAAGCAGGATACCTTTACTTTTCTGCACTTCCTGACGTGGAATAGGGTAACGGTGCATGTGGTCCAGGTAAACTTTCTGAAATGCATTTGGCAACAGGACTCTGGAATAGGTGAAGGTGCCGTTGGCATTTCTAACCACATTCATCCCATACATAGGTTGCGCAACAACCTGGGGGCCGATTTTCCAGCGCATAATGTCATACCAGCGGTGATCTTCAAAAGCAAGCTCTACCGCACGTTCATTGCGTATACGGAGGCGCATTTCGTCTTTGCTGAGCCCTTGGGGAAGACCGGGCATCCCTACCCTGGTCCTGATTAAGTTGATGGCAGTATATACACTATCTACAGGGCCTTCATATTCATTCTTAGCCTCGGCAAAGTTGAGCAGTACCTCTGCATATCTGAAGTAAACGAAGTTGAGCAGGGCGGTACCAGACTGTCCGCGGATATACGGTTCAGGCCAGTATTTACGGCAATAGTAACGCGTAGCGGTATAAATCGTATTAGTGGAGCTATAGTCCTTTCCGCCATCCCACATCTGCAGGCGGCGACCTTGCCAGGCACGGTCGTTATACAATACATTAGCACTTAAGCGAGGATCCCTGTTATCATATGGTGCCTGTGGGTTATACCCAGAATTGGTATCGCCAATGGCGGCACTGGAAATAATTTTACCGGTACCATCTTTTTTGACAGCTTCATACAGGTCAACATGGTTTTGTGTAGGGTTCATGCTGCCGGAAATAGAGTTGGAGCCTGGCGATTGTGCAAAGTCTACGATCTTATTATCTGTAGCCACACGTGGCCCGCGAATTTTGATCATGATATATTCCGGAGATTCTGCAACATTCAGGATATCGTCATACGTAGCCTGAAGAGAATAACCCATGCCCATTACTTTTGCTGCTGCATTGGAAGCTGCCCGCCATTTAACGGGGTCACCGGAGTCATTGTTGAGCTTGCTGGCAGCGTATAACAGCACTCTTGAGCGCAGGGCCGCAGCACCACCAAGTGTAGCACGACCGTTGTTGGCACCGTCGTAATTTGCCGGAAGCAACTGATCTGCCCGGTCCAGGTCTTTAATAATAAATGCTAAACATTCGTCGTATGTATTTCTGGGGAAATCTATATCTTCATTGGTTTCATATACCCGGTCAACAATGGGCACACCGCCAAACCGCTTGATCAGTTCAAAATAGAAGAAAGCACGCAGGTAATGCATCTCCCCTTCTATGCGGTTACGCGGATCTGTAGCAGCCCAGGGCACAATATCCATTTTGCTCAGCATCATGTTCGTTACCCTGATCCCTTCGTACTCACGTTTCCAGATATCAAGGATATCATTCAATGCGTTCACATTAGAAACATCATGGTACAAACCCTGGTTAAAAAGGCGTACCGAACTATTGGATGTACCCGATACCGCTTCATCTGATGCCTGTGAGGTTGAGCCCCTGTGGGTATCAAAGCGGGCATAGTCGTCCACCAGAAAAGTATAGGCATTATCAGCAAACTGCGTGGCCAGTGTTGTCTTTGCAAAAACATTTTCCTCAGGTAAACTTACCCCGGGAGTGCGTTCCAGGAAATCCTTTTTACATGCTGAAATACACAGCAAGACCATGACAGCTACAGGAAACAGTATTTTATATGTAAATAATTTCATAATCATTATAATTGAATAGTGATACCCAGGTTATACACCTTAGAGGTTGGATATACAGACTGCTTAGAAAAGTTGGTTTGGGAAGTATTGATATTCTCCGGATCGAAATACATCCTGAACTTAGTCCATGTGTAAAGGTTCTGTCCGTTGATAAATACTCTTGCCGACGGGATCCTTAACGACTTCAGTAAACCTTGTGGCAGGTTGTAAGAAATTTCCGCATTCCTGATCTTCATATAGGCTGCATCCTGCAGGGTAAAATCATTCAGGCTATAGTTCCCTGAAGGTACAGATCTGGCATGTAATGCAGGCCAGGTTGCCGTGGCCGCTGTTGCCGGTGTCCATCTGTCGAGCATAAACCCATACATCTGTGAGCCATTGTTCTGCTCATTTAAGATCAGGTCTGAGCTTACGTGGGCAACACCCTGGAACAATACCGAGATGGAGAGACCTTTCCATTCAATTCTCGGCGAAAAGCTATAGGTATATTCCGGATTACGGGAATACCCGATGGCAGTCCTGTCGTCACTATTGATCACGCCATCGCCATTCAGATCAACAAATTTTAAGTCGCCCGGAATAGCTGTACCCAACTGGTTAACCGGCGAGGCATCAATATCTTCCTGCGAAGTATAAAATCCCTGTGTTTTATATCCGAAAAACTGACCTACCCTTTTCCCTGCCTGTTTCTGTGCTTCAGGGCTATTGAGTGGCTCGTCTCTATTTCTGATAATGTTCCGGGTAAAACTAACCTGGGCATTGATACCCCAGTTTACATTACCAATTTTATTGAAATAATCTATTTCCGCTTCATACCCCTTATTGTATACCTCGCCAATATTTACGCGGGGATACATATGGCCAAAGGTGAGTAGTCCCGACTGGCGCAGGGTTAAAATATCTTTCCTCGTTTCGTCGTAAAAGTCGATATTGAAGGTCAGTGCGTTATTAAACAGCTTGCTTTCAAAACCTATATCCCTTTTCGTACCTGTTTCCCAGGTGATAAACTGGTTGCCCAGTGCATTATCAGGCAGGTAAACCGTAGGGTAATTGACAAGAGCCGTAGGGGAGCCAAACTGGATGCCACTCGTGCCAGTATTAATTGCATAATTTGTTAAATAGAGAAACCTGTTATCGGCACCCAACTGGTCGTTCCCTACGATACCGTAACTTCCACGAAGTTTCAGCGAACTGATAAACTTCACGTTCTTCAGGAAAGCCGTTTTATGGAGATTCCATCCTGCAGATACGGCGGGGAAAAACCCATAGCGATAACCTGGTGAGAAATTCTCAGAGCCATTATATCCACCATTAAACTCTGCATAATATTTCTCACTGTAATTGTAGGCCGCTCTGAAAACCAAACCCTGTGAGGCTTTAGGCGGAGAAGAGAGCGCGGCGGTACCCTCTACATTGATCAGCTGGCGCGTGCCCAGCAAGAGACCTGTTACATTATGATTGCCAAAGCTGCGTTTGTAGTCAAACCCAGATTGCAGGTTAGTACTGATAGATCCGCCGCTGGTGGCAATCAGTGTACTCAAAGGTTCATCGCGCAACCGGTCTGAACTCAGCGTGATTTCACCAGTTTTCCTGTTGTACTGATAAGCTGCCCAATTGGCATTACGCTCTGTATTGCTGGTAAAATAAGAATCATAGGCAAAGGTAGTCCTGAAGGAAAGACCTGCTGTCAGCCAATCCATCTTATAGTTGAGGTTGAACGTGCTCTCGATGGTATTGTTATCATCGTTACGTGTTCCGAAGCGCGTAATGGCAGCCAGAGGGTTCCATATATTGGTACCCACATCGCTGTTTTGTGCAATACGCCCGTCGGGCAGCATCACTGGGAAAGCGAAATTCGGCGTTTGCATAGCCCGGGAGAAAATTCCTTCAAAGCTGTTATAAGGGAAGCCCGAGGAGCGTAAACCTGAAGGGGTATAAATGCGCTCCAGTCTGCCGCCCAGCTTTACGCCTACGGTCAGATTTTTAGTGAGGTTAATGTCGAGGTTAGATCTGAAGTTAAACCTGTTATAGTTAGGTGTAGAGTTAATACCAAAAGGAGAATCAAACTTTTTAAAGATTCCATCCTGAAACAGGTATCCTGCAGAAACATAGTATTTGATCACTTTCGTACCACCTCTTACATTCACATTGTGCTGCGTTTGTGCGTAATGGTCTTTTGTAAGGTATTCCAGCCAGTTTACATCCGGGTATCCAAGGGGATCGGATCCGTCTTTAAACTTCTGGAGCTCCTCATTCGTCCACCGCGGGGTGGCATTAGGGTCATCATTCCGGATAGCCTCATTCATCAAAAAGGCATTGTCATACGAGCTAAGGGTTTTGGGCAGACCAGTGAAGGATTGTGAACTTACATTTCCGCTATAGCTAATTTTCGGTGCTCCTTCTTTACCGATCTTGGTGGTCACTACTATTACCCCATTAGCCCCTCTGATACCGTAAACGGCGGTAGAGGCAGCATCTTTTAACACCGAGATGTTTTCAATTTCATTGGGGTCGATGTTGCCAAAATCAGGACGTTCAATACCATCTACAATAACTATCGCTCCTGCATTGTTATAGGTGGAGGTACCTCTGATGTTGATTGTTGCGGCATCACGTCCGGGCTGTCCGCCGTTCTGTACTGCTACGACGCCAGTAACCTTGCCGACAAGGCTATTGGTGGCATTGGCTGTGGGCGACTTCAGCAATTCTTTGCTATCGATCGTACTTACAGCACTGGTAATATCGGCGCGTTTTTGTGTACCATAGCCAACGACGACGACCTCGTTAAGGTCATTTTTTTCTTCGGCAAGCTTTACATCTATTGTTCTTGTAGCGCCTACGGCAATTTCTTGCGCAGTGTAGCCTATATAGGTATATACCAGGGCAACTGCTCCTACAGGGATATTAATGGTATATTTCCCATCGCCATTGGTTACCGTTCCGGTTTGAGTTCCTTTCACACGAACGGAAACACCAGGGATCGGCATATTGTCTGCCCGGTCTTTAACAGTCCCGGTAATAGTCTGTTTCTGAGCATTTGCTTGTTCCACCCAGAGTAGGGTAATCGCAAACAGGCACAAAAAGCTTATTTTGTAAAATAGTTTCATTCAACTCAGTTTTATTATTTGGTTATAATTTTAGAAGGTATTCAGGAAATTGGGGGTTGAAGAAGGGTAACTCGTTTTGTTACCTCCGGCAGAGCCGGGAAAATGTGGTGATTTGTTCATATGATCTACGATTTGGTTGGAACAAATATGAGCATAGACCACTCCCTGAAGGGGGTAGAAACTTCCGTAAATAGGGGTAAATTTATGCGGAATAGCGGGTTATATACTCCGAAGGCGACATATTATACAGTTTACGGAATTCCTTGCTGAAATATTTGCGGTCGCTGAAGCCAACAGAAAAAGCGATCTCGGCGATCCCCATTTTATTTTGCTCAAGCAATAAGGCTGCTCTTTTTAAACGGATAGACTTGATAAAGTCTGCTATAGTCAGGTTTGTCAGTGCCTGCACTTTTTTATACAGCACAGTTTTGCTCATACCTATTTCCTGTGCAATAGTCGTCACGTCAAAATTGGTATCGTCTAAATGAGCCTCTACTATGCCCATAAACTTATGGAGGAACTTTTCATCGGGAGAGGCACCCTCAGTTCCAGATATAGGCGCACTTAACAAGAAGTCCTTTGCGAAACGCTGTTTCAGTGCATTCTTGGTAGCCAGGATGTTTTTAACATTCAATTCCAGCACTTGCACACTAAAAGGTTTGGTGATATAGGCATCTGCACCTCTTTCAAGGCCATTGAGCTGATGAATATAGGCGGCTCTTGCGGTAAGCAGGATGATAGGAATATGGCTGATACGTTCATCCGTTTTCATCCTCCGGCATAACTCCAGGCCGTCCATTCCGGGCATCATTACATCACTAATCACGAGGTCGGGCATCTCATCTGTGATCAGCGCCAGGCCTTTTAAGCCATCTGCAGCTTCAAGAATATTATAAGATAGCAGAAAAGAGGTTTTAATAAATTCCCGCAGCTCTTCATTATCTTCAATGATGAGTAAGGTCTGTAACGATTTTGCTTTAACAGGTACTTCAGTTGTCTCAATAGTAAGAGGAGCTGCTGGGGTCGACAACAGACTTCCCACCTGCGATTGTAAGTAATAATGTACTGGGTTGTCGCTGTTCATAAAGTCGGGCACCAGCTTATTTTCATCCAGGTGGGCAACTCCCGTCCTTAGCGATACCCTGAAGGCTGTACCTGTGCTGTCGCTATCCTTTCTGATTTCGCTTTTGACTTCTATAGTCCCTTTATGGAGCTCGACAATGCTCTTCGACAGGGCCAGTCCGATGCCATACCCCTGGTTGGGGGCATTTTCATCTTTTACCTGGAAAAACTCATGGAATAGCTGATCAATGTGTTCAGCCTCGATACCTTTTCCATTATCTATGATATTAATATGCGCCCAATCTGCAGTATGCGTTACAGACACTTCAATCCTGCCCTTTGCCGGAGTAAATTTGAATGCATTGGACAAGAGGTTAAACAGCACTTTTTCGAGCTGGTCTTTATCAAAATACACTTGTAACTCTGGGGTACTGGCATCGAAGCTATAGTCCATTTGTTTATCCTCAGCGAGGTTCTGGAACGACAAAAAGATCTCTTGTGTAAAATGTACGAGATTACAATTGGAAAACATGAGTTTCATGTTCCCTGTATCTGCTTTTCTGAAATCCATGAGTTCTGTAACGAGCCTCATCAGCCTGTTGGCATTTTGCTGTACCTGCTGTAATTGTTTATGGAATACGCCTGGAATAGCCCCGGAATTTTCGACCATCTTTTCTAAAGGCCCTAAAATTAAGGTCAGGGGCGTCCGGATTTCATGAGAGATATTGGTGAAAAAATCTATTTTCATTTTATGCAGCTCCTGCTGCCGCTCGCGCTGAACCTGCTCCAGGTACAGCTCCTTTTTGAGTTTTACCCTGGCCATTAGAAACAAGTAGACTGTACGTATGATAAAAGAGGCAACGGCAACGTATAGCATATAAGCCCACCATGTGCGCCACCAGGGAGGTAAAATGGTAATTGACAAGGTGGTAGGTTCATTGTTCCACACCCCGTCATTATTTGAAGCCTTTACCTTAAAGACATATTTTCCGGGCTCCAGGTTGGTATAGTTAATAATCCTTTGTGTACCTGCCTGGTGCCAGTCTTCTCCTGCTAAGCCTTCCAACTGGTAGGCATAAGCATTTTTGCTCGAATTGATGAAATTCAATGCCGCAAACTTTAAGGTAATATACCCCTGGTCATATTCGAGTTCTATATGTTTAGTGAAACTGATAGATTGCTTCAGAGCTGAGCCATCAGCACTGATTCTCACTGGGTTATTCCTGATTAAAAAGTCTGTGAGCACCACCTTCGGCTTCGCCAGGTTTTTAATGATCTGGTCGGGGAAGAATGAAGTTAAACCATTGATACCGCCAAAAACCAACTCCCCATTTTTTAAACGGATACCTGAATTACTGAGAAACTGGTTACTTGCCAGGCCATCCCTGGCATCGTAATGTATGATATGGATATCGTCCCCTTTAAAAGGAAGGTTAAAATTCTTGAACTTCAGCTGGTAAAAACCATTGTCAGTGCTCAACCAAAGATCACCCTGCTCATCTTCAAGGATCGTATGGATTACTTCGTCGGTAAGTGGCTTCTTATCATTAAGGGCATAGAATTTGTCAGCGGCAATGTCAAAATAACTGATGCCTCCGCCTTCTGTACCCACCCACAACCTGTTTTTAGTATCTTTTAATAAAGTAGTAACACTGTTATTATTAAGCCTGAAAGGGCTTTCACCTTTTGTAAAGCGTTTGAAGATGCCCGTTTTACGGTCGAAGTAGTTGAGTCCATTTTGGGTTCCCACCCAAAGGTTACCCGTGGCCTCGTCTTTAAGCAACGCTGTTATAAAATTATCACTCAGGCTTTTTTGATCTCCCTGGGAAAAATTATAAGTGCGATAGCTGCCATCTTTTTTAAGGTATCGTAACCCTCCGCCATTCGTTCCCGCCCATGTGCCTTCTTTATCCGGCAGGATGGCGTTGATCAGATTGGCACTGAATTTACCATGCCGGACATCAAAGTGGTAGAACCTGATCTTTTTTGTGATCCTATCCATCATGCATAGTCCATCCAGTGTCCCTATCCAAAGGTTGCCTGATTCATCCCATGCAAGAGATTTCACACCATTTCTGGATTCTGCCCCTTCTTTGATTGGGTAATACTTTTTAGTATTCGTAGCCCGGTCCAGATAGTTTATCCCGCCACCATAGGTACCTACCCATAATCCTCCCTGAGGATCTTCTTCCAGGGCGCTGACTACGGGATGTGATAAGCCTATCTTCCCCCCCATATCTTCTCCAATGTTGGAGAAGTTAGCATTGGAGGGGTAAAAAACATTAAGCCCTCCGGCAAATGTACCGATCCATACTCCTGAAGACTGATCCTGCATGATACTCCAGATGGTACCATCGTTTAAGCCCTCTGAATCCAGCGCATGGTGTACATAATTGCTGAATTTATGGAGCCTTGTATTATAAACGCTGAGCCCGTTCCGTGTGCCTATCCAAATATTTTCATCGTCATAAATGTAGATATCCCTGATCCAGCTGGATAATAAGCCCGTTCCCATATTATTTCCCCGGATATTGTTGAAGGTATTATTGAGTGGGTCGAATACAAAAAGGCCTGAAGATTCGGTACCAAACCAGATTAACCCGTTTTTATCCTGCCTTATGACGAGTACTTTTGCATTCATGAATTCGGCAGAGCCGGAAATTACAGTTGGCAATGCTATAATTTTTCTTTGCTGCGGATCAAAACGCCTGGCTCCATTCTTTGTTCCCGCCCAGATATTTTTCGCGCGGTCTTCAAATAAGGTGAAGGTAATTCCATTATACAGATCAGTGCTGCCTGTAACATTCAAAAAGCTGAGTTCCTTTAGCGTTTCATTCCTTTGGTCCAGCTGTCTGATGCCTGCGAAAGTTGCGGTCCACATATGACCATAACTATCTTCATAAACGGAGGATATAAAATTGCGTCCTCCTTTAATATTCCTGATGTCGATGCGTTTAAACGTCTCAGTCGTTGCGTCGTAAAGATTGAGGCCATTGGAGGTACCTATCCATAGTTCCCCGTTACGGTCTTTAAAAATAGAGTTTACCCTGTTATTGCTTAGGCTCGCCCTGTTGTTATTGTCATGATGAAAGTTCTTAAACTCATACCCGTCATAACGCGTGAGGCCCTTCCAGTTGCCCAGCCAGATAAAACCCTTGCTGTCTTTAACAATCGCAGAGATAGGGCTTTGTGCCAGACCACTCTTGAATGACAGATGTTTGAACCTGATCTCAGGTTGCTGGGCATAGCTAAAGTCTGCTTGAATAAAGAAAATTATAAGCCCTAAAAAATGGAATATGTTCTTAGAAAGGTTCAAATCTGGTCTTGAGTCCTATAAAAGTAGCAAATCTATTTTAATTGCGGCAGGTTGTATGTGTTTCTTAGGCGTCAAGGCTCCCTATCGTCAGGTATTCCTTTTACGGATCATACTTAAAAAAACCGGGGTAATCCCTAAATAAGAGGCAATATGTTTCTGCGTTATCCTTTGTTCCAACTTTGGATACCGTTCCCGGAATTGGGCATAACGTTCCTCTGCAGACTTGGAAAGGTTGGAGGTGATCCGCTGCTGGTGCAGGTGGAATCCATTCTGTACCAGAATACGGAAGAAGCGCTCCATCTTGGGCACGTCTATATAAAGCTGTTCAAGTATGGTGTAACTAAAATAAAAGACTTCGGTGTCTTCCAGGGCACTGATACAATAAAATGCAGGTGTCTGCCCGGAAAAGCTGGCCATATCAGCAGCCCACCAGTCTTCCGGGCAGAATAAGACATTATGCTCCTCACCTTCCCTGTCTGTATTAAAAATGCGAAGACAGCCTTTATTGACAAAATAGATATTCCTGCAAATTTCACCGGTATTGAGCAAAATGGTGTTCTTTTTAATTGCGCTCAACTGCAATTTAGAAATTACATGTTCAGTTTCGGCAGCATCAAGCACAATGTGCATGGCAAAATTAGCAAAGATAAACTCGTACATTTTAAGTTTTTTATAAAGATAAAATGTAGCAGGCATTTATCCTATGCGCATTTCGAAAGCTAGTATAGCTGCTTTTTATTTTTTGCCAGTTTAGTTATTTACGGGCTGCTGTATACTGCCGAAAACACAGCTATTCAACTTCTTTTAAAGGGCCGAAAAAGCTGACAAGCCGGGTAATTTGGTATGCCTCGTTAAACTCAAAGTAATCAAAGCCCTCTTTTGTTTCTCCCGGAAGATCAACCTTCCAGGTATAACGACCTGCATTATGATGGTAATCAGGCATAGTCAGGATGTGAAACTCCCGGATAGGGACAAGATCTAAAGAAGTCTGAGCAAGTTCTGCAATGCCATCTACTCCTTTTACAAGTGCGAAGTTAGGGTCAGTATACATAGCATCGGCAGACCAGCATTCTGCAAAACCTGCCTTAAAATCGTCCAGCCTTTTCTCATTCCAGGCAGCCACGTATTGTTCAATCATTTTTTCAACTGATACTATCATATTTATTGATTTTGTGTACTGCAAAGGACGGGTAGTTCAGCCATAATAAAATTAAAGTAGTTTAATAAATAGAGGTCGCGACCGGAGAATTCCTCAACCACCTTTCGGTGCAGTTTAATGCCCAGGTTGGATTGGCAAACTTACAACCAGAGTTTGGTGGGTTCCAGCCCGAGGGCAAATTAAAAACTCAAGTTTCGGCATTTCACTGGGCTATAAGTTCTGATGGAATTACTATATATTTTTCGGCGTTTTATCCTTCTATCTTCTAAATGATAACCAGATACCGGCAGCAAAGAAAAAAGCACCGGAGAATGAGTCCGGTGCTTGTAAAAAGTATCTGTTCTATTGTCGGAGACTGAAGTGTATCAGTACCCCGGATTCTGCACTAACTGAGGGTTTACATTCATAATCTGGCGTCCGATTGGAAAGATCTCGGTGTGTTTGTCGGCATCAGGCTGTTTGTCCCACCAGGTACCACTAGTAAACACACCCCAGCGGATCAGATCTGTCCTGCGCCTATTCTCGCCCAGAAATTCCCTGCCCCATTCATCGAGCATCTCCTGATCTGTCAGCTGGCTTCCATCAGGATTGTAAAGGCTTGTTGTTCTTTCAGGATAGTTGCGTTTACGGACTGCATTGAGCAGCTGTGCCGCAGACCCTTTGTCGCCACCACGATATTTACACTCAGCGAGCATATAGTAGATTTCGGAAAGGCGGATTTCGGCATAAGCCGAGGTAATGCGGTTTGCATCAGTGGTTGGGTAAACCGGATATTTGACCATGAATATGCCGGAGTTGTGATCTGCATGGTTCATATTGGATTCTTTGTCAGCAATCCTTTTGCCGGGCCGCGTATTCAGGAACATCCCTACACCATCCCTGATAAACAGCGGATAATCCCCCTTATTGCCTTTTATGGTATCGGCGACATTTGTACCGTTCACTACCCGCTGGTAAGGCAGGTATCCATACAGAAACATCCCTTCACGTTTACTGTTGCCAAGGTTCTTATACAATTTTAAACGAAGGTCATCCGGATATCTCTGAAACTTAACAAAAGGTTTGCCAAGCTGAAAGGTGTATTCAACACTGTCGACGTCCCTGCCAGGCTGTAAGGCATATTTTGGATTGGAACGTCCAAAGTCAGTAAATCCGCAATATAAGGGTGCCGCATCGTATGTCATCCCGAAGAAATACATTCCGCCGTCGTACTGCCAGTGTGTGCGTGCAAGGCTGGACGGGAATCCGTAGATCACTTCTGAAGCCAGCTGATTATTGGTATAATCGAATGGCGCATCCCACCTGGTATCCAGTGCATATGCGCCATATTTGCCCTCTATAATTTCCTGGCATACCACGGCACATTCCGCAAACTTATCTGTTCCGGTATATACTTTGGCGTTGAGGTAGAGCCTGGCCAATATCGCCGCTGCTCCCGCCTGTGTCCACCGGCCTATACCATTCACGCCCAGCGTTGCGCGTGTAGGCAGGTCTGGTATGGCAGTTTTCAATTCGGATTCAATAAAGTCGAAAGCTTCCTGCGGCGTAACCTGCTTACCACCCTGTGTCTGATTTTTGACTTCTTTTACAATTTGTATGTTTCGATAGTAGTCAAGCGCGCGGAGGTGAAACCAAGCCCTTAGCGTACGGAGCTCTGCTTTAAAGTCTGCCAGTTCTGTGGGAGTGACATTCAGCTTCCCTGGATCCTGTATGCCTTCCATATCCTGGAGCGAGTTGGTAGACAGCACAATGCCCTGATAGAAAGATGTCCATGCACCACTGGTAAAATTGTCATTTATCGTCCAGGAATGATAGTGCATGCGCTGATAATACCCCCCATCCTGCCAGTCGCCCTGACGGTTGTAGGTTCCGAATTCGTCTGAACTATCTTCATTTACGGCAAAGACATCATTTCCCTGGATGCTCCAGTAGGCATGTTCGAAAGGACGCAGAAAATCACGGATCACATCATCACGTCTTTGAAGGAATGCACTTGCATCTACCTTATCGTAAACTTCCTCATCGAGTTTAGTACAGCCGGATAAAATGGCAAAACCGGCGATTGCAGCTATTTTTATATTTTTTAGGTTAAAGTACTTTTTCATGAATTTGCGTTTAAAAAGTGATTTGTGCTCCCATTATCAGTTGTAGAGTAGAAGGATAATAGTCCAGCGACGTATTGACACCCGGAGTAAGGCCGTTTACAGGTACTAGATCAGGATCGCCGGCGCTGTACTTTTTAAAGGTGTAGAGATTTCGCCCTGCAGCATACAACCTCAGCCCATGTATAAATTTAGAATTGAGCTTTTGCGTAAATCCCATCGATATATTATCAATTTTGAGGAATGAACCATTCTCCAGAAAATAGTCGGACGTAATAGACGATGTAGCACTGTTCGTCAGTTTCGAATATTTGCTTTTGCTGTCATAGGCCATGCTCAGCACATTGGCATCTGATTGTGTGGCAGGAGTTCCAAGGTAAAATGCAGGAGTGTTGAAGATTTTGTAGCCAAAGTTACCCCTGAAAAAAATGCTGAGGTCGAACTGTTTATAGATGAAAGTGTTGCCCAGCGAAAGAGTGAATTTTGGTAGGCCATTGCCGACAAACTGTTTATCATCATTATTGGCCTGATTGGCAGGCACGATAGTGCCGTCTTTTTTATAAACCAGTAAAGTTCCGGTATCGTCCACACCAGCACTGCGAAGGGTGTAGAAGGAACCTACGCGACGGCCTTCCTGCAGCCGCTGTATATTACCGGGAGATCCCGGGGCGGGCAAGCCGGCAACATCCTGATAAATAGCCCCTTTATACAGGTCGTTGGAAAACGAGACGAATTTATTGTCATTATAAGCGCCCGCAAATGTCAGGTTGTAACTGAAATTAGTCGTTTTTACAGGGTTGTAATAAACCTGCAGTTCTATACCTGAATTTTTCAGCGTTCCTACGTTCGTAAAGGTGGTCGACTGTGGATTTGGTGGCAGAGGAACGTCGTAGTTGCCGAGAAGGTCTTTATTGGTCCGCACATAATAATTAATGGAACCATTTATTTTATGGTTTAGCAGCTCAAAATCAATGCCCGCGTTAAAGTTGACTGCTTTCTCCCATCCCAGATCCGGATTGGAATTCTGCGAAGGACCGTATACCTGATAAACAGTCCCGTTGAAAGGAAAGTATCCATAGCTGCCGTATAGCAGGAGCGACAAATAATTGCCGAAATCCTGGTTACCAGTTACACCATAATCCACTCTTAACTTCAGGTCATTTAACCAGGAAACCTTATTTTTAAGAAAATCTTCCTGGGTGATGCGCCAGGCAACCGATGCTGCAGGAAAATTTCCCCATTTATTATTCTTCCCGAATTTTGATGAACCTTCACGGCGCAAACTGGCGGTAACGATATACTTCTGGTCAAAATCGTAATTTACCCTTCCGAAGAAAGCGATTAGGGTAGAGCCATTTTGTGTCGACGCAACGGCATTCTGTCCATTACCCTGAGCACCACCATTGTAGGTGCCAGATCCAAGATGGTTCCACGAAAAGGCATCGAAGGGAAAATCATAATTACTTGCCCTGAACTGTTTATAGTTATACAGGGCGTAGGAATACCCGGCCAGAAACTTTAGATGATGCAACCCGAAGGCGGTATTGTAATTACCTGTCCATTCCAGGTTCTTTACATTATTGTCTATCTGCTCCTGCTGTGCATAATTGGTTTTGAGGGTTTGGTTATTGTGGATGACGCTGGAAAGTGTCGACGGACTGAAGTCAAGGTTTTTAAAGGACTCACTTGACTGAGATACCGTTGCTGTTGTGCTTAGATTCTTCAGCAGATTTACTTTAAAACTTCCACTGATGTCCAGCTTTTTAATTTCTTCCTCATCCTTGATCATCCGTGCATTTTCTACAGGGTTTGTAGAGTCGAAGCCAGTGTTAATGTAATTATAGCTGCCGTTCTCTGCATATACAGGGAATGTAGGATTCAATGTCAGCGCATTCTTAAAACCACTGTAGTCGGCTTTTCTTGTATGTGCAAATCTCGGTGCAGCCGTGAGGCTTACTTCATAGGTATTCTCCTTTGAAATGAAATTGACATTAATCCTGGTTCCATATTCCCGCTTATTGGCACGAAGATCAATACCATTGGCATCACGGTAATCTGCCGAAGCAAAATAGTTGGCCGTTCCGGAACCGCCAGACAGCTGTACAGTATGTTTATGACCAACGGCGGGAGTTTTGCTCACTTCCTTCAGCCAATCTGTATTGCCTCCATAGTCCTGTCCCCTTTTGCTTGCAACCCTGTTGGCTACAAATTCATCTTTTGACAGTACATTATATGCGTTAGTGATGTAATCAAAGCTGCCATAACCGTCATAAAATAACTGTGACTGGTCAGAGCCTTTTTTAGTTGTAATGATGATTACACCGTTACTGCCTCTGGTGCCATATATAGCAGAAGCGGCACCACCTTTCAAAACATCTATAGACTCAATATCATTTTGATTGATATTGTCTATGTTGCCACCAATTACACCATTAATAATATATAAGGGCCCCAGGCCTGCATTTCTTGACGATACACCACGCATCTGGACTGAAGGTGTAGAGTTCGGATCTCCGGTTGCAGTATTGGTAATCGTGAGACCAGCAACCTTTCCCTGCAATCCCTGAAGGGCACTATTGCTTGCCACAGTCTGCAGTTCCCTGGCACTGATGTGCGTAATGGCACTTGACACCTCTTTTTTGTCGAGCGTGCCGTAACCAACACTTACCACCACTACTTCATCTAAGGAATTTGAGCTTTCTTTCAGTGTTATGTTAATGACCTTACGATCGCCTACACTGGCTTCCTGTGAGTCATATCCCACAAAGCTAAATATGAGCACTGACGCAGCACTATTGACCGCCAACCGGTAATTACCGTTTGCATCCGTAACTGTTCCGTTATTCGTGCCTTTTTCTTTGATGGAGACACCGGGTATTGCCAGGCCTTTCTCGTCGGTAACTTTACCAGTGGTGATGATGGCGGTATTTTTTCTATTATGGACATCCGGGCTTGTGGCAGCAGCAGCTGTGGACATAGATTGGAAAATCAGCAGAAAAATAAACACAAAAATATTCGCCGATAGTGAAATTCTATAATTTCGTAAATTTTCTTTCATTGTAATCGTTATATATTGGTTAGGGGAAAATTCAGGTAATGATGCAGGAAGATGATCCTGTCACAGGTATCCTGCATACCAATAATAAAAGATCGCGAGATCATATATCATTTTCAGTTTAATTTGGTTAGTGTCTTATGGTCTTTAAAACCATATCGAATGTATTTCAATAAAAATGGAATGGCTTATCGCTGCTGTTCAATTTTTGATCATCATGATTCAATATGATCAAGGCAGGTTATGAAATCCAGAATATACCGGCAGCGGCAGAGAGCCGGCACAAGTTCGACGCGAAAAAATCTGTGAAACAGGAAACCGGTAAAGGAAGATTTGCGAGATCACCGCTGATGCAGATTCAGGGTGTTACTTATTTGAAAGCCGATGTAAACTTCTGAATAGCTTTGGAATTGGTTACCTTGTCTATACCAGGTAACTGGGACAATAAAAAAATTGCAGTTACTAACTGAAAATGCACCTATAGGATACCATCCCTAAATGCAAAAAGCGCCTTAAACTTACGTTTAAAGCGCCTTATATCATATACTTTGCTAACACGCGGAGAGAGAGGGATTCGAACCCTCGATACCCTTTTGAGGTATACACACTTTCCAGGCGTGCTCCTTCAACCACTCGGACACCTCTCCATTCGGGATGCAAAAGTAATATTTTTTTTGATTGTTAAAGAACGTTAGTCAATAACAGTAACTTTTAACATGTTTGTTTTTCCTTTACTTTCCATTGGTACCGAAGCAGTATTGATCAGGATATCTCCTTTTTTGATCAGTTTAGCTTTTACCAACAAGTCATTAACGTCCGAAATCGTTTTATCAGTACTTTCAAAAGCATCATAATAAAATGCCTGTACACCCCATACAAGGGCTAAAGTATTGATCAGGCTTCTATTGTTAGTGAAAATATAAGTTAATGCTTGTGGTCTGTGGCTTGAGATTTCAAATGCTGTGTAACCGCTCACTGTTAAAGAAACGATACCCACTGCTTTTGTTTGTTTAGCCAGGAATACTGCCGAATCACATACTGCATCACTCAGGAAAGTTTCAGATTTAGTAACAAGATGTTTATCAGCATTGAAAGGATAGTTGTTCACTTCAATATTGGTAATGATCTTCTGCATCGTTTCGATAACGATCAATGGAAATTCTCCTACTGAAGTCTCACCGCTTAACATCACTGCATCAGCGCCATCCAATACCGAGTTAGCCACATCATTCACCTCTGCACGTGTTGGCCGCGGTGTAGTGATCATGCTTTCCAGCATTTGTGTAGCAATAATAACTGGTTTAGAAGCTGCACGACATTTTTGAACAATCATTTTTTGCAACAAAGGAACTTCTTCCATTGGCATTTCAACACCAAGGTCACCACGGGCAACCATGATACCGTCAGAAACAGCAATGATCTCATCGATGTTAGCAATAGCTTCTGGTTTTTCAATTTTGGCAATTACTCTTGCATGTTTGCCTCTTGCTTTAATAATATCCTTCAATTCAACGATATCAGCTGCATTACGTACAAAAGAAAGACCGATCCAGTCTACATTATTTTCTAAAACAAAGTCAAGATTTTTACGGTCTTCAACTGTTAAAGAAGGAATAGATACTTTAGTATTAGGA
>JAATFQ010000075.1 GCA_015655115.1 Sphingobacteriales bacterium
ATCTGATGTGGACATATCAGCAAGCATTGCCTTCTGCAAAACCGGGTGAGAAATGGAAGTTAATGGATAGGATCTTTGAATTTTATAAGTAAATTGAGTAAGATAAACGTTGCTGTTTACTGTTGACCGTATAAAATATATGATGAAGATAGATGCGCACCAGCATTTCTGGAATTATAAGGCTACAACACATGATTGGATAGGAGATGACATGGCCTCCATTCGTCGTGATTTTCTGCCGGCAGATCTGGCTCCTGTGTTACAGGAAAATGGTATTGATGGCTGCATTGCAGTGCAGGCAGATCAGACTGAGGCTGAAACAGAGTTTTTACTACAGCTGGCTGATGCGCATGGTTTTATAAAAGGTGTTGTAGGCTGGATAGATCTTCAGGCTCCTGAAATTAGCGGTAAATTGCAGCAGTGGTGTGCGCACCCTAAGTTTAAGGGGTTAAGGCATATTTTACAAGGTGAGCAGCAAAGAGACCTGATGCTTAAGCCTGCATTTCTTCATGGTATCAGCCAGCTTGCAGCACTGGGTATTACATATGATATTTTAATTTTTCCTGATCAGCTACAGTTTATTCCGGAATTCGTCTCCAAGTTTCCCGATCTTAATTTTGTGATTGATCATATCGCTAAGCCTGATATCAAACGTGGTCAAATCGGTGAATGGAAGAGAGAACTGGAGTTGGTGGCTTTGTATGATAATGTGTCCTGTAAAATATCAGGTATGGTTACCGAGGCAGACCTGGAACTGTGGAAGCCCGCAGATTTTAGACCTTATTTAGATATAGTGGTAGACACTTTCGGGATGAACAGAATAATGTATGGATCTGACTGGCCGGTTTGCCTGGCAGCAGGGAACTATACCAGGGTTCTTGATGTTGTCAAATCATATTTCAGTGCGTTTTCTGTTCATGAGCAGGACTTGTTTTTCGGGCAGAATGCCAGCCTTTTCTATGGACTATAGTCTGCCTCTTCTAAATTAACGGGAGATTGTTGAATTTTTGAATTCCTCTGCTATACTATTGGATATTTGTAATATATTAAACTGCAATTTAATATCCGACGTATGAATAAAGTAATGTTGTGCCTTGTCTTTGCTGGAATTTGTTTTACATCCTGTAAACAAAATGGCAATAGTAACTCAACTGCTCAGGCAGATTCCTTGGCTATAAAAGCTATCAATGATAGCAGTTTTGCTCAACATATTGAGGTACTTGCTTCGGACGACTTCCAGGGCCGGAAGCCCTTTACTATTGGTGAAACTAAATCTATAAATTATTTAAAGGAAGAATTTAACAAGCTGGGGCTGAAGCCTGGAAATGGTGACAGCTATTTTCAGCAGGTGCCCATGGTGGAGATAAAGAGTACTCCGGATAGTAAGATGGTATTTACCGGGGCAGCAGGGAGCGTGACCGCTACCTATCTGGAAAACTTTGTAGCCGGTACCCGGCATGTTGAAACTCAGGTGAAGTTACCTGCATCGGAATTGGTTTTTGCCGGTTACGGAATTGTTGCACCTGCATATCACTGGAATGATTATGCCGGAATAAATGTGAAGGGGAAAACAGTTGTAGTGATGATCAATGATCCGGGCTTTGCTGATTCGACGTTATTTAAAGGGAAAAACATGACCTATTATGGGCGGTGGACCTATAAATTTGAGGAAGCAGCACGCCAGGGTGCTGCGGGTATTTTAATTATCCATGATACAACCCCGGCAGCCTATCCATGGTCTGTTGTTCGGAGCGGATGGTCCAAGTCAAAACTTCAGCTGGAAAGCCAGGACAATGGCAGCTCCCGTGCTATTGTAGAAGGGTGGATCACGATGGACATCGCAAAGCAGTTATTTAAACTGGGCGGCCAGTCGGACGCACTTTTTACTGCAGCCCGCAAAAAAGGATTTAAGGCGGTAGATTTGAAATTAACAACTACATTGACCGTGAATAATAAAATCAGGAAGTCGGTTTCGAACAATGTTATTGCTGTTATTCCCGGCAGTAAAAGGCCAAAAGAGTGTATCATCTATTCTGCACATTGGGATCATCTGGGTGTTGGTGAGATTGTAAAAGGAGACTCTATCTATAATGGTGCAGTGGATAATGCTACAGGCGTAGCAGCACTGCTGGAACTGGCTGCTGCATTTCAGCAGTCGGCACAACGACCAGAACGCTCTGTTGTATTTATCTCCTTTACTGGTGAAGAACAGGGACTGCTGGGGTCGGAGTTTTACGCTAAAAATCCTGTTTTTTCTGTTCAGCAGACTGTTGCTGATATTAATATGGATATGATGGGGCTTGCAGGAAAGACCAAAGATATTATTATATATGGTTACGGGCAGTCAGATCTGGAAGATTATGCAGAGGTGTCGGCTAAGAAACAAGGGAGGGTGATTGTGAGAGACCCAGTGCCTTCTTCTGGCCTATACTATCGATCGGACCATTTCAACTTTGCCAAAGTAGGCATACCTTCACTGTTTACAGGCTCCGGCGTAGATAATGTTACTTATGGCAAAGCATGGGGGTTACAGCAGGTAGCTCAATTTACGAAGTCAAGGTACCATTCCCCTCAGGATAATTTTGATGAGATAAAAGACAGGCGGGGAATGGTGGAAGATGTACGTTTATTATTTGATATGGGCTATCGCTTAAGCAATGAGTCGACCTTTCCTAAATGGAAAAGAGGTTCAGAATTTGAGTCCGCACGCGATAAGTCTATGAAATAACAGGACCGTTTTTATCCGACTGATCGCCACTTCCATTTTCTGCTGAATATTTTTCTGCTTTCTCGTCTGCTATGGGGTCACTTGTTTCCTCATTTTCGAGGTTTTCATCTAAACGGTCGTTCCAGTTATCCAGTCCCTTATGATCTGGATGTGCCTGGTTTTCTCTCTGAACAGATGCATTGGGCTGTATCGTCTTTTTCTCTTGATTTTCCATAGTATAATTTTGATTGATGATTTATTAATAGGTGTATTCGTTTCTATTTTATTTGCGTGTATCTACAGCTCTTCAATTTGTTTGATCCGTCTCGCAAAAGGTGCTGTAGCACGGTTTTGATAGCCGTGGACGCCTGTATTTATGAATATAATAAGAGCTACCGCTAAAGCTGTATAAGCTACAGCAGGGGACTCGTCCCAGTTTTTAACAGCAATGGCAGCAATGCCCCACACGCCAACTGATGCATATTCCCGCATGCTTCTTTTCCAGATCATTGTAATGAAAATTGTACCCGCTAGTAAGAGTACGAGAATGGCCCATAGGTCTGGACTGACTGGTGCTCCTGTCCATCCTAACGATACTAACCAGGCTGCTATATTTATAATAAGTGCCACAGTGATCCAGCCGAAATATAAACTTATAGGCCACCATAAAAATCCGATGATGGAAACCGGGGCATCCCATCTTTCCATATTGGTATTTAAGACAATCTTTAACAATGAGAAAAAGATGATCAGCATAAATACAACTGATAACCCTATTTGGTTATAGGTAAAAGCAATAACCCAAGCCGCATTGGCAAGATTGGCAATTATAAACCACCATCCGGTATCATTTACAAAACTGTTGTCAATTTTCTTATTGAAAATGCCCCGCAGCTGGTAAAAAACAAAAACAAAAAGGGCAATGTAAATTAATCCCCAGATAACAAATGCATAACCAGCCGGTGTCAGTAGTGTCGGATAGCGGGATGATATTTCACCAATTGAAGGTACTCCAGCCTTTTTTGCATTGGCATAATAATTGACGAAAACGGCAATTATAAGTGATAGCATATTTAAATACTGCAGTACTCTCTTCATATTTATTCTCCAATTGCTATTTGTACAAACAATCAGAATAAATAAGAGTTTTAATTCTTTATCCGGGAATAACCAATATATGCGCAGTCATTTTATGAGAAACCGTTTTCTGTTCTCCATCATTGATAGTAATCACCATAGAATGATCGAATTCCTGTTTCTCAATCACATAAATGGTAGCGCCAAGTCCTAACCCCAGCTGTTTCAGGTACTTGAGAAAAGGAGCAGAAGTATCTCTTACACTTCCTACTTTGCAAGATTGGCCCACGCTTATGTCGCTTAATAGTGTAGTGGCATAAACAGGCATTTTCCCATTGGAAGATGGTATCGGATCGCCATGCGGATCTACAGCAGGATTTCCTAAATAATCGTCAAGTTTTTTTGCCAGCTGATCATCGTGAATATGTTCCAGCTGTTCTGCAATATCATGTACCTCATCCCATCCGTAGTTGAGTTTTTCCACTAAAAATACTTCCCACAACCGATGTTTTCTGATGATATCAAGGGCGGCGAGTTCACCTGAAGACGTAAGAAATGCTCCGTTGAACTTGTCATAAGTGATCAAAAGCTTGTCCTGAAGTTTTTTTAACATGTCTATAACGGATGCCGGATTATTTTCCAGTGCATCAGCTATCGCTTTGGGACTCACTTTGCTTTCCATTTTACTGAGATGGTAAATGGCTTTAAGGTAGTTTTCTTCTGAATATGTTTTCTTCATAGGGTACAATCGTCACCAAATATAATTATTATTTGTCTAATCGGTATTATTAGGTATGTCTAATTATATTAATTTGATTAGTCAAATTAATATATCTATGTTTGTCTAAAATTGAAACACGAACCTGGCATAATTAGCATGATTATCAAGTATGCAGGCTTTTACTAATTATCAAAGAACCGGTTAACGACTTAAAAACAAAATATAAATGAAACTAATAACTCTACTCTCTTTACTATTCCTGTCAGTCGCTCTAAAAGCACAAAATTCTGATTTACATGGTGTAGTAACAGGCAATGGCGAGCCGCTTATCTCTGCAACGGTACTGTTAATGAAGACTTCTTTCAAGACTTCAACACTTGGTAAAGGTGATTTTACACTTAAAAACATCCCCCCTTGGAATTATTTAATGATGGTCAGCGCGGTCGGATATATCACTCTAAAGCAAAAGATTATGGTCGGTACAGATAGTATAGTCACAATGGATATTGAATTAAAAGAACGCGCTGATGCATTAAATGAGGTGGTGGTTACAGGTACGATGAAAGAAGTAAGAAGGCTTGAAAGCCCCGTACCGGTAGAAGTTTATACACCTGCATATTTCCAAAAAAATCCTACGCCCAGTTTATTTGATGCTGTAGGACAAATTAATGGTGTCCGTCCACAGCTGAACTGTAACATCTGCAATACTGGTGACATCCATATCAATGGGATGGAGGGAGCTTACACGCTTATTTTAATTGATGGAATGCCAATTGTAAGTAGCTTATCTACTGTTTATGGCTTAAGCGGGATACCGAACAGCCTGGTAGAGAGAATAGAAGTGGTAAAGGGGCCGGCCTCCTCTTTGTATGGTTCTGAAGCCATGGGGGGAGTAATTAATGTGATCACCAAAAATCCTAAGCTGGCGCCGCTTTTGAGTATTGATGCCTTTGGCACATCGTGGCAGGAGTACAATATAGATGCCGCTGTTAAATTTGGCAGTAAAAAGGTACAGAGCCTATGGGGTATAAACTATTTCAATTATCAGCACCCACTGGATAACAATAAGGATGGGTTTACTGATGTGACGCTCCAGAACCGGGTTTCAGTATTTAATAAATGGAATTTCCTGCGTAAAGAAAACCGCGTAGCCAGTCTTGCCGCACGTTTTGTGAATGAAGACAGGTGGGGTGGGCAGATGGGCTGGACTAAAGAATACCGGGGGTCGGATAGTATTTATGGAGAAAGTGTGTACACCAGAAGATGGGAATTAATAGGCCAGTATCAGCTTCCGCTGAAGGAAAAGATCATGGTGCAGTTTTCATATAATTGGCATAATCAAAATTCCTGGTATGGTAAAGTGCCCTATATGGCGACGCAGGAGGTAGGCTTTGCACAAGTATTCTGGGATAAATCGCTCGGAAAAAGACATAGTCTGCTGCTGGGTGGAACTTATCGCTATACCTGGTATGATGACAATACACCTGGTACGCTATCAGCAGATGGTCTGGTGAATATACCTGCTAAGACACCTTTGCCAGGTATATTTATTCAGGATGAGTGGAAAGTCAGTGATCAGCATACCCTGCTTGCTGGCTACAGGTATGATCACGATCAGTTCCATGGGAGCATCCACTCGCCAAGGCTGGCATATAAATTCTCTCCTGATGCTAGAAATACCCTGCGGGCGAGTTTCGGAACCGGTTTCCGCGTGGTGAACTTATTCACTGAAGATCATGCTGCCTTAACGGGAGCCAGACAGGTAGTTATTGCAGAAGCACTTAAGCCCGAACGCTCTTATAACGGGAATCTGAATTATGTAGTAAAGCTGCCTTCAGAAAGCTTTCTTCTTGGGCTGGATATGACGGGGTTCTATTCTTATTTTACAAACAAAATTACAGGCGATTTTGACCAAAACCCTGATCAGATTATTTACTCTAATCTGAATGGACATGCTATTTCCAGAGGCCTGGCTGCGAATATAGATCTTACTTTTTATTTCCCGCTGAAGGTGCTGGCAGGTGTTACTTATTCATCGGTCTATCAGCTGGACGACCATGGACAGGGTGTACAGAGAACTACGCAGTTACATGCACCGAGATGGAGTGGTAATTATCTTGCTTCCTACACTTTCCATAAAGGTTTTGTGGTGGACTTTACAGGCGTATACACAGGGCCAATGCGTTTGCCTGTTCAGCCTAAAGATTACAGGCCTGAGTATTCACCCTGGTTTACAATTGCTAATATCCAGCTGACAAAAAAATTCAGTAATGGCGTTGAGGTTTATGGTGGTATAAAGAATATTTTCGGGTTTATTCCGAAATACGCATTGATCCGTGCGTTTGATCCCTTTGATAAAACTGCAGCAGATCCGGTAACAAATCCTAACGGGTACACATTTGATACAGAATACAATTATGCACCATTGCAGGGGCGAAGGGTTTTTGCCGGAATACGGTATAGCTTGTCCGGCAATTGAAATTCAGCCCTTCTTACGTAAAATCATGATTTATTAAAACTTTAAACCAGCCACCGTGTTTTGGATTAAAAAAATAAGAAATGGAAAATAACGGAGAAAATAAACAAGATCAGCATCAGGATAAATCTCAGAATTCTGAATCGTCAGAAAAATTGAAAAGACAGGAAAATGAAGGTCAGCAGGGCAATGACTATGCTGAAGACCAGGGCGAGGACGAGAATGGAGAGAAGCCTTCGGCTGATGAACAGGAATAAATATAAGTTTTATTCAAACATAGAATTGTTTAATGCACATTAAAACATAAGATCATGTTAATACCTATTGAAAATCTGGCAGACCATATATTTGGTGTACAGGCTGTTGGAGAGGTAACAGAGGTGGATTTGAAGAATGTTCTGCTGCCAGGTCTTGCCGCGCTGGTAGAGCGGCATGGGGAAATCTACTATCTCCTTGTTCTGGATACTAAAGTAGAGAATTTTACTGCCGGAGCATGGATACAGGATATGATTGCCGGAATTAAGCATTTGAATAAATGGGAAAAAATGGCTATTGTGACTGATCAGAAGGCTGTAGAAAAATTTACGGATATATTTAGCTATGTAACTCCGGGCGAAGCAAAGGGATTCAGCCTTGCTGAGTTAGATAAAGCTATCGCATGGTTAAATATAAAAGGTTAGAACAGAGGCAGAATTAAGTGCTGATATAATAGTTTAAATACTGACAAAAGGTTTATACAGCCATAATAATGAAGTATAGTAAATACGTCTTATAGAAACTAAAATTAAGTACCTTCGCGATACTAAATTATTTGCATGGATTTTATACACACTATCTTGGGGGAAGACATCGAGGCCGGCCTTCTCATTATTTTAAATTTAATCGTTATTGAAAGTTTGCTCTCCGTAGATAATGCGGCGGTGCTGGCTACAATGGTAATGGACTTACCAAAAGATCAGCGCGATAAAGCCTTGAAATACGGGATTATCGGTGCTTATATTTTTAGAGGTATCTGCCTGTTTCTAGCCGCATGGCTGGTTAAAATATGGTGGCTTAAGCCTCTGGGAGGTTTGTATTTACTATATCTCGCTATTGATTATTTTATCAAAAAGAATAAAAAATCTGCTGATGATGAAGAAGAAACGGTAGATAAAAGTAAGAGCTGGATCTATAAATCGACTGTTGGACTTGTAGGGACTTTTTGGGCCACTGTAGCTCTGGTTGAAGTAATGGACCTCGCTTTTTCAATTGATAATGTATTTGCTGCGGTGGCGTTTACAGACCATATTTACCTGATTTATATAGGGGTATTCATAGGTATTTTAGCAATGCGCTTTGTAGCACAGGCTTTTGTAAAGCTGATGGAAAAATTCAATTTCCTGGAAACGGTAGCTTTTATTGTAATTGGTGTTTTAGGTATTAAGCTGACTTCATCACTGTTCACACATTTCTACCCTGAATCGCCTGTTTCGCATTTGATAGAAGGAGAGAAAACGGACCTTTTTGTCTCTATCTTTACGGTAGCTATTTTCCTGATCCCGGTGTTTACCTCATGGCTGTTCAACTTTCCTAAGAAACATATATTAGGCGAACAGACAAAATAAAGCATAAAAAAAGCTGTCCCAAATGATGGAGACAGCTTTTTTTATGTTAATCTGCTTCTATTTTATGCATAATTGGTTGATTTTATACTCAACCCGTGCAATTCATTATTTTGCGTTAATCTCACTGATTGCGTTATCAATAAATTTAGCAGAAGCTGTATCACCAGCTTTTTGTCTTTCTCCTTTTACATAATTCAGGGCACCTATAATTTGTGGTGCTATTCCCTGTGCTTTAAAGGCAATACCAAATTCTTTAATTGATTTTATACCTTGCTGTGCATATTCAGGGCTTTTTAAGCGTATAACGAAGGCAATATAGCTTTTCATCAGATTGAATTTTTCCTGGGGGCCTAACGCTTTAAAGCTGTCATTGACATAAGGCCATTCTGTATCGCTTCCTTCGCTGGCATAAATAGCTAATATTGCAGGAAGTAAATCGCCTCCGCTATCTTTTTCAAGCGACTTGGCCGTAGCTAAAGCTTCCGTTGGCTTTAATATTGCTAGGGCACTCAGTCCTGCCCCCTGAACGGCATAGGAAGTGCTCTTTAGTGCGTTCTCATAAAGTGAAAGATACTGTCCCGCATTTTTAGTATAGCTCACCGCGCTGATGGCAGCAGCTTTTACCAATGTATTCTGGTCACTTTCAGCCAGCTTAAGGATAACTGGCATGGCAGCAGCAATAAGATCTGTTTTTTGAACATCCAGCGACTGGAGTGTTTGTAAGCGCAGACCATAATATTTATCATTTAATGCCGCAAGTAATATCTTTTGGGCTGCAGGATTGGCCTGCTCTTTTGTCGCTGCTTCTATTGCTTCCAGCCTATCCATATACAAGGGGGCGTGCATGTATTGGAACAGGTAGTTATCCATCGACAGATGATTGGTTTTTTGCATCAGGATAATCTTGTCTGCATCAACATTTACCAGGTCTGGTTTTGCTGAGAGCACAAATTTCAGTGTATCAGATTTATCGCGCATCCAGACTGTGTGACGTTCCATTTTGCCTCCTGCATAAATATCAACGGCCATAGGAAGAATAAATGCATTTCCTTCCTGAGTTTGTTTCAGGTAAACCAGTTGTGTCTTAGAACTTTCGTCCCATTTGTAATCCAGATCCAGCTGAGGGTGGCCGGCAGCATAGTACCATTGGTTGAAAAACCAGTTCAGGTCTTTACCGCTGGCTTCTTCCAGTGCCAGGCGCAGCTGTTGGGCTTCACCATTTTTGAAAGCATTTGTTTTCAGGTAGATGTTCAGCCCTTTGAAAAATGCCGGGGCACCAATGTAGTTACGCAGCATATTCAGGATTCGTCCGCCTTTCTGGTAAGATACACCGTCGAAAACATCCTGTGCGGCATGGTAGTGAAAACGTACCAGGTCTTTTTTTGCATTTGCCGGGTTAGCCAGGTATTCCATCATGGCCTGGTGATTGTGCTCATCTCCGGCATCCATACCATATTTATGTTCTGCCCACAGCGTTTCACTGAAATTAGCAAAAGATTCGTTAACAGTAATATTGCTCCAGCTTTCTGCAGTTACATAATCGCCAAACCACTGATGGAACAGTTCATGTACAATGGTACTCCTGCCTTTGTCGAAATACCGGTCTTCCAGCTCTCTTTTTGTTCCCTGTACGTATGTTCCATGTAAGGTCGCAGTCGTGTTTTCCATCGCACCACTTACATAATCACGAACTACAATCTGTGCATATTTGTTCCATGGATAATCCACACCCAGCAGCTTTGAATAGAACTCTATAGCTTCGGGTGTGAAGCCGAAGATATCTTTTGCATAGGGAGCATACTTGGGCTCGAGGTAATAATTTACTTCTTTATCTCTCCATTTGTCTTTGTAGATTTTAAAATTGCCGACTGCCATCATGAACAGGTAAGGAGAATGAGGGAGTTCCATTTTCCAGGTATCTGTCCGTGTACCATCTGCATTTTTCTTTTGTAATGCGAGACGTCCGTTAGAGAGGGTAACGTATTTTGCAGGAACAGTCATGCTGATTTCCTGTGTAGTTTTTTGGTTGGTGTGGTCTATGGTTGGGAACCATGCAGAGGAGCTTTCCAGTTCGCCCTGTGTCCATATTTGTACCGGCTTACCTTTCTCAGTGCTGTCTGGATTAATAAAATAAAGTCCTTTTGCATCTGTAATTGCCGCTCCGCCTTCAATTTTTAATTCATCAGGCTTAGCTGTGTAATTAATATAGATGACGTAGTTTTCACTATTTTTATATACTTTATCGAGTTTAATGGCTAAAGTAAGGCTGTCGTACGTATATTTTAATGGTATATTTTTGCCGTTTTTAACTACTGCAAGGGTATTGATATCCATTCCTTTTGCATCCAGGCGCAACGTATCTGTAGGGTTGATATGTGGTTTCAGTGTTACCCATTCTTTACCATACAAATACCGTTTTTTATAATCAAAACGAACATCCAGTTTGGTATGCACAAGATCATTGATCTTATCTGGTGTAGCTCTGTAAATTTTAAGTAGTGGATCTTCTTTTTTTTCCTGTGCCATTGCTGGCAAGGTAAGCGAGGCCCCTAAAGTCAGTAATGTGGCAAATACTGCATGTTGGCAGATTTTGTAATTCATATGCATAAATAAGATTTGTATGATGGAATAAATTTAGGTAATAAATTCTTTTTATCTGCTAATACTATGTAAATGCATTATTGATTACGTGTATATGGCATTTAATTTTAAAACAAGGGTGATATTTTGCTGTTTATGAAGATATATATTCGATATTGCTCTATAAATATCATTTAATAAAGATTAAAACAAACAAATTATGATCACTCCGGAAAACGACCCACTATCAAATAGTGAGGATGAAGCTGAAGACCAGGTAAGTCAGCAAGATATACAATCTGATGGCATTGAAGATGTTCCTGCATCTGAAGAAGATGAAAATGCCTCAGACACTGATCGTCTCACACAAGCAGATGAAGCATCAGAATCATCTTTTACTTTAAATGTGGATAAAGGTATTGCGCCTGACGAATCTGACAGGAAGTAGTCCAAACCATCCGTTAATAGGTATATAAAGCGTCAATTTTGACAAATTATATACTTATTGATGGATATTTTTCGAATCTCCGGCTTCATATTTATCTACCTTTGTAAGGTGAAACATCTATTTTATAGATATATGAATTTCGCTCAGTTAATATTGCAGATTCTTTTTAAGATCAGATCTCAATTTTATTTAAACATGAATCCCGAGGGCACCTTCTTCTAATGGGGTAAGGAATATCCGCAAATATGAATATTAGTACTTTCAGCGCATTTAAAAGCCGCAACTACAGATTATATTTCAGCGGGCAATCTATTTCACTTATCGGCACCTGGATGCAGAAGACAGCTGTAAGCTGGGTGGTTTATTCAGAGACACATTCTAAATTTATGCTGGGACTTACACTTTTTGCCAGTATGTTCCCCTCATTTGTTTTTTCTTTTCTTGGCGGAGTAGTGTCCGATCGTTACAACCGTTATAAGCTATTATTGCTTACGCAGGTAGCCTCTATGATACAGGCGGTATTAATAACTTTGCTCATCTTTTTTAAACATTATTCTGTCTGGGAGATTATCGCTTTGAGTGCCCTTTTGGGTTTAATCAATGCATTTGACGTACCGGCAAGGCAGTCGCTGGTCTATGAAATGGTAGAGGAAAAATCGGACTTGCCGAATGCATTGGCCCTGAATTCCTCCATGGTAAATTTATCCAGGCTGATAGGCCCTGGAATTGCCGGATTGGCACTGGAGAAATTTGGAGAAGATATCTGTTTCGGATTAAATGCCCTGAGTTTTATCGCCGTGATTGGTTCGCTTCTGATGATGCGGCTGCCAGAATACACTGCTAAAATAAGGACCAAAAACGTATACGGTGAATTAAAAGATGGCTTTGTATATATCAGGAAGACTCCCTCTATTGCATTTACGCTGATCATGCTGGCACTGATCAGCTTGCTGGTTTTGCCTTTCAGTACGCTGATCCCGGTCTATGCTAAAGACATCTTTAAGGGGACCGCTTCTACCTTTGGTGTAATAGACAGTGCGATTGGGTTAGGTGCTTTTTGCGGCGCTATTTTTCTGGCTTCTCTTAAACCGGGAAAAAATCTGCGAAAGATACTGGCCATCAATACCCTTGTATTTGGCGTCGGACTGGTCTTATTTTCACATTCTACCAATTATCCCCTGGCGCTATTTTTTGCCACTTTATCAGGCTTCGGCATGATGTCGCAAATAACCATCAGCAATACCATCATTCAGACCACCGTTGATCCGGCCATGCGTGGACGGGTGATCAGCTTCTATGCGATGGCTTTTTTTGGTATGCAGCCCCTGGGAGGATTATTGGTGGGTGCTGTTTCACAATGGGTAGGTACACCCGATACAGTTCTCGTGCAGGGCATTATCACCCTGGTGATTGGCGGTTTACTCTACCGTGCAATCCATTTAAATAAGTCGGCCGCAAAAACACTGGCAGGTAAAACTGAAATCATCCAATCTCATTAAATTAGTATATATTCCTGTATAAAATCTCAGCACTGGTATTTATACCAAAATGCAGAAGGTTAATTTTGGCCTATAATCAGGTAATATACACCGTTTGTACAAAAAAAATGTAGAGTAATTTGCAATTATTACGGCAACACATCAATAAAGATAGAGCGCTGGACAGATAAATTTAAAAGCAGGGGTATATGATCAGGACAAGGTTTGTTTTTAAGGCAGTGCTGCCAGCGGCGCTGATATATTTTGCAAATGCTATGAATGTTAAAGCTCAGCAGGCAGCCGGCACAAGTCCTCTGGCTCCTTTAGCAAAGAATTACGAGTCGGCTATGGTTACCAGTCCTCCTGAATCCCTCGGCCTGGATACCTTTTACACGAAATATGTTGATGCCTATGGGATTCCTGTTGTTTCTTCAGGTAAAGTGCCCAATACAGCTTTGCTGTATGCACGTGATATTATCAATTATATGATTTTAAAACGTCCGGATGTGAGAGCATCGCTCATTGCAGACCATGCCCGTTTATCTATACTCGGCAAAGATGAAATGCAGACCGATTTGCCAGAATGCCGCGACTGGAAGAAACCTGCTCTGGACGACAAGCGTTTAACAGATAAGGAGCGTGCAGAATATAATC
>JAATFQ010000040.1 GCA_015655115.1 Sphingobacteriales bacterium
AAGCTTAGCCAGGTGGCGCAGCTTTTTCTGGCAGCGCTATTTTACCTGGCGGTAATGCTGCGCTTGATTCTGGTATTAAAGGGAAAGGGTACTCCTCCGTTGCTGCATACAATAATCGACTAACAGTTAAATGGAAATGATCACAATTGTGAGCAGAAATGTACTGGAAGGAATAAAAATGCTGCAAAGTCTTCATTGTCTTAAATTTTAAGGCATCAAAACAATGAAACTTTTAAAGGAGGGCCTATAGAAAATATGGATGCTCCCCGTACGCACTAACACCCCCTCGGAGGGGCAAGGACAAGAACACGTTCAAGTCCCCGAAACTAAACGTACGGAGAGCGCCCATTTGAATATCCGCGAAGATACACAAACCGGGCATTCTTATCATCCGTAACTTTGCTTAGTTAGATTTCCGAGGTCTGTTAGTACAAAGTTTCTTCGATCAAATACCGAATATATAAAAATCTTAAATCGTATGCCTGAGATTTTAAACACTCAAACATCACACAACAAATATACAAATAAAATCAACAATATATCACAATAAAATATTTATTTTTCTTTATAAATTATTTTAATAAAACATCAATAATCTTAAAAATTATCCAAAATATCAATACCTGAATTATAAAAACCGTTTATAAACGGTTATAATCGTTTATTTAACCATGTTTATTGAAAACATCTCCCACATTGCAAGAGCAAATAAACCATAATAGAGGACCTTTAAAGTTAACCACAAATTAACACAACTAGCAGCTAGGCCCATCTATTATGGATGTACACTATATTGCTAATTTTAAGAGGGCAAGGCACCAACAAGATTTAAAAGCTGCAAGTGTATGGAGCGGCATTGATTGTCTGATATTATCGTCAATACGTAACAGGCAAATTTAAAAACGAATGCTGTATCGCAAGGCGTTCTATCAAAGTAAATAAAAGCTACACAAGATGCAAATAGAGCGCGGATCGCTGGAGTAACTCCCCGAATAATAATTTTTGGAGGTTTACTCCAGGACCAGGAGATCCGGAACGGATATACCTAATTTATTTAAAGACTAATGCTTTCAATTGCCTTATCCAGCGCACGCTCTTTTAAACCAGGGATATTAACCCTTTCAACACGAAACAGCTTTAAGTCAGTCATTCCCAAAAAGCCCAGAACAGCCTTTAGGTAAGTACTTACAAAGTCATAAGCCTGATAAAACCCTTCTGAGTACACAGCCCCTGATGACATGGCAACATAGACCTTCTTTCCCTTCACCAGCCCTTCAGCTCCCTGCTCGCTGTAACTAAATGTTTTGCCTGCCCTTGCGATATGATCAATCCATGCCTTAAGAGCTGAATGGATACCGAAGTTATAAAGCGGGGCTCCAATAACAATAATATCTGCAGCCAGTAATTGACTGATCGCCGCATCAGAATAGCGTATGGCATCCTGGTCTTCAGCCGTCAATTGTTCTGCCGGAGTAAAGAACGAACGCAAATGTGCAGTATCCAGATGCGGAACATTAATTTCGATAAGGTTTGCTTCCTCAACGATACTGCCTGGATATTGCTCCTGAAGTTTCGCGATAATGGCGGTAGCCAGTTTAATACTGTAAGACTCGTCTCCGCGGGGACTTGAAATTAAATGAAGAATACGTTTCATAATTTAAAAAGTTATTTATTATTAAATTTTAATATCAGCCGATGCACCAAAGAAGGCGTCAGCAAAAAGCAAAACAAGAATGCAGGTACCCATCATAATAGGCGCACCAATAAAATATTTATTCGCTATTTCCCTGGCAAAGCTACAACCCAGCGGTATAGAAAATATATTAGTATCCTAAAGGAAAGTGGTTTCTAAGAGGAAAGTTAGTAGTTTTGTTTATATGAAAACGATTGTAAATGAGGAGTTTCACGGGAAGCAGGAATGCACTTCGAAGACAAGGAACATCAGCGATGCACTGTATGTTTTAAATGGCAAATGGAAACTCCCCCTCATCTACACACTAAGAGAAAGCCCGAGGCGCTTTAATGAAATCCTGAAATTAATCGAAGGCATAACACCTAAAGTGCTTGCCAAAGAACTCCGGGACCTGGAGAGCAACGAGTTTATCGTAAGGACTGTTTATCCTACAACGCCAGTCACTGTAATTTATGAGACCACCGCCTATAGTGATACGCTGAGAAATGTTTTATATGAGTTGGACCACTGGGGCGAACAACATCGCGAGAAGATTAAGCAAAGTATCAGAAATAATAAGGTTGTGGCAGACAAACATCTGTAAAAGCGCAACCTATTGCACTGATAGGAATAGCATACCCAACGGCAAGAGGTATAATTCTTACCAGAATGGCAGGCACCGTACTAGAAAGAGTAATTCTTCCTGCTCTATTACTTAAGGAAACGAATAAATGGCTCATTATATTATTAAATTTAAGCTAGACAATCTTTTAAAATCCTCCATATCCTGTCCCTAAATATCTATTTGTTAAATTATGTTAACAGCTTGACTGATAAAAAGCCTTTATATAGCTTAGCGCTCGATTATTTTTAATTGACGTTATCGTATTATTACCTTATCTTTGTAAAATGTTTAAAATTAAACACGCTGTTATATTAACTTTAACTGTTGTAACCCTTACTGTAGCTGGTTGCAAAAGCCGTTTTGAAAAAATCAGGCTGAGCAATGATGTGGCTAAAAAATACCAGGAGGCCATCAAATTATACAACAAAAAAGACTATTCCAAAGCGTTAATCCTGTTTGAAGATCTGTCACAAAAATACAGAGGAAGAGCCGAAGCCGAAGATTTGAATTATTATTATGCTTATACCCTTTATAGGCTAAAAGATTATACAACAGCACGTTTTCAGTTTAAATATTTTGCCGATACATACCCAACAAGTAAAAATGCCGAAGAATGCAGGTATATGGGCGCTTTTTGCTACTACCAGGATTCACCAGAATTTACGCTTGATCAGGAGAACACTTATAAAGCAATTGATGCACTACAGTTATTTATCAACTTATATCCTAAAAGTGAGCGGGTTACGCAAGCAAGTAAGTATATTGCAGACTTACGTGATAAACTTGAAGTAAAAGCCTATACCAATGCAAGGTTGTATTATGACCTTGGTGGATATGACATGGTGAATTACAAGTCGTCTGTAATAGCACTGAAAAACGGAGAAATTGACTACCCGGATACGAAATATATTGAAGAAATGGACTTGCTGATTATTAAATCGCAATTTCAGTTTGCCAAAAACAGTTACCCATTCCGCCAGGAAGAAAGGTTCATCGAAGCAGTTGGTTATGCCAATGACTTTATTGAAAGCCACCCTGAAAGTAAATATCTTGCAGAAGCAAAAGACCTGAAAACTGAAAGCGAAGCAGGAATTGTTAAGGCTAAAGAATTAATGGCATTAGAGGCCAATCAAATAGCAAAGTATAAAGCATTAATGGAAAAAGATGCTAAAAAAGACAGCCTTGCTAAAAACCCTATTATAAAATAACCCCAAGAATAATGAATACGAATAAACCCGCAATATCGAACACTACGGTTACTAGAAATGTAAATGATTTAGACCAGAAGACTGAAAATATCTATGAGTCTTTAGTTATTATTTCTAAAAGGGCTAATCAGATTTCCAATAATATGAAGGAAGAACTACACGGTAAATTAGCCGAATTCGCTTCTTCAAATGATAACCTGGAAGAGATTTTCGAGAACAGGGAGCAAATTGAAATCAGTAAGCACTATGAACGTATGCCTAAGCCCAGCCTTATTGCTATTGACGAGTTTCTGAATGATAAAATCTATCACAGAAATCCTGCTAAAGACCCACAATAAGAAAAGCTGCATAGGCTTTACTGTGCATATACTTTTGCATTCATAGACCATGCTCCAACATAAAAATATTATCCTTGGCGTTTGCGGCAGTATTGCAGCCTATAAAGCTGCATCTTTAGTCAGGTTACTGATTAAAGCCGGTGCAAACGTCAAGGTAATTCTTACAGCCGACGCAACTAGTTTTATTACTCCGCTAACGCTTTCTACTCTCTCCAAAAACCCGGTTTACACAAAATACTTCGAAGAAGAAACCGGAGTATGGAGCAACCACGTTGAGTTGGGTCTCTGGGCCGACTACATGATCGTTGCCCCTGCAACAGCCAACACGCTGGCAAAAATGGCAAATGGTATTTGCGATAATTTACTCAGCGCTGTATATCTCTCGGCAAAATGCCCGGTATATTTTGCACCAGCAATGGATCTGGACATGTGGAAACATGAAACTACGCACGACAATGTAGCCCGCTTAATCGGCTTCGGAAATGTTCTGATCTCTCCGGCAAGCGGAGAGCTGGCCAGTGGATTGTTTGGCGAAGGCCGTATGGCGGAGCCCGAAGAGATCTTATCTTTTATTACCGCAGCCATCAGCAAAACCTTGCCCCTGCATGGCAAAAAAGTTATGGTCACCGCCGGCCCCACTTACGAGGCTATAGACCCTGTCCGCTTTATCGGTAATCATTCGTCAGGAAAAATGGGCTTCGCCATAGCTGATGAAATGGCTAGACTTGGTGCTGAGGTTACGCTGATCTCTGGACCTACATCGCAAAAAAGTACTCAGCGCATACGTGTTATTGATGTGGTTACTGCCGCAGAAATGCTTGAAGCTTGTGCAAATAATTTTGATCACACTGATATTACGGTGATGAGTGCCGCTGTGGCCGATTATACGCCTGTGCATGTAGCTGAGCATAAAATTAAAAAGGTGGCAGATGAGTTCAGCATCACACTCAAAAAAACGACGGATATCCTTGCCTATCTGGGCAAGCATAAAAAATACGGACAACTATTGGTGGGCTTCGCGCTGGAGACAGAGCATGAAGAGGAACATGCCAAAGCTAAACTGGTAAAGAAAAACCTTGATCTTATTGTACTGAACTCACTACAGGATAAAGATGCAGGCTTTCAGAAAGATACCAACAAAATCACTATATTTAATCGCGCAGCAGAAAAGACAAGCTTTGCACTGAAGTCTAAAGCTGATGTGGCTAAGGATATTTGTACTGAAATATTGAAACTGATTTAGGCCTGGTAATACCTGAATCTTAGTTTTATTCAGGCTGATACCTTGATTCAAACTTAGTTGACATTGGATTTAGTTTGCAGTGCAACAAATGCCCTACCTGATCTTTCTTTCAAAAAATTGCGTTAATGCTATAAAAAGATATACCAATGAAACAACTGCTTATTTTTGGGTTCCTTTGCCTGTTTGCCTTTAAGGCTTACACGCAGGAATTAAATGCAAGAGTGCAGGTAATGGCCCCTACTGTTTCTAATATCAATAAAAAAACGGTGGAGCTTGTTCAAACTACTATCCGCAATTTCCTCAATAATAATAAATGGAGTAACGAAACCTATCAGCCACAGGAGAGAATTGAATGTAATGTGGTGATTACCATTACTGCCTGGGATGGTAACTCTGCATACAAAGCAGAAGCACAAATCCAAACCAGCAGACCTGTATATGGGTCGGCCTATAACAGTACAATACTCAATCTGAACGATAAGGATTTCGATTTTAACTATAATGAAGGTCAGCCGGTGGATATCTCTGAGCAAAATTACCTCTCTAATCTAAGCTCGTTGCTGTCCTATTATGCCTATACCATTATCGGGCTCGATAAAGACAGTTTCAGCCTGCTTGGCGGTACTCCCTATTATCTCAAAGCACAAAACATACTGAATGTTGCCCAGGCTTCGGGAAATAGCGGGTGGAAAGCTTTCGATGGCTTAAGGAACAGGTACTGGCTGAATGAAAACCTGCTGAACAAAAGTTTCGAAGAACTAAGGGTGTTTATCTATGGATATCATAGTGCCCTGGATGGAATGCAGAAAGATCAGCCGGCCGCCACACAGCGCATGATAGCTTTATTGCCCGATCTGAGAAAGATGGATAAGCAAAAGTTAGGCTCTATTTTTCCAAATGTTTATTTCGCGGCTAAGGCTGATGAGATTGTGAACTTTATTGCCGCAGGTGCCGCCCAGGATAAAGGGAAAGCTTATCTTTTACTGAGCGAGATAGATCCTGCTAATATCAGTAAATATCAAAACCTGAAAAAATAGATTGAATTTCTTTAATCTCCCCTCTCTACCAGCCATATCTGCTGATTTACAATTATTTTAAAATATTATTTCTTTTATACGAATATATTCGTACATTCGATTACGAAACAATTCGTACAAAAGAAAATGGCATCAGACATAATTGCAAAACCAACAGAAAGTGAACTGGAAATTCTCCAGATCCTCTGGGAAAAAGGAGCTTGTACAGTTAGAGATGTACATGAGATCTTAACCCTTAACAAGGAGGCAGGTTATACTACCACGCTGAAACTAATGCAGATCATGCACGAAAAAGGCTTGGTAAAAAGAGACACTTCAGCAAAAACACATATCTACAGTGCCCTCGCCAGTCAGCAGAAAACTCAGCAGCATCTGGTAAATAAGCTAATTGATAATGCCTTTAACGGATCGGCAGCAAGGCTTGTGATGCAAGCCCTGGGTAATCACCAGTCTAGCAGGGATGAGATTGAAGCTATCAAAAAATACTTGGATGAACTAGATCAAAAATAATATGGAACCTTTAGTACAAAATCTGATCAAAGCCACAGGATGGAGTATCCTCCACTCGTTATGGCAGGGTGCGCTCATTTACGGGATCGTAATGCTGATTCAAATGACGGCGGTACATATGAAATCTAAAACAAAATATATCCTGGCATTTTCTGCCAACAGCCTTTTGCTGATATGTTTTGCCGGAACTTTTCTACTGGCATTTGAATGGCCCACGGCCGAATTAAATCAAGCTCAGGTGGCACCGGTACCATTAACAGCTGAACTGATGAATCCAGCCTCTATGTTTAGTCACTATGCGGAGCTGTTTTTCCCTTACCTGGTTTGCTTTTATGCCGTCGGACTGATTATACAATCGGTGTTGGTATGGAGTGGCTACAGAAAAATATCCCTCCTTAAAAAAGGCCCTCACCTGCAAATTCCTGAAAACTGGAATGTTCTTTTTGAAAACCTCACAAAACAGCTGGGCATAAAAAAGAAAGTGACTTTCTGGTTATCGGCCCAGGTACAGGTACCATTAATCATCGGTTACTTAAAACCAGTGGTGCTATTTCCCGTCGCACTGGCAACACAAATGGATCTTCAACAAGTGGAGGCTATACTAATCCACGAACTTTCGCATATTAGGCGCAATGATTATCTCTTTAACCTGATCAGGACGATGATCGATACGGTTTTATTCTTCAACCCATTTATATGGCTGATCGGGAAATTTATAGATATAGAAAGAGAACATGCATGTGACGACCTGGTAGTACAGCTTACGCAAACACCGATGACGTATGCACATGCTTTACTAAAATTAGAATTACTAACAGACAAAGCACACCCTGCCCTTTCCCTGGCGGCAACAGGCAATAAACAATATTTATATCAACGCATTAAAAGAATCACAGATATGAAAACGAACTATATGAACTCTAAGCAAAAGTTTTTTGCGATAACACTGACTATCGCTACCATAATTTCATTGGCATGGATTAAACCGTCAAAGGCTGAAGCTGCATTGGAGAAACTAAACAAAACTGATAAACATGCTGTTGCAGGACTGCTGAATGCGCAAATAAACAGACTGATGGAACAGAATCCTGTGATTCAAACAAACCCTGCTGACACGTCGAAAAAGAAACCGAAGAAAACCCCGGCTATTATCGTTAAATCCTCACAGGATTCTACAATTAATGCCGTATACAAAATCAATACCAATTTGAATACCGACAGCACTATATCCATCGTCATCAACAATTCACTAAAACCATTGAAAGGAATGCTTGTGAAGATAGACTCTCTATCTGATCAGATTAATATTAATACCAACAATCAGGTAAATACCGACCATAAAAGAATGGACCTGACCCTGAGCCCTCTTGTCATCAAAGATTCAAATGGCGTATTGCAGAATGGAAAAACAATACAGATAAATGGCATGAAGATAAAAAACATGCAGAATCTTAGTGCTGAAAACCAGGAAAAACTTAAAGTTTTTCAAAAACAAATGGCTGATATTACGAAGAGGATGCAAGTAGAATTAAGCACGATCGATAAAACGAAAATGGAGCAGCTTACCAAAAACCTTAAAGGAAACTTTTATTCGGCCGAACAACTGGCACAGTTGAGTAAAATGAGTGAACAAATAGCTAAAGCAACCCTGCAATTCCATAATATTGAAGGATTTGGGGAATCAAATAACGGCACGATAGTTATAAAATCAAGAGATGGTTCATCAAACGGAAATGGCACAATATCATTACAGAATCAGGAAGTTAGCCAAAGCAAGGAATATAAACAGTTAAAAAGCAAATTCGACGCTGACGTTAAGGCTTTAATGGAGAAGAAAGCTCAAAAAAACAAAAAATAACCATTCGGTTAAAAACTTACACACAAAAAACCTGACGGACGGAGAACTTCTCTGTCCGTTTTTTGTTAAAAAAGAAATAAAAGCGATTGGCTAAGTTTTCATAATTTAGCAAACAGATATGCTACAGAAACTTTCTATACGTAATTATGCACTGATTGACAGTGTTGATCTCGAGCTTGATAAAGGCCTGAATATTATTACCGGTGAAACCGGAGCTGGAAAATCTATTATGCTTGGTGCACTGTCTCTGATATTAGGTCAGCGCGCAGAAACCAAATACTTTTTCAGTCAGGAGAAAAAATGTGTCATAGAAGGGCAGTTCAAGCTCTCGGGCACAGGGATGAAAGCTTATTTTGAAGATTTCGACGTCGACTTTCTTGAAGAAAGTATCCTGAGAAGAGAGATATCTATCGACGGCAAGTCTCGCGCTTTCATTAATGATACGCCAGTGACGTTATCGGTGATGAAACAGATAGGCGAAAAACTGATCGATATACACTCGCAGCATGCTACAGCAGAAGTTAACGACCCAGGGTTTCAGCTCTCTGTGGTCGACACCTTGTCAGACCATCTTCCTCTCCTAACTCAATACAGGCAGAAGTTTAAGCTATATAAAAAGAACCTTCAGCACTTGCTGAACATGCAAAGCTCTGCCGATGAAGCACGGAGCAAACAGGACTATGAACAGTTTTTATTCAATGAGCTAGACCAGGCAAACTTGCAGGGTGATGAGCAAGCGCGGCTGGAAATAGAACTGGAGGCACTCAATAATTCTGAAAGTATTAAACGCGGACTGCTAAATGCGTATTCATTACTGGATAATGAAGAAACCGCAGCACTACCAATACTGAAAGAGGCAGTGAGCCAGCTGCAGCTGATTGAAAAGTTTAACCCCTCATACACTGCATTGAATGAGCGGCTGCGTTCAGCATTAATTGAACTCAAAGATATTGCCCAGGAAGCCTCCGGCCTGGAGGAGGATATTGTTTTTAACCCCATCAGAATAGATGAAATCAACCTCCGCCTGGATACGATATATACTTTACAGCAGAAACACAGGGTGAACAGTGTTGAAGAGCTTATAGCTATTAAAAATCAACTTTCTGATAATTTAAATACGCTGCTAAATAGCGATGAAGAGATTGAGCGCTTAATTAAAGAGATCAATTTATTAAAAACGGAGCTGGAAAAAATTGCAGATACCCTATCAAAAAATCGCAGTCAGGCGATTACTGTTGCACAAAATCAGGTTGGCGAAATACTGACCAGGGTTGGCATGCCTAATGCCAAGATAAAAATTGAGCAGACGGTAGTGGAAAACCTGAATAAGGATGGTAAGGATATGATTGCTCTATTATTTTCTGCAAATGCAGGTCAGCCTCCTGCACCGGTGAGCAAAGTAGCTTCCGGGGGAGAACTTTCGCGCTTAATGCTGGCTATAAAGTCGATTATCTCTAAACACACTTCTCTTCCTACACTTATTTTTGATGAAATAGACACCGGGATTTCTGGTGAAACGGCTTTACGTGTTGGGGATGTAATTGGAGAACTGGAGAAAAATATGCAGGTGATCTGCATCACTCACCTCCCACAGATTGCTGCTAAAGGGTCGGCACATTATTTTGTATATAAAAATGAGCAGACAGACCGGACTACAACGGCTATACGCAGATTAAAGCAGCAGGAACGTGTGGCCGCTATCGCTGAAATGCTAAGTGGAAAGAACCCAGGCGAGTCGGCCTTAAAAAATGCGGAAGACCTGCTGGGTTATCACCAACGGATATAACACTTATTTTAACGAATTTTAACATTTTAAAAGCCCTTAAAGGGCTTTTTCTTTTGCAAAGAAACTTCCATTTTAGTTACATTAGCTCCATGATAAAATCACTGCTTTCTGCCGTATTTTTTATATGTATTTCTTTGCTCTCTTATGGGCAGGGCCTCTATTCAATTACGGGAGTGGTGGAAGATAAAAAAGGAGAAACATTGCCGGGGGCAGGAATCTATTTAAGCGGATATACTACAGCCACGGTAACCAATATGGAGGGTAAGTTTGCACTTAACAAGCTAAAACCTGGTTCGTATGAGGTAGTTGTACAGATGATGGGCTTCCTGCCTTACAGCAAAAGTGTGATCATCTCCGACAAATCTGTGGACATCAAGATTATACTTTCTGAGAATACAATACAATTGAGCGAGGTGGTGATCAGGGCAGATCCCGACAGGGAGAAAAACCTGCAGGTATTTAAGGAGTTTTTTATCGGCAAAACGCCAAACTCTCAGAAATGCAAAATATTAAACCCCAATGTACTTTTTATCAAATATGACAGGAATGTAAATGTGCTGAGCGTAACGAGCAATGAGTTTCTGGTGGTCGAAAATAAAGCATTAGGCTACCGCCTGAAGTATATGCTCAACTTGTTTGAGTATGACTACAATACCAGGATTGTTTATTTCTCGGGCTTACCTGTATTCGAAGACCTGAAAGGCTCTGGAAAGAAAAAAAGAGAGTGGCAGAAGAGCCGTGAGATTGCATATGCAGGCTCTCCCCAGCATTTTTTCCAATCGCTCTACCGGAATACCGTTACTGATGAAGGATTTATTATTTATAAAAGGATTAAAATACCTAATCCTAACAGGCCTTCTGATAGTTTAATTGCTGCAACACGCAAGCGCTTATTGAAAAAAATGAAGGGCGCAATTAAAGTAGGATCTGACTATAGTGATTCGCTGCAAATCATCAATCAGCGGGCACAGTTGCCCAAAGAATATGTTACCCTGGATACTTCGCGCGTAAACACGGATACATTGGTCAAAAGCATCTATCCGAATATGAAGACGATCAACTTTAAGGATGAACTGTATGTAATGTATACCAAAGAACAGGAAACAAATGTTTACTCTTCGTCTGGACATTATGTAATGAGGCCACTCAACGTTCCCAATTATGAGATTTCTGTAGTCCATAAGCTAGGCACAGCATGTAGTTTCTATGCAAATGGCGGTATGCATGATGCTAAATCATTATTGTTTGAAGGTTTCTGGGCTTAT
>JAATFQ010000058.1 GCA_015655115.1 Sphingobacteriales bacterium
CACCATTCATTTGCGTTGAGCTGTTCCAGCTTTTTCGGAATCACATCAATGGAGTTACTGGTTGAATATTCTACGCTGGATTTACCCTCTTTATTCTTTTTTGTGGTTATAATGATTACTCCCGGAGCACCGCGAGAGCCATAAATAGCTGTTGCTGAGGCATCTTTCAGGATATCTACCGATTCAATTTCACTCGGTGGGATCTGGTTGAACAAGTCCATGTTTCCCTGTACCCCATCCACCACTACCAGTGGATCGTTACCACCAATTAAAGAAGTAATTCCACGGATGCGGACACTCGGAGCGGCACCAGGCTCAGAACCTGTCTGCGTAACATTTACTCCTGCCGCACGCCCAGCCAGTTGCTGTAGCAGATTGGTTATGGGGCCGGGGTTTAAATCTTTGACCGAAAGGTTGGTTACTGCACCAGAAAGATCTTTCTTTCTGGATGTTCCATAGCCTACTACTACGATTTCAGAAAGCGATTTCTGGTTTTCTTTTAGCCTGATGGTAAGCGGCTGACCAGCAAGAATAGCCTTTTCTACCGGATCATATCCAATAAAACTAATTTCAACTGTTACCGAGGACTGGCTACCGGAGATAATTTGAAATGCTCCGCCATTATCAGTAATAACCGACTGGGTTGTCCCTTTTACATGTACGGTAGCACCCGGTAAGGGCATGTTGGATTCATCGACTACCTTTCCCCTGAAGGAATTTTTCTGTGCAAAAGCAAGTGTCGCAAAAAGTAAGATCAGTACGGTGAGACCATACTTGAATAAGTAAACTTTGTTCATATAATTTGATATTTGGTTTAATATCATAGCCGTGTTGTGGCTATGTTAACTCTTATCCAAAGTAAAGAAGCTTTACAATGTGCATCAAGACAGAGAGAACCGAATATTAAAAATAGAGTAGCAGTTTTTAAATTAAATATCTAAATATCAGCATATTACAAAGAAAAAATACGGACATATATATAGAATTTCGCAAATTCAGATAGCTTATTAATAGCCTTAAAAAGAGGTATTTTGAGGTAATACCTTACCTTAATTCAGGTCAGTTATCTCTTTCACTGCTTTAATGAGCATAATCTTTTCTTCAAACTCATCATTGTGTACGAAAGACCTGTTTTTGACTTTAGTGTTATAAGTATAAATGGTATTTACCGAGTAGTTGAGGATCTTAGCTATGTTTTCATTTTCATCAATCCCCAGTCGGATGAGCGCAAAAATACGGAGTTCTGTATTCATCAGCTGGTGATCCTGAAGTCTGATCTGTTTATCTGCCTCAAAGAGCGCATTAAAGTCGGCAACAAAATTAGGGAACAGGTTTAAAAACACTTTGTCAAAGCTGTGCGATAAATTTTCGCGCTCAATATTGGTATTGAGCCGGCTTAATACTTGCAGCACCTCCTCGTAACGTTTGTCTTTAATATTCTTTTCTATGGTACGTTTAAGACGGTCAATTTTCTCTATGTAGTCTGAGTGTACATTGAAGAAATACCCGATATATTCATCCTTAATCATATTAGCCTCATCGAGTTTAGTATTGATTTTTGATAAGGACCGGTTGGCACTATCAAGATTCCTGTTTACCTTGATGAGCAATTCATTAGCCGCATTCAGATCATTATTTTTGGTTACAATAATTTTATCTGCCTGACGCAGTTTCTTGAGTTGTTTTGAGGTAATGACAGCGAAAATTACGACTACAACGATTAGCGTACTGAGCAGGAACACATAAATTGTGAGTGAAAGGCGCTGTGCTTCGATACCCTGAATTTTTTCGCTTTCTATGATGGGCATAATATTACTAATCTGGGCTTCGCGATGCCTCGCGCCATAAAAATTAGCATCGTCCACTGAATTCCTGATATAGTTGAATGCTGTTTTTGTGTCCCCGCTTTTATAGAGATAACTGGCAAGATTAGTTAAAGCAACTGACTCTTTGGTAGAATGAATATTGTCTATAATTGCCGCTTTCATTAAAAAAGGAACCCCCAATGCTGTTTGTTTCAGTTCGGAATAGATAAAGCCGAGGCAGCTATAGTTAATGGCACTGTCCTGATATGATTGCCGGCTTTCCATTAATTTTTGATAGGGGATTAATGCTGCTTTATAATTAGCTGTACGCAAATACTTTAAACCCTGTGCAGATAAGTATTCATAAGACTGGGGGGCATACTGCGTGATAATAGAATCGCAATATTTCAATCCTTCAGCACTGTACTTATCATAATAGTCACTGATCTTATCAAAGTCGGCCAGATCAAAATGGCTCCTTGCCTGTAAAAACAAATATTCGAACTTTTGTCTTTTATTTAAGTGCTCTGTATTAACCCTGCTCAGCGTATCAAATCCTTCTTTAAACATACCTGCAGAGATCAGTACAAAACCTATATTAAGCCTGGCATAACTTATTTTATTGGGATCTTTCAGCAGATTAGCACATTCGCTCAGCTTTTTGCTATATACGTAGGCAGAATCATGTATGAAGGATTTATAGGCATCGAAGAGTTTTTGGTAGTTATGGTAACGCGCAGGTAAAGAAGAATAGTTTATCCTCAGCACATCTTTATACCTGTTTATCTGCTGGATTCTCTTTTTATCAAATGAAGATTTATGATCGAGAACCTGGTTGAGTACCTTTTCCAAACTGTCTGTACTACTCGTCTGGCCTTTAACCTGAATGGGCTTAATCAGCAATAATTGAAAAATACAGAATAGAAGTGCATATTTTACGCTGACACTTTGGTGAATACAATTGTTCATTTGGTTAGTGGAATTCTATTTACAACCAGGTTATTTACACCCGCAAGTTGCAAAAGATTTCTTGATAAACCTGATTATAAAGTTCCCGCCAAAGGAAAATCCATCCCCATGTATGGATCAGTTACTGAGATTTTCCCTGTTTCCACATGGCCTGCATACTGTCTGCTGTAAGTTTTATGACCCGCCACAGCAATTGTAAAATCGTACCATCCCGAACTTTTCTGCAAATCTATGAGCATCTTTTCAACAAGTTTTGGTTTTAAACTTATCTTTTTTAATAGGCCATTATCGTAAACTCCTCCCATTATGGTCACTATAAGTGGTATTTCTCCGGTATTTTCTAAAGAAAGTAAAACATTGCCACTTAATTTTTCTTTAAACAGCCCCGATTTACTGTAACCGCAATTGATTTGAAGTGCGGGATCATCCTTGCTGCCCTTATAAATTCTGAAAAAACCATTTGGTCCGCGGAGCTGCAGCTGATAACTCTCTTCCATGAAATCCTGCAGTGCCAAACATTGCGATAATGTGTCATCTGTCTGCACTGCATAATCCCAGTTTTTGCCTGTTGCACCTTTATATGGCTTTAAAGAAGATACAGTAAAAGCGGCCCCCCTGGCATGGATATTCAGCGAAGGTTCAATTTTACCGCATTTAAAACTCAATGCTAATGCGGTTTTGTCTGATGTTAAAGTGGCATCTGCAAATAACTGGTAAGGCAGTGCACAGGCTTTTCTTACTCCTTGTTCCTGTTGTGGAAAAATGCCCGGCCAACCTGGCTGAGCTAATGAGGACAGTCTATTGACAGCCAATATTTCTTCAGGTTGAAGTGCTTTTGGAGTGGTTTGCGCGGGTTTATTCCTGGCGTTCACAATTCCGGACACTACATTTTCCCTATTTAATGGAGCAGGGCTTGACGGAAGGGTTCCATTATATGCCCTGAATACGGAAGTCAGGTCACCACAGACTGCCCTTCTCCAATCACTAATCTGATTACTCTTTATGGGTTTGCCAGTTTTTTTGGTGAGAAAATCTTCCAGAAACATCAGGGAGGAAGTGTGGTCGAATACCTGCGAGTTAACATATCCGCCTTTGCTCCATGGCGAGGCAACAATTGTTGGCACACGGTAGCCGAGTCCCAGGGGACTGGATTTCCTGGTCTCCCACTCCACATCTATGTTCATTCCATCCGACACTCTTCCTGTATCAGGATCATTTGGATCAGGCGCTACAAATGGGGGTATATGGTCAAAATATCCGTCATTCTCGTCGTATGTAAGTATAAAAATTGTTTTTTTCCATACTTCAGGATTCTTCGTCAGGATATCCAATGCCTCAGATACATACCAGGTGCCGTATAGAGGAGAACTGGTATGGTCGGAAAACCGCTGGGGAGCAACCAGCCAGGAAACCGTGGGCAGTTTACCTTTATCCACATCTTCTCTAAACTGATGAAAAATATCATGTTTAGGGATTTCTATAGTTTCTTTCTGTCCGAGGTCATTGCTGAAAGTAAAAGGCTCCAGGGCAAGGTAATCCCCCTTTATGGAGATATTGGTAGCAAAAGCCTTATCTATCAGGTTCTTTTCTTTCTGCGATAGTGCATTGTACTTTGCCGTCACCTGCTCTGGCGTAAGTATTTCATTTTTATTGGTGCTATCTCCATTTTTCCTGAAATAGGCGGAAAGCTTTACATTATATCTTTTGATATATTCCAATGCATTGTCGCCATAATTGTCTACCCAGTCGCCAATACGTTTATCCTGCAATTTTGAAGTCCATAGTTCATGCTGATAGATTTTCCAGTCTATGCCGTTGTCTTCCAGCAATTCAGGGAAAGTATCCCAATCAACCAACGTATTTGTATGCGTTTCTGCCTGATCATTATTGACTACAGCTGTAGCTGTCCCATTTTTTTCGGGACGGATGGTTCCAGTCCAGAAGAACAGCCTGTTTGGTGTTGTTCCGGTAAGTGAAGAGCAGAAACTATGGTCGCAGATTGTAAAAGCATCAGCCAGCGCATAATAAAAAGGGATATCAGAACGGTCATAATGGGCAAGTGACATCAGTGACTTTACAGGTATCCACTGGTCGTATTTACCCTTATTGCGCGCTCCAACCTGGTCGTCCCATGAATGTGGCAGTCCGCCCTGCCACGTAATTTTGGTTTTGTTGATGTCTACGTGGAAAGGCGCATAGGTGTTTCCTGCGGCATCCTGCTGCAGCCATACCTTATTCTGGTTAGGCAATATATGCGGACGTGGATCATTGAAACCTCTTACGCCCTGCAATTTCCCGAACATATGGTCGAAAGACCTGTTCTCCTGCATCAGAAAAACAATATGCTCTGCATCATAGAATGTGGAACCCGGTGTAGCTTCAATAGCCATAGCCCGCTGGATCGACATGGGAATTATATTCGCCAACCCAATGCCGCCTGATATCAGGGCTGCTTTCTTCAGAAATTCTCTTCTTGATTCCATATCTTTTGCTGCTGAAATTTGCTAAGCAAAGCTAATTTACAAAAAAGACAATTAGAGAAAAATAAGATTAACGTTATATGAAGACTCATTTCTCCTGAAATTTACTTCGTCTTCGCGCCACTGCCAGGAATATATCCCAGTCCGGGGGTTAGCCAGTGCAGCAGGAAAACCCTGGAATAACGATAATTAAATGGAGAACAGATCAGCACGGTGAGCAATAAGATCCCTACATAGTACCATAAGTTTTCATACACGAGCGGCAGGCCTAAAACATATGTAGCCACACTTGCTGAAATCATTTCCGCTACATTCATCGCATAGCTTACAAACATAGATACATAGAAAAACCCCGGCTCTCTTTCAAATCTAAGGTTACATACAGGGCAATATTCGTTGGTTATCTGACCTTTAAAGGAGAATGAATACATCTTACCAGAGAAGATATCCCCTTCTCTGCATCTTGGACATTTGCAATTTACAACAGCCTGGAACTTTGAGATCGCTTTCATAATTGGAATTATTAATATACAAAGATAAGTATTAAAGGGCCCATTAACTTATGATCTATGTCATAACAATCATTTCACTATTTTTCCCTTGATCAGTTTTATTTCGGCGTTATCTTCTAATTTTTTGATAATCCTTATAACCGTCTCCACCCTCAATCCACAGCGGTCGGCCAATGCCTGCCGGGTAACGTCCAGCACCTGACCGGTATCCAGATCTGCACATAAATATTTAATCAAAGTGCGTAACCGGTGTTCCGCATGTTCATTGCCCAGCTCTTCCAGCATCATCGATTTATAAAACAGCCTGTTGCTCAGCGTATATATCAAATCCATGCTGAACGCCCGGTTTTCGTCCAGCAATTTTAAAAAATCCTGTTCATCAACCAATATCAGCTCTGAATCTTTTGAAGCGATAGTATAAGCCAGATAAGGTCTTTTTAATAGCAATGCAGGCTCTCCAAAATATTGTTTGCTTTTGAACGTACCTTGTACAAATTCCTTGCCATCGTCATTTACAGTAACCATCCTCACCTCTCCGGTTTTGACAAAGTAAACATATCTCGGCTGCTGTTGCGGCCTGTAAATGACAGATCCTTTCTTATACCGGGTGACCTCAAAATTACGTTCTGTTAAATATTTTATATCCATATGCTTATCAAAAATATACTTTTTTAATAAAACACATCTTTTATAAACCATATATTAGGGAAACAAACAAATGACAATTGCATTATCCAGCTAATATATCCATCGGAGAATCGGTAATACCGATTCATTTGATATGCGAGACACTCGCCTACTTTTTTGGTTACCGTTACTATACATGGTTACGAAAGAAGGAGACCGATCAGATCAGTGACGCACATTTAGTTTAGATATTCATTAGGAGATTTTACCATCCTTAATGAAATATATTACATTTGCCGAATGTCATCGTTCAAAAAACTACCGTCGCCGATTACCATATTGATGATTGTAATTGTAATTGCTGCTATAGCCACCTGGCTTATTCCCGCAGGCAAGTACAGTACATTATCTTATAAGGAGGGAGAAAATAATTTTACCTATACCGCTAAAGAAGGCGGCCATGCCGTGCCTTTTACCCAGCGTACACTGGATAGTCTGAAGATACTCATTAAACTGGAAAAGTTTATGGATGGCAGCATTCGTAAGCCGGTTTCCATACCCGGCACTTATCAAAATCTGCCAGCCCACAGACAAGGACCTGTAGATGTTATTACTGCCCCGATCAAAGGGGTATATGATACAATTGACATTATTTTGTTTATCCTGTTCACAGGTGGTTTTATTAATGTTTTCTATGCTACAGGTGCTATGGAAAAAGGGATGATCAACCTTTCTGCCAAAATGCGTGGACATGAAGCATGGTTAATCATTATTCTGGGCTTCCTGTTTGCTTTTGCAGGTTCTTCTTACGGTATGGCCGAAGAAGCCCTGGCTTTTTATCCCATTATGGTGCCTTTGTTCCTGGCGGCAGGTTATGATTTGATAGTCCCCGTTGCGGTACTTTTTGGCGGCACACAATTGGGTACACTCTCCTCATTCAGTAATCCTTTCTCTACCATTATAGCGTCCAATGCTGCAGGGATTAACTGGGCTGACGGGCTACATGGCCGGTTAGCGCTGTTTTTCCTTTCAACAGCAGCATTTATATGGTATGTGGTAAGATACGCACAGAAGGTAAAACGTAATCCACAAGCCTCTTTTGTTTATCAGTGCGATGGATTAGTTAGCAGTCCTTTTCCAGTATTAAGTGCAGGCAGCGGGCAACCTGCCGAGGGCAGTACCAAAACCAACATCTTATTGCTGCTGTTCCTGGCAACTTTCCTGACCCTTATTGGAGGGGTGGTATTTTTAAAATGGTGGCTCCCGGAAATGTCAGCCATTTTTCTCGGTTCTTCTCTAATGGTCGCACTGATCACCAGGATGGGTGAGAAAGAGTTTATTGAAAAATTTATCAAGGGTGCCGAAGGCTTACTTGCCGTAGCATTTATCATTGGCACGGCACGCGGGGTTACCATTATATTGAATGATGGAAATATCAGCGACAGCATCTTATTCTATTCGGCACAATTGGTAGGGCACCTGCCTCCATCTTTATTTATCGTCCTGATGCTGTTTATCTATATGGTATTCACGCTGTTTATTTCCAGCACATCAGGAATGGCGGTGGTAACTATGCCTATCATGGGCTCACTGGCTATCATGGCCGGAGTACCCGGCAGAGAGGTGGTGAACAGTTATCTTTATGGTATGGGAATAATGGGTTTTGTGACACCTACAGGGCTGATCCTGCCCTCTTTGGCATTGGTAAATGTTAGCCTTAAAGCATGGTGGCGTTTTATCCGGCCCTTGTTGATTATACTGATACTGATGTGTATCGTGTTTTTAGTAATCGGAATCAGGTTATAGTGTGCTAAGATTACCTTTTACGAAAAGTAATATGTGTTTGAAACAGGTAGCTTATACCAGCCATACACACTATGATAAGTGCCTGTGAAGGCGTTGCCCAAAAACCAAAATAGCCGACCAGGAGATGGAGCAGTGCATAATCCATAAATGCATTGAACAGACATAAAGATGCATATAATGCAAGCTGTAACCGTCCACGCCCATCGTTCTGTTGGAAAACGACATATTTATTTAATAAAAAACCAACAGGAAAACTTACGGCAAAAGCCACAAGATAAGCCGCTATATATGCGGTGATATAAAAAGTACCGATTTTTATATCACCGCCATTTAGCAAGTAATTATAACTCAGAAAGTAGATTAAGATATTCAAAAGCGAGTTTGCCGTTCCTGTAACGCCATACCTAAAGGTTTTCTTTGGTAAGAATTTCGAGAATGGAGGATATAAAAAATCTATCAGCCTAAGAATGTGAGGAGTAAACACGGATATACTACTTAGAATGCCTCTCCAAGTCCGAAAGACACAGCGCTATATCCTTTACTGGTTGCATAATCAATGCCTATATTCGTGTTTGATCCTTTATTGAATTTTACTCTTAAACCAGTACCAACAGCAGGGTGCCACGAAGTGAATAAAGTTCCTGAGCCACTTACAGTGTTCACGTTGGTAAATACGACAAAGCCAAACAAACCATTTTCGGTAATATCTCTCCTGTATTCGGTTTCAAGATAGAACAATGTCCGTCCACGGTACCTGTTCTGGTCCATCCCCCTTGCAGAGCGGTTATAGGGATCCCAGCCAGTGCTTGGGAGATCAAGATATGGTGTTTTATTACTTAATGCACTCCAAAAATAAGACCAGACAGCTAGTGTATTCTGTTGGTTTCTGTTGGCTGGATTTAACGAAATATACTTTCTAACATCGGTATAAATTGAACTCCAGCTGTCGTTACTTCCTAAAAACGCCGGATTGATCCTATACACAAATTTGGCATACGCACCTGGCAGGGGGTTAATAGAATTGTTCCGCGTATCATAAAGCAGATTGAAACTGATCCCAGAAGAAAAAGAGTTTTTGCCGGTACCAGATTCATAACCGGTATAATCCTTTAAACTTCCATTGGCAGGGTCATTAGCAATATTAAAATGATAATCTAAATTATAACCAAGTCCCGCAAAAAAGTATGGTTCGATACGTTTAAGTGCACTTTGATAGAATCTGATATATTTATAACTTACTAAAGATTTCTCGTCAGTATCATGGCTACTGCCTAACCCCCAGGTATATTGTGGATAGTACAAAAAGCGGATATCCCCCTGGATGTTCCAGGTATTATCCGGAAGCCAGATATTGGAACGCAAAGGCAGGCCAAACCTGCTTTTGAAATTCCAGTATGGAGCGAAGGTCACACTGGAAAGGTTAGTAGTTTTTTTAGGCCCTAAATATACACCAGCAGTGGTACTGGTGACCAACACATTTCCGCTTCCACCCGGTGCACTGCTGCTCACAGGAAGAATTGAAAAATAGAGTTTCTTATCGCGCTCTGCGCGCATCTTCTTAGGGCTGATACGGAATAATGCCTTACCTATATCAATCAAATCTTTCTGTCTTGCTGTATCTTTCACAATATTATTTTGTGGAATTACATTATTAGCATTTTGCGCCAGCAAGGCAGAAGGAAATAAAAAGATAGAGAGAAGGGTTAGTTTTTTCATTTGTGACAAAGCTTATATAGGATTTCTAAGAGTGGAAATATTAGTTATAACAATAAAATTACGCAAATGTTTCGCACACATTAACTATTATACATAAGCTTTAATATTCCCCGTTAACAGCACATAATGGATCTTAAGGTTTTATTGGTACAGATTTACCTACCGACACACTATCTGTACCCCTGTCATTTCTATAAGAGTGCGTACTATCTGCCTCAGCTACTCCAGAGGTGTCCCGGTCAGCAGTTTTTGTAACCAAACTATCCTTCAGAGTAGTATCAGCAGCCTGTGTACTTTTTTTATGATTACATGCAGCCATCATCATTGGCACAATAGCCAGTATAAGGCAAAACCTAAGGTGTTTCATATCCTATGTATTAATTTTAACTCCTGAACAACAGCAAAATTAACAACGCTAGCATTAAATAGTTTGAATTACAAATTATTAATGGATCTGATTACGACCAGGATTAATGGCTGTTCCGCCAATGGCATAAACTTCAATAAATTCCTTATATAATTATTTCTTGTTTTATCCAATAAATATCATTTACTTTGTATTTCAAAGTTCTTTTAGAAATGCAAGAAAAAGATATTTATTCAGAGCTAAATTCTATACGATCCTTAATGGAGCGTTCTACCAAATTCATATCGCTGAGTGGTCTCTCAGGAATTATGGCTGGAATTTACGCAATTTTGGGTGCAGCTCTGGCTTATAAAATCGTTTACGCTGAAGCCATGTTAAAATATCAAGGCAGTTCTCTAGCAATAGAGACGCTATGGCAATTAATTTTCATTGCTGCGGCAGTATTAATTTTTTCTGTTGTTACAGGAATATGGTTGACTATACGTCAGGCACGTAAAAAAGGGGAAAAATTCTGGAATCCTGTCAGCAGGCGTTTACTGGTAAACATGGCAATTCCGTTGGTTACAGGGGGATTGTTTGCACTCGCCTTGATTTTACAGGGCAGTTATGAATTAGTAATTGCAGCATGTCTGATATTTTATGGGTTAGCATTAATTTCAGGCAGCCATTATACGTTATCTGATGTTAAATGGCTTGGCGTATTTGAAATCATAATTGGTTTACTTGCTGCTTTATTTCCAGCGTACGGACTTTTATTTTGTATCCTGGGATTTGGACTGTTGCACATTCTCTATGGTTCTATTATGCACTTTAAATACAAGCAGTGAAGATCTCATTAGAACAATTCGATAAAGCATTTGAAAACCGCATCCGACTCCAGATTATGAGTGTGCTGGTAGCCAATGAGCGTTATGATTTCAATTCCCTGAAAGAGTTATTGAATGCAACAGACGGTAACCTTGCTTCGCACCTGAAAGCGCTGGAAAAGGAAGAATATATTGTGGTGAATAAAAGTTTTATTGGCCGTAAACCCAATACACAATATTCGGCATCGGATAAAGGCAGAACCGCCTTTTTGAATCACCTTCAGGCATTAGAAAATTTAATTAAACAACAAAAATACTAACCTTTTTTTTATATCTAGACTTTGAAATACAAAGTACTTTTAAGAATAAGAAAGCTGATACCAAATGGTTCATAGCTCCAATTTCCGAATAACAAATACCTCATTAAATATTGAAAATCAAATCATTACAAATAAATCATCAAATTAAAATGGATAATCAACACGAAACAAAAAACACGACTAAAAACTGGTTTGGAGAATCTGTTTTAGTCAAACTTGGATTAATAGGCGTACTAACCCTACTCCTTCTTATTCCTTCAACCTGGATACAAAGTTTGATTTTCGAACGTCAGAGCAGACAGGACGAGGTCATTACTGAAATATCAGATAAGTGGTCGGGCAGCCAGCTGATAGAAGGGCCGGTTATGGTACTTCCTTATAAAACAATACTGAGCCAGAAAGACAGTACCGGAAAAGTAGCCTATAAAGAAGCTCTGACCAATATCTATATTTTGCCCGAATTATTAAATATTGTAAGTAAGGCTGAACCGGAGATCCTGCACCGGGGAATATTTGATGCCGTGGTTTACAACACCAAAATAAGCATAAACGGGAAATTTACACAAATGGAACTCAGAAAGTCAGGGATTAATCCCGACATGGTGCAATGGGATAAGGTAAAGGTAGCTATTGGAATAACCGACTTAAAAGGTCTTAAAAACAATCCCGTAATCAGACTGGCGAATACCAATTATACTGTGGAGCCCGATTTTACATCTCTCAGCCTGTTCAGCAATAATCTGATTATTCTGCCCGACTTGAGTACAGGTAAAAATACAGCTTTGGATTTCAGTGTCGATCTTGAC
>JAATFQ010000191.1 GCA_015655115.1 Sphingobacteriales bacterium
CGCTTACAAAATTACTGTCTGTGCCTACGATTCTTATACCCTGATAGTTATCGCCCTGAGCCAGGGGAACAGCCCTCTTAACAAACGGACTATGTGCCAGTTCCTGCGCATCTTTCAGGGGAATGTTGCCTGTCGGAAAATCAATGTAGTAAATACTGCTCAGAATGAGCTGAAGAGGACTGCCTTTGGCGCCCACCACCAGGTCTATATCTTTGGAGTTGTTGTCTAGTTTTTCTCCGATCTGTGTTGAGGCTAAAAGGAGGATGGTTAAGATGCCTGTGCCAAAAGCAATGAGCATGATGTTTAACGCGGAAGATAATGGCTTAGACCAGATGCTTTTCCAGCTGATTTTTAATGGGCTCATTTTAATTCGTATGTATTTGTGAAGGCATCTTTAACTCGTTTATCGTGCGTAGCCACGATAAGTGTAGCCTGGTTTAATCCGGACTGCTGCAATAGGAGGTTGAGCACCGCTATCGCATTTTTATCATCCAGGCTGGAGGTAGGTTCATCGGCGATAAGCAATGCAGGTTTATTAATTACCGCTCTGGCGATAGACACACGCTGTAACTGGCCCTGGCTAAGCTCACTGGGATAGGTATTTTTTTTATCAGCTATGCCTAACGAGTCAAGGACTTCATGTATACGATCCCTATTTTCAGGGAGGCTGGCAAAACTTTGTGCCAGCATGATGTTTTCAGCAATGGTAAGGCTTTTAATTAGATGCGGTCGCTGAAATATGATGCCAATATTACGACCTCTGAACTGGTCCAGTGCTCTCGGGGATAAGCTATATACTGAAGTGCCATTGATGTTTATATTCCCTGTTGAAGGTTTCAATATTCCGGTTAATATATGGAGCAGGGTGGTCTTGCCACTTCCTGATTCACCTAAAAGCAGCCATTGCTCGCCGTCCTTAATTTCCCAGTCTTTAAAGCTGATGTTGTGCGCATCACCATAACGGTGCGCAACGGATTGGATGGATATCATTGGTACCAATATAATAGTTTATGCAATTTAATTGCAAATATAAGCTTATTATATTTACCCGCTAATAGAACATTTTTACTGTATAAATTCTGGAAATTGGTTGATTGTTATGGTGGAGAGATTAAAAACAAAAAGAGAAATGCAATAGAATTGTATTTCTCTTTTTTGAAATATTTTAGTTGGTTTCGAGGAACTCTATTCCTTTTTCTGTAATCGTAGCGGAGGGGTGAGCGTTGTCCTGATGTATAACGATATAACCTAAACGGGCTAATTCCTCATAGGTATCTTCCATACCGCCAAGGATAGATGAACTTACCTGTTGTTCGATTGATGTCAACAGTGTTATTATTTCTTCAGTTTCCATAATTTGTCTTTTTACTTTAAACAAAAAGGGCAGCGTAAAAGTTTTACACTGCCCTTTATATGTTGTAACAGTTTTTTATTTATACATGTCTGCTCTTAACTGAGCGATCTCGTCGCTATTGATATAATCATCATAGCTCATCATTTTATCGATTGTACCTTTAGGAGTAAGTTCGATAATACGGGTGGCAACAGATTCTGTCAGTGCATGATCTCGCGAAGTAAACAGAGCCGTCCCTCTAAAGTCTTTCATACCATTGTTCAGAGCGGTGATAGATTCCAGGTCAAGGTGATTGGTAGGCTCATCGAACATCAGTAAATTGGCATGTTTCAGCATCATCTGTGAGAACATGCAGCGCATTTTTTCGCCTCCTGAAAGTACTTTTACATTTTTCAGTACTTCTTCGCCAGAAAATAACATTCTGCCAAGAAAGCTTCTCACAAACTGCTCATCCTGATCTGTACCGGAATACTCGCGCAGCCAGTCTACCAGGTTTTCATCTTTGCCTTCAAAATATGGCGTGTTATCATTCGGAATGTCCGCTACATTGATTGTTACTCCGAATTTAAATTCTCCCGTATAATTTTTCTCCCTGCCGGAAAGTATATTGTAAAACGCTGTGGTAGCCAGGCTGTTCTGGGAAAGAACCGCAATCTTGTCGCCCTTGTTCACCATGAAGTTCAGGTTCTTGAACAACAGTTCCCCGTTTAAAGTGAATGCCAGGTTCTCTACCTGCAGGATCTGATCTCCTGCTTCCCTGCCCAGGTTATTGAACAGTATGGCGGGGTATTTCCTGCTGGATGCTTTAATCTCAGAGATGTCGATCTTATCCAGGGCTTTCTTACGTGAGGTTGC
>JAATFQ010000067.1 GCA_015655115.1 Sphingobacteriales bacterium
CAAATCAGGCACCTTATTTTTTATTATATGCTTTGACGATTTTTCAGGTCAGAGAATCCGATTTTTGGAAAAAAAAAGATAATGTTATACAAAAAGTATAACAAGCAACAGAAATATCATTGTGAACAGTTTTAATTTCACTTGCATTTATCTGGCGATTAATCTGCTGTTTTTAAGTTATATAACACGTTTTAGGACTGACGATCCGACTTTAATTCTATTGATTTCAAAAATTGTGTTTTGTAACATCAATCTGGCTTTTATGATTTTAATGTCAAATTTTCTTTTTTTTATTAAAATTTATGATTTTAATCTATTAAATTCGCCGCTTATTAACTTTTTACTTATTATTTATTAATTATGAAAAAACTTATACTAAGTTTGGTCGTAATTTTGTGTTTTGTATCCTATACAATGGCACAAAATAGGACCATTACTGGTACCGTGAAAGGGAAAGAAGATAATCTTCCTCTCCCTGGGGTTACTGTCAAATTAATAGGAGCACAAGGTGGTGCCCTGACTAACTCCGATGGTAAATTCTCATTCGTTCTACCAGCTGGAGCAAAAGCAATATCGGTCTCTTCTCTTGGGTATATTTCCCAAACTTTGAGAATCACAGCTTCTGATGTTTACAATGTAATTTTAATAGACGAATCTCAGGGTTTGTCTGAAGTTGTTGTTACCGCAAATGCAATCAAAAGAGAAAAAAGAACTTTGGGATATTCTGCTCCAACATTAGGGACGTCTGAGTTAACTCAAGGACAGAATCCGAGTGTTATTAATTCTTTAGGAGGCAAAGTGGCAGGGGTTAATATCAGTTCGTCTTCAAATACTCCTGGAAGTTCTTCAAGAGTTGTATTACGTGGAGGATCTTCTATCTCAGGCAATAACCAGGCGCTGATTGTAGTTGATGGAGTTCCTATAGATAATTCGAGTGTTATCGGTGGATCATCAAGTCTGACAAGTGTTGATTTCGGTAACAGGGGAAATGATATTAACCCTGATGATGTAGCTTCTGTTACGGTGTTGAAAGGCCCTGCTGCAGCAGCATTATATGGATCTCGCGCTTCAAACGGTGCCCTGATTATAACCACAAAAACTGGTGTTAAAGGAGGAAAGGCGCAAATTACATTCAGCACGGCAAATACCTTTTCTTCAATTCTAAAGCTACCTGATTTGCAAAATGAATACGGACAAGGATATTATGACGAACCAGGAACTAATACAAGCAATACAACTTATGTAAGTGATCCAAAGGAAAACTGGAGTTGGGGAGCGCCATTTACTGGTGAGAATCAGGAATGGGGACAAATGATTGATGGCGTGCGTCAAACAAAACCATATTCTGCTCTTAAAAATAATATCCGTGATTTTTTCGATACTGGTTTTGCTACAGATAACAATCTGGGCTTTTCTGGTGGGGGTGAAAAGACTACATTTTATTTGGGATTGAATTCTTTAAATTCAAATGGTACTTTCCCTGGTAATAAAGATACATTCAATAAATATAATGTTCGCTTTAATGGAACAGCTGAATTAGGTGATAAGTTTACTGCAGGTGTCTCTTTTAATTATTCCCAAATTAACAGTAATCAGGTAGCTGGCGGACAGTCCTCAGGATCTGTTTTTGATAATGTACTACAGACGCCAAGAGACATTCCTTTGACGCAGCTTAAAGACCTGAACAATAAATATAACGGCTTTGGTACTAATGTGGCCGGTACGTATGGGTATTACGGAGCATATAGCATGAATCCATACTGGGTACTTGACAATTATGATAACTTCGATAATGTTAACCGTATTACGGGGAATTTCAATATTGGTTATAAACCTATTAAATGGCTTGATATTAAGGAACGTGTAGGGCTTGATACTTATACAGACCGCAGACGTGAACTTGCTCCAAAATATTCGTTTGTTCCTGCTGATGAAGCTGGCAATTATGATATTGATGATAATGCTAAAATCAGTAATGGATCTTATACTGTAAGTCAATTTAATGTAAATGAAATTGTTCATGATTTGATGGTTACCGCTAACCATAAGTTTAATGAAGATTTTGAAGGATCATTAATGCTGGGTAATAACCTTCGGATGAGAAACACCACAACTAGTGTAAATGGTACAAATGCGAGTGGTGGATTAGTTCAGGAAGGATGGTACAATCTAAAAAATAGTAACGGACCAATTGATGTAATAACTGATAATATCACGAATAGAAGATTGTTTGGGTTTTATGCAGATTTAAACCTGTCTTACAAAAACATGTTGTTTTTAGAGGCTACAGCAAGAAATGACTGGTCTTCTACTTTACCTAAAGACAATAATTCGTTCTTCTATCCAAGCGTTAGTGCATCATTTCTGTTTTCAGAATTATTGAAAAAATCATCAGCATTTGGCTTCCTTGATTATGGTAAAATTCGTTCAAGTTATGCTCAGGTTGGAAATGATACTGATCCTTATCAGTTATTGAATACGATCACGAAGGGAGAAATTTTAGGTAACTTTGGTAGTACAGTTTTTCCATTCGGAAATGTCGCTGCATTCATGGCTGGATCGACTCTTGGTAATAAAAATCTTAAACCAGAAAAAACCAGTTCATTTGAAGTAGGTACGGAATTAGGTTTCTTTAAAAACAGACTATCTGTTGATTTTAGCTATTATTCAAATAATTCAAAAAATCAGATCCTTAGTATCCCTGTTCCTATCTCCACTGGTTACCGCTTCGCAGTAACAAATGCGGGTGAAGTACAAAATAAAGGTATTGAGCTAAGTTTAAGAGGCATGCCTATCAAAACTAGTTATGGCTTAAATATTGAATTGTATGGTACGTTTACCAAAAACAAAAGTGAGGTTGTAGAACTGATGAATGGAGTCCCTCAGATTAGCGTCGGCGGTTTTTCTGGAATGTCTATCGTTGCAGCTGTTGGAAAACCATACGGTGAATTTTATGGAGTAACTGAAGCTAAAGATGCACAGGGAAGAACAATTGTCGATTCTGAAACAGGTATGCCTCTTACAACTTCTGAAGCGCAATACCTTGGAAGTTACAATCCACAATACCAGGCTTCATTAGGTACTAATATCAACTATAAAAATCTATCATTAAATGTTTTGTTCGATACTAAACACGGTGGTGTGTTCTACTCAAGAACAAAAGATATTTTGGCATTCACGGGTACTTCAGCTGAAACAGGTGGTGAAAGGATTAACACTATTTTCCCTAACTCTGTATATCTTGATGCTAATGGAAACAGTGTTCCTAATACGACTATTGGTTATAATAAGCAGGATTACTATCCAAACCGCTCAGCAGGCGCGAATATTGTAGATGCTACTTATGTGAAATTGCGCACGCTGTCTCTTGCTTATACGTTTAACAAAGCACAGCTGAAAAACAGCAAAATAAGCTCACTAAGTGTCGGCATATTTGGTAATAACTTGTTTATCTGGACTCCAGACTCAAATCAATATGCAGATCCTGAAGTGAATTCAGCAGGGGCTGGAAATGCTCAGGGCTTTGATTTCACAGCTCAGCCTTCAGTAAGAAATTACGGACTTAATGTTAAAGTTTCATTTTAATACAATCTCCAAATCATGAGAACAATCAAAATATTCAATAATAAGGTTCTAATCTTTCTGCTTCTTGCAGCCTCTTTAGGAGTTGCTGGATGTAAGAAATTTTTAGACGTCAATGACAATCCAAATAACCCGGAAACGGCTTCTCCAAGGTTACTTTTACCTACAGTTGAAGCTTCAATGGGCCAGCTTATTGGAAATGGATTCCAGATTTATGGTGGTATATGGGCACAATACTGGACGCAAAGTCCAACAGCCTCGCAATACAGAAGCTTCGATCAATATAATGTAAGTAATACCACATTTGACAGGTCGTGGTTGACAATTTATCATAATGCATTACAAAATGCACAATTGATTATCACTAGTAAAGTTGCGAATACGGAACGTTTTAAAGGGATAGCTTATCTTTTGAAAGCATATACCTTTCAAGTGGCTACAGATGCATTTGGCGATATTCCTTTATCAGGTGCTTTAAAATCCGAAGAGATTGGCAGTCCAAAATATGATACACAGAAATTGGTGTATGATAGTGTATTCAATTATATTGATAAGGGTGTTGCATTATTAAATACTACAAATTCCCTTTCTCAGGAGGTGGGTACTCAGGATCTAATTTTTAACGGCGATATGGATAAATGGTTAGCTTTTGCTAATACGTTAAAATTGAAAGCTTATTTAAGGTTGTCGGGTGTTGATCCAAGTGGGGCAGATGCAGGTATAAAGGCCTTGTATGCAAATAATGCGGCATTTCTAGACGAAGACGCAAAAGTTTCTTATACATCTACCGGCGGTAATGAAAATCCTTTGTACAATGAAATGGTTGCCTTAGGGGGAACCCAGAATTTGGGAGCAAGTGGTACGGTTGTAAAAGCATTCGCCGCTAATAATGATCCAAGAGCATTTAAGTTTTATGATCTGATTAGTGGAAGAGATACGATTGTTTATGTTTTACAAGGAGCGGGCTCGCTGAGCTCTAACTCGGGTAAACGTATTTCTGCTCCTTCTGCACTTGTAGGTGGGAGAGCTAATAATCCGGTTTCAGCATTAGCCCCAGTAAAGTTTTTCTCTGCTTCTGAAAGTTCTTTCCTACAGGCGGAAGCCGTTGCCAGGGGATACGCAGCGGGAGATGTTTCAGCCTTATTCATCCAGGGGATTAATCAAAGTTTTACTGCAGCTAACCTGACATCGGCCCAGGCGCTTGCGTATATTAATTCAGCTCCTGCTGCACGGTTGTCGAATACTAGCTTGAATGACAGAATTAAAGCCATTATCACTCAAAAATACTTTGCGATGTGTGGTACTCAGGGTTTTGAAGCTTGGACAGAGTATAGAAGGACAGGATATCCTGACTTTCTTATCACTTCGTTGTCATCGGTTTTAAGAGAGGGTATCAAACCTGTACGGATGCTGTATCCTAGTAGTGAAGTTAACTCTAATGCTAATTATCCTGGTACAGTTCCATTAACTGAACCGGTATGGTGGGATGTAAATTAGCAGATTATTAAGTCTGTCAGTTTTTTGATCATTTAATAGATCCTGTTAATATGTAGCTCTTATGATAATTACATGTTAACAGGATTTTTTTTGTATATAAGTATTCTGCCTGGGGTAACCTGATGTTGCATACTAACTTTTGAATATTAGCTGATATTCTAATTAAAAGCTTTTTAACATTGACTATTTAGGTCTTATGTCGTTTCATAGCGAATTAGTATAGATGCGGTATAAATTTGAAGGAGTATCGGTTCTAAATGCCTTCAAAACTAGAAAAGATCAGTTTCTACTCAGTTTAAGGTTCGTTTGGAATTTTATATCAGACATTAGCAAACAATAATGCCGGGATTACCTATGTAAGCGATTTCGAATATGTGTTACTAGACTCTTACTTTAATGGCGTAAGATAGGTTCCATAGAAATGTCTTCTATTATTATTTTATTTATTTTATAATTTAAAACGCTATGTTTCCTTCATTTTAGAAGCATTAATCTGTGTTTTGTCGAATTCAAAGATAAAATTATTTTTAAAGGATTTAATTGGTCAAATCTCGTTGATATGTTGTCGTTGTTTGTTCGATCGAGGTGGTTGATGTGATTTTTTTTAATATTTTGAGAATTTTGCTGTTTTTTTTGTGAAAAAAGTATTTGTTGGTTTGAAATTTTGCTATATTAGAGCAGTATTAACTATAACCTAAATTTTAATTCATGAAAAAACTTCTACAAAGTTTGTTCATCATGCTGCTATGTGCAAATTTTGCAATGGCGCAGGATAGAACAATTACTGGAACAGTAACAGGCAAGGATGACGGGCTCCCGCTTCCTGGCGTATCGGTCAAAGTAAAAAATTCAAAGCAGCTCGCACTTACAACCGCTAGCGGAAAGTACAAAATAGATGTACCAGCCGGATCGGTTCTTGTTTTTAGTTTCCTTGGGTATAAAACTCTCGAACTAAGAGTAGGTAACGGAAATTCCCTAAACGCATCCCTTGAGCCATCTAGTCAACAATTGAACGATGTAGTCATTACAGGTGCCTTAGGAATACAGAGACAGAAAAAAGAAATCGGTTATGCGGCAACATCGGTAACCAACGCTACTTTAACTGCTGCTAAAGCAGTTAGTCTAGCAAATGGTTTACAAGGTAAGGTCTCAGGCGTAAACGTCACCACAACTAACAGTGGTGTTTTTGAAAATGTGAAAATCAATTTACGTGGTATTCGCTCTTTAACTGGAAATAATAATCCCTTACTATTATTAGATGGTGTTCAGGCGGATATTAATTATCTTTCATCCATCAATCCCAATGATATAGATGATATCACAGTTTTAAAAGGGTCTGCTGGTGCGGCTATCTATGGTTCAGATGCAAGAAATGGTGTTTTCATCGTTACAACTAAAAAAGGAAGTAAGGATGGCAAACCGATTATTACACTTAGTAATTCTACGCAATTTCAAAGTATAAGTTTTTTTCCTCATTTCCAGGAAAAATTTGGTACCGGTGGTGGGGGTGAATTCATTCCCTACGAAAATTGGTCATGGGGCCCCGCATATGATGGTTCAGAGGTAGGTATTGGTGATGTATTACCAGACGGAACTACTCAAATGGTTAAATATAGCCCTACAAATGCCAGAAAGGAATTTTTTAACACCGGCTCAATCATACAAACTGACGTGTCTTATGCTGATAAAGATTTTTATCTGAGTATGCAAGATGCAAATGTTAAAGGTATTGTTCCGGACGATAAAAATCGCAGAACTGGTATCCGTATGAATGTGACTAAAGAGTATGGCAGGTTAAAAGTTGGATTTAATACAAATTATATACAGCAAAACTACAATATCTTTGATGCTGAAGGTATGGCAGATTATAATGCTGCAAACAACGTTGGATTAAATCAAGGTTTGATGAACTTAATCTTTAACACTGCAGCACATATTCCGATCACATCATATAAAGATTTTGAAAACGATAAGTATTCCCAATATAATAACTACTACAATGCTTACGGCTTAAACCCGTACTTTGCTATTGATAACTGGAGGAAAAAAGGAAAGAGAGCTGATTTAATTACTAATTTGGATTTAAATCTTAAGGCTGCTGACTGGTTAAGCTTTACTTATCGTGCGGGATTAACTTCTCAGGCAATAGACGAACGAAGAACTTCGCAAGGAGAAACTCCAAGTGCATATGGTATTGATAGAGGATTCGGTCCTATTCCTGGATCAGTTGAAGAGCGATCATATAGAAGTCAGCGTTTATCTTCAGAGCTATTTGCTAGTTTAAATAAGCAAATTGATGATGATTTTAAGGTGACTGGTATTTTAGGTACATATGTACGTCAGGACGATCTTCGCGATACAAGAGTAGGTGCTGGAAGTTTAGTAATTACTGACCTGTACAGCATAGAGAACCGTATCGGTAATTTAACTGGAAGTTCTCCATCTAGACGGTCAAGATTATTCTCTTATTACGGAAGTGCTGGTCTAAGTTACAAAGGTTGGGCAAATTTGGAGGTTACTGGTCGTAATGATCAAACATCTGTTTTAGGAGCTAACAATAATTCATTTTTCTATCCGGGTGTTAGTGGATCACTAGTGTTATCTGATGCAATAAGTACTTTGAAAGGCAGCAGTGTATTATCTTACCTTAAGTTAAGGGGGGGATGGAATAAAACTGGTAATGCTGATATTGCTCCATATTTACTACAAGCAACGTTTTCTCAAAGGACTCCAACTCAAACGGATGGATTTCCATACGGAGCTTTGCCAGGGTATGCTGCGGACAATACGATTTATAATAGAGAGTTAAGACCAGAATTTATTAAGGCTTTCGAATTTGGTATTGAAACAGGTTTTTTTAATAATAGACTGACCCTAGACGCTACATATTTTCATCAGAAAAATACTGATCAGATTATTCCAATTGATATTTCAACCGCTACAGGTTATTCTACTGCATACTTAAACGCAGCGTCATTTATTAACAAAGGAGTTGAGATGGATTTAGGCCTTACTCCTTTAGTAAATCTAGGACAGGTTCGTATCAACTTCAAAGTAAATGCAACATATAATGAAAGCAATATCAGTAGTGTTTATCCTGGGCTAGATCTGATTTCAATAGGCGGGTATACCTATGCCGCCAATTACGCAATCAAAGATAACCCTGCATTTGTAATTAAAGCTACCGATTACTTAAGAGATCCCGAGGGAAGAATCATTGTTAATGGAACTACTGGATTGCCTACTACGGATCCTGTGACTAAAAATTTTGGGAATACAATGCCAAAATGGATTATTGGTTTCAACCCGTCAGCACGTTGGAAATCATTATCAGTTTCTGCATTGATTGAGTACAAGGGTGGCTATAACGCATATCATGATATAGGTAATGCAATGGCTTGGACCGGCGTTTCTGAAGCAACTGCATACAATGACCGTGTACCATTTGTTTTACCCAATTCTTCTGTATTGGTAAATGGGGAATACGTTCCAAATACCAGCGTAACGCTTGATCCTGAAACGTACTTTACCGGTGTATATAGAAACACTGCAAGTAACTTTATTACCAGTGCACAATCTTGGAGATTTAGAGAATTATCAGTAGGCTACGATGTACCAGTAAATGTATTTGGTAATCAAAATATAATAAAAGCGTTCAACATCTCATTTGTTGCTAGAAACCTGGCCTTGTGGTTACCGAAAGATAATGTATATTCTGATCCTGATTTTACATTTAGTTCGGCTTCTGGCAACTTTTCAAATGGATCAACAACGGGTGTGACCACCGGAAATCAATCAGGTATAGGTAATTCAACTATCAACCCTCCTACAAGAACACTTGGTGGTAGTATTACAATTAAATTTTAAGCAATAACAATTTAAAAAACACGATATGAAAAAGATAGTATATTCTTTTTTTGCATTGTTGTTACTACTAGTAACAAGTTGTAAAAAAGACTTCTTCGATATAAATGATAACCCTAATCAACCCACGGAGGAATCAATTACACCAAATTTGCTGTTGCCAAGATCTTTATACAGGGTTAGTGAAAGGATGGCAATTAGCTATGATTATGCAGCTTTATGGACCGGGTATTGGGCTCGTTCCGGTACCTATGGTCCATCTATCGAGCAGGAATCATATTCAATAACCACGAGCTTTCAGGCTACTCAATGGAGTGGATGGTTTGATATTTTGAGAGATGTTAATTTAATGGAGAAGCTTTCAAAAACCAGTGGTTCTAATTTTTATCAGGGAGCGGCAAAAACGATTAAAGCTATCGGCTTTATGTATTTAGTTGATCAATATAATAACGTACCTTATTCAAAAGCTTTCGATTTTCAGGGTAATATTTTGCCTCCATATGATAAAGGGGCTGATATATATGCCGACTTACTTTTGCAATTAGATTCTGCATCCGTATTATTTAAAGGTGTAAAATCAGGAGATCTTAGTGATGCACAACTTGCTTCTGATATTATGTTCGGTGGTGATCCGGTGCAATGGCGCAAACTGGTTAACAGTCAGAGATTAAAGCTCCTTATACATGAATCGCAGGTTGTTTCCAATGCCACTGTTACAGATGTCATGGCAAAAATTACTGCTGATGGAGCTGGATTTTTAGGAGCAGGCGAAAGTGCAAATGTAAATCCCGGATTTGCTGCTGCCGATGAGCAACAAAATCCGTTTTATAATCAATATAAAGTATCTGGTCTTGGAGCACTTGACAACTATAATAGAGCCAATAATTATACTTTAAACAAATTCCGTAATTCTGGTGATATCCGCTACCAATATGTGTATAGTAAAGCGCGGACCCCTTTAAATGGTAATATATATTATGGTTATAATTATGGAGAGGCAATACCAAACAGTGCTCCAAAAGCAGCTAACTCTTCTGATGTAGCAGGTCCAGGATTAGCAAAGAGCCCGACTCAAGATCAATGGTTATTTACTTCTGTTGAAAGTTTATTTTTGCAGGCCGAAGCTATACAAAGAGGTTGGTTAGCTGGTAATGCTAAAAATGTCTTTGAAAGCGCTGTTAATGAGTCGTTCACATGGCTTGGAGTTCCAGAACCGGCGGCATCTGACTATATTGCCGCTGCTAATCCACTAGTTAATTGGGATGCATCTACTGATAAGACCAAACTTATAGTTATGCAGAAATATCTATCTTTAGCTGGAATCAATAATTTCGAGGCTTATGTAGATTATAGGAGATTAGGTGTCCCAACTGATCTTCCATTATCTTTGGCAACTGCAAGAGCTGGAAAGCAAATTCCATTGCGCTTACAATATCCACAGGCAGAGTATAACTTCAACTCTGCAAATGTTGGTGCTGAGGGGGCAATTGATCCACAGACTTCGGCTATTTTCTGGGATAAATAACACGCAATAATAAATAAACACCATTTCACTTGATTTGGTGAGCCCTGAAAAAGTCCGTTTATTTAAAATTGAGAAATGGGGCAGTTTATGATTTATAAACTGCCCCATTTTTTTTGAACTGTGAGAAGTTTTTTTTAAGATTCAGAATAGCCCAATTCTAGAGGCATTAATTTTAAATATTACACACTTTTTGTAAACGTCCGACAAAGTCATCTTTTGTATTTCACAAATATTTCGATTATAGCTTTTGAGATGGAGTCCAATCACTTGCAGTAATTCATAGAGGTTATTGACTTTTTGTGTTGGAATCCGTTCCAATATATCCATAAGCCATTCCTGGGGATTAGTACCATTCATTTTACAACTTCCATAAAAGAGAATGCAGCATAGTAACCTTCCTGGCCCCTTCGTGAGATCCGGGGGACATGCAATTCTTCCTTCCCAGGTTATGAAAGCTTTGCCTAATTTAGGGAGGCATAATCACTTGTTCAGCGGAACCCCCGATACAACCCAAAATGCGGCGATGATATATTCTCTGTTTGCGACCTGCAAAAAAAACGATATAAATCCGTAGAACTGGATACGGATATCCGTTTTTCCAACATCAATGTGAGCGAACATTTCTTCAGCTTGGATACTTCTCTTTTCATGGCTTTATTCATTTATATAAAGCCAAATCTAGAAAATTTATCTATTCGATACTAGGATGGGACAGCCGGACGCTTATCTCTTTTTATCTTACTTATTTTTGATATGCTTTTCAAACCCCGTTGTTTGTGTACGGCTTTTCTGACTAGAAGCTTGAAAAACCTTAATACTTAGTTAGGCAGATGGTATAATCAGTAGCATATAATGAGAAATTTGAATTCAATCTATATTTTATAATGAATTGTAAAAGTCAATTACTTTTACTAATTCGTCATCTGTCTTCAGGGTTAATTCGTGCTCAGCTATAAACTTACGCACTTCTGTTTCTCTGTCTTTTAAAACCTCAATGATCAAATTTTTATCTTTTTTTACTCTAATGTAATTGTCATTTTTTACAATATAATATTTGGAGATTTCTATAATTTGTTTGCTTATATTTATACTTCCGGCACCTCTTTCCTCAACCATTTTCTTCCCTGCATGTTTGATTAAAGTTGCTTTTCCTTCAGAAAGAATTTCAAAGAAACTTAAGGAAGTACTTTTGTCGATGTTTGGAAATCCATTTCTAAAAGTTCTTATACTTCTACTTTGATTAGATTTATTTATTAGTGTGAATTCTTTAACTGGATCAGCAAAATACTGTAAAGCTTTATTTTCGCCGATAAATATAACGCGATCATTGATTTGATCATAATTTAATTCAAAATCTTTATATATTTTTCCATCAGTCATTCTTACAATTCCTTGAGTCCATTCACTGTTGAGATAGGGAGAACCCTTTATTTTATCAGATGTAAATCCTGTGTAATTAACTCCGTCAGAATTTACGTCTATTAAAACGCCTGGCCCCTGCGCATGTGAAAATTGAGTAGTTCCCAAAATTAAGGTTATAGATAAAGTTATTTTATACAGTAATCTTTTCATGGCAGTAATTTGTTTTTAATTGAATAACTAATGTAAATATATCTATTTAACTGGAATTTTTGTATAGAGTAGTGAAAAACAATACTTTTACGGTTTACCCAGAAGTGGTTTAATAGTTGATAAAACTTATAGTGCTTATATATTATATATAGTTGAACGGTTACTTTGAACAATTATTTGGATTGATCTGCCTGAGATCAGTGCTCTGTTATCCTCAATATGTCCCACCGGAAAATTAAAGCAAACAGGATAATCATAATCTTTTACAATCTCCCAAATTACTTGTTCTGGCGTTTGGCCAAAAGGAATATCTTCTAATTTGGTCTCGCTGAAAGCGCCAACAATTAATCCTTTTAATTTGGCTAGTTTTCCATTTCTTTTCAGGATACGCGCCATCCTGTCTATACTGTATGCGTACTCCCCCACATCTTCTAAAAATAAGATTTTATCTGAGTAGTCCATTTCTGAGGCAGAACCTTCAACGGCTATCAATATACTTAAGTTACCACCAATTAATATGCCTTGCGCTTCGCCTGTGCGGTTAGGGAATTTGCTGGTGTAAGTATAAGATAGTTCTTCGCCAAATAATGCTTTTCTTAACGATTCCAAAGAAGCCGGAGTTGCGTCTTCAAAGGTAGCGGGCATCTGACCATGGATACACTGGGTGTTTAAAGCGCCAACAATATGAGAAAGTAGGACTGTAATGTCGCTAAACCCGATTACCCATTTCGGATTTTTGATAAATCCGGTAAAATCAAGCAAGTCAATTATCCGGATTGTTCCATAGCCTCCCCGCCCTGCAATGATTGCTTTAATATCGGGATTATCCAGGAAATATTGCAGGTCTGCCGCACGTAAAGCATCATCACCAGCAAATTGATTATGTTCTGCAGAGACTGTTTTGCCCAATACAACTTCCAGCCCCCACTCCTCCAGTAGGGCTATTGCATAGTCAATAGGCTTCTTCAATTTCTTGGCTGGACAAACAATAGCAATTTTGTCTCCCTTTTTTAGGTATGGCGGCTGTTTAATCATTGGTAAAACACTTATCTTTGCCAAAATAATAAAAATAGTTTTGGATAACAGTAAAATAAAAAGATATACCGTTACGGCGGCATTGCCTTATACAAATGGTCCTGTACATATCGGGCATTTAGCAGGAGTTTATTTACCTGCGGATACTTATGTGCGTTATTTGCGCGCTAATAACAGAGATGTTAAATTTATTTGTGGTTCTGATGAAAATGGCGTTCCTATTACTTTGAAGGCCAAAAGAGAAGGTGTTACCCCACAGGTTATTGTAGATAAGTATCATAAAATTATAGGTGATTCATTCAGGGAGTTCGGGGTATCATTTGATATCTACCACCGTACTTCATCGCAGATGCACCACCAAACAGCTTCAGACTTTTTCGAAACGCTTTATGATAAAGGCGTTTTTACTGAAGAGGTTACCGAACAATATTATGATGAGAAGGCACAAACTTTCCTGGCCGACAGATATATTACCGGCACATGCCCGAAATGCGGGAATGAGCATGCCTATGGCGATCAGTGTGAAAACTGCGGAAGTACATTAAATGCAACTGACCTGATCAATCCTAAATCTACTTTGTCTGGTGAGCCACCAGTAAGAAGGGAGACTAAAAACTGGTTTCTTCCATTGGAGAAATATGAGGCGCAATTAAGGACATATATTGAAGGCCATAAAGAATGGAAGCCAAATGTATACGGGCAGTGTCAAAGTTGGTTAAACGCGGGCTTACAGCCCCGGGCAATGACGAGAGACCTGGACTGGGGAGTGAAGGTTCCTGTAAAGGATGCTGAAGGTAAAGTATTGTATGTTTGGTTTGATGCGCCGATAGGTTATATTTCGGCTACTAAAGAGCTTTTTGACTACGCCCGCCTGGATGTATGGAACCCTAAAGCGGAAGAGTATTATATTAATCAGAACGGTGTAGAAAAAGGAAACTGGGAAGATTACTGGAAAGATGATGCCACGAAACTGGTACACTTTATTGGAAAGGACAATATCGTTTTCCATTGTATCATTTTCCCTGCCATGCTAATGGCACATGGGGGATACATCCTTGCAGATAATGTACCTGCAAATGAGTTCCTGAATTTAGAAGGAGAAAAGATCTCTACTTCTAAAAACTGGGCTGTTTGGCTGAATGAATACCTTGTAGAGTTTAAAGATAAACAAGATGTATTGCGTTATGTGTTAACGGCTACGGCTCCGGAAACTAAGGATAATGACTTTACCTGGAAAGATTTTCAGGCGAGAAATAATAATGAGCTGGTAGCAGTACTGGGTAATTTTATCAATAGGGTATTGGTGCTTACGCATAAATATTTTGAAGGAAAAGTGCCTGTGCTGATGAAGGTCAATGATGTTGATCAGCAAGTGATCGATGAGCTTGCCCTATATCCGGCTAAAATCAGTGCTTCTATTGAAAATTACCGTTTTAGAGAGGCGCTTACTGAGGTGATGAATGTTGCACGTTTGGGTAATAAATACCTGGCAGAGACGGAACCCTGGAAGGTGATTAAAACGGATGAGGACCGTGTACGTACGATTTTGAATATCAGCCTGCAGATTGTTGCTAACCTGGAGATTTTTATGGAGCCATTTTTACCTTTCACAGCAAATAAGCTGATGAAAATGCTGAATTATGGTGGTAATCTATGGGAAGATGCTGGTAGAACAGACTTGTTGCTGCGTGGTCACCAGTTAAATGAGCCTGGATTATTATTTGATAAAATTGAGGATGCTGAAGTTCAGGCGCAAATCGATAAGCTGAACCAAAGTAAAGTTGATAATAGTATCGCCAATGCGGTGGTTGCTCCTGTAAAAGAGAATATAGATTTCGACCAGTTTAGTGCTCTTGATATTCGTGTAGCTACAATTATTGCAGCCGAAAAGGTGGAGAAAACTAAGAAATTACTGAAATTGACTTTAGATACAGGAATAGATCAGCGTACTGTAGTCTCTGGAATTGCAGAGTTTTTCACGCCTGAGGGTGTTGTAGGACAGCAGGTTAGTGTTGTAGTGAATCTTGCGCCTAGAGAAATTAAAGGAATTTTGTCACAAGGAATGATTTTAATGTCTGAAAATTCAGATGGAAAACTTACTTTTGTGGCTCCTATCCAAAACCATGTGAATGGAAGTGTGGTTAGATAGGTAGTTCTGGTCCCGTAGTTCAACGGATAGAATAGAAGTTTCCTAAACTTTAGATATGAGTTCGATTCTCGTCGGGACCACAAAAGTTCGGTAGTACCCAAAACTACCGAACTTATTAATTTAAATTCTCATGTGAGAATGCACTTCGTCAATTAGGTAAAGACTTGTAGCTTTCCCTAAATTTAACTACAGTTTTGACATAACGCATTCTACAAAAGTCTTTCTTGGCCGTGGGGCCGCGATTGTTTTGCAGCAAGAAGCTATCGCATTCTTAATTTCTTGTTCCGTACTGCCTTTGTGTTTTTTGATTTTCTTGACCAGATAGTCTACTTCCCCACGGCTCTTCACATGAAAAATAACGACTGTCTCGAGAATCTCGAATTTTACGATTATCGTAATCTTCCCAATCTTCACTTAAAATTCTTTGTGGCATAATGTTTTATGGTTTAAGCAGTAAATATATTTTTGAATTTTGATATTTCACTACGGGAAACCACAAGATGAATTTTAGTAATAATTGTGATCTTAAATTCTATTAGCCATGTAGTCACGTGCTTAATTTGAAAGCTAATATAATTTTGTAATTAATCATTCATCTAATATATATTACAATCTTCAGCTTGGTTTAATTAACAAAAATGGATACTATTATATCCATTTTTGTTATATTTGGATATAATAATATCCATTATGAAATCAAAGCAAGTAGTTGTCTTTCCCAAATATCAGAAGATTTGGGACAAGCTTGGGGAGAATATTAAATTAGCAAGGAAACGGCGCAATATTACTGCCATTCAGCTTGCTGAGCGTGCAGCAATAGAGCGGGTAACACTTCGCAAAATTGAGCGTGGTGATCCCAGTGTATCGATGGGAGCTTATTTTAATGTGTTAAGGGCGCTTAACTTACATGAAGATTTTCTTAAGCTAGCTGTTGATGACGAACTGGGCAGGAAATTACAAGATCTTAATCTGTTATCATAATGGCAGTAAATAAAACGGACATCTGGATTTACGCACACTGGCAGGGATTGGTAGGGCCAGAATGTATAGGGATTTTATCTGCCCAACGGAGCAAAGGCAGTAAGGTTTTTAGTTTTGCCTACGATAAAGATTGGTTGGGCACCAAAGACAGATTTGTGTTAGATCCAGATATTGATTGGGTGACGGGTCAACAATATTTAAGTGGTAAAGACAACTTTGGTGTATTTATGGATTCTATGCCAGATACCTGGGGAAGACGGCTTATGCAACGAAGGGCTGCTCAGAAAGCATTAGAGATACAGCAACCAGTGCCCTCTTTATATGAAATTGATTATTTGCTTGGAGTTCATGATGTCACAAGAATGGGAGCTCTCCGTTTCAAATTAGATCCTGAGGGCCCGTTTCTCGATGATGATCGTGACGCTCCTGCTCCACCAATAGCACATATACGAGCATTACAAGAAAGTGTGAGGGCATATGAAATGGATGAGGATGGTAAACATGCAGACAAATGGATGCACATGCTAATTGCACCTGGATCTTCATTAGGCGGTGCAAGGCCAAAAGCCAATATAGTGGATACGAAAGGCAATCTATGTATAGCGAAATTTCCCTCTAAAAATGATACTACAGACAAGGCCGCATGGGAATACTTAGCCTATCGTTTAGGCCTAGAAGCAGGCCTTACTCTTCCATCTTGTGAACTCATTAAAGTACATGGGCCGTATCGTACATTTTTGTCCAGAAGATTTGATCGTTCTGGAGATGAAAGGATACATTTTGCCTCTGCGATGACCATGACCGGAAATAATGAAGACTTGATCCGAGATTCAACGCCAAGCTATCTAGATATAGCAGAGTTTCTTCAGTATTCGGGAGGTAAAAATATCGAAGAGGATCTGCACCAGTTATGGCGACGGATAATTTTTAATATGACAATATCAAATACTGACGATCATCTTAGAAATCATGGGTTCCTTCTGAATGCTGATGGATGGAGACTTTCTCCTGCTTATGACCTCAATCCATCGACAGATAAAGCAGGGCTTGCCATTAATGTCGATTCTCACAATAATGCTTTAGATTTAGATCTCGCTAGGAGTGTTGGTCCTTATTTTCAACTTCAGGATGCGCAGATGGAAAGGATTATTGCAGAGGTAATTTCGGCGGTTAAAGAATGGAGAGCCGTCGCAAAGGATATTGGTATTTCTAGGGCTGAGCAGGAAATTATGTCGCCCGCCTTTCAACTTGGGAACTCCTGAAAGATAATGTAAATTCTGGATGAAAAATATTAAGTTAATTTTTTGAATGAATTTATTTTGTTCAACTTTGTGTTAACATCCTTACCCCCGCTTCCCACAGAACAGCGCGCTTAGGGTAAGCCTCTTTTTGCCAAAGCATAGGATGTTATTTAAATCTGGAGCTTTATCTAATTACTATCAAAATAGTTTGAAATCCGTTTCGTCACCATTTCAAAATCCCCAGTCACGCCCTAAAACCTCAATAACCATCTGCAAATCGTCTACAAAATAGTTTGAAATCGGAATCTTTACGACCACCACTTTTGCCAGTAGCTACACCTGGCTGCTGGCTTTTTTGCTTTAACGGGCTTGAAGTTTAAAATGGGGGGCGCTAAATTAATCCAGACCCGGGTACCTGTCAATCCCCCAGATTGCGGTATTTTTGGTGGTTTATTGGTGCTATACGATGTTATCACGTATCTTGGTAGTAATGATATTTGAACGCGCCGTCAATTACTTCATGCCGAAAGAGATGCGAAAAGATAATACGCATCCTAAGTACCACGAATTCCGCGTGATCGTCAGTTCGTGCCTCATCGGCGTTCCGCTGATGCTCCTGTTCCCGGTTTTTATATATTGGATGCACCGTCCGTTCATTGGTTACCTGATCAACGATGCGCTGATCATCATATTGCTGTTCTCTATCAGGTATTTCGGTCATTACCGTATTCCTATGACGATCACTGCCCTGGCAACTTATTTCATCATCTATGACTGGATAAGGGACTCCGGGTTGATTTATTCCTCCAATATCAGCATTCTGCACATGTACTTACTGGCCGCTATCTGGGCAGATAAAAAGTATGGCTGGTGGACCATGTTCAGTAATTTAGGTGTTTTCGGATTCATCTATTATCAAACGCTTCATGCAAGTATAGCCCCGCCTGTACACACATTATTGGGCGGACCGCTCTACGCATTGGGGATGAATTGCCTGATCACGATCTTTTTTGGCGGCTTTCTGGCCTGGCAGCAATATGATCAGGAACGTGACCGGGCTAAGATCAGGGGGTTGCAAGACCAGAAGATCACCATGCTGGATGAAGCAGTCAAGCTGCGCACAGAACAGCTGAACAGCATGCGGGAGACCATTGCGACCGATTTTCACGATGAGACCGGTAATATGCTCTCGGCCATCACCCGCCAGGCGGCATTGTTAAAACATAAACTGGCGCCGGACGATGGTTTACAACCTTTAGTTGAAACCATTATTCAAAACAGTAATGCCTTATATGCCAGCAGCAAGGATTTTCTGTGGCATTTGAACCATAACAGTGATGAACCGAAGGAGCTTTTTGACTATCTCACCAGTTACGGACAGCGCTATTACAACCAGTTCGATATCGCCTTTTCATCGGTTGCAACCGATTGCGGGTCAAAGCAATTCGGCCCGCTGGCCGCACTCAATATCCTTTTTATCTTTAAAGAAGCGATGACCAATATCGTTAAACATTCGGGTGCGACGGAAGTTGAGCTGACCATGACCTGTCTGGCTGGCGGTATCCATTACGCGCTCCTTGATAACGGTGCCTGGAAGGATGCGGACCCGTATCACGAGCATAATGGACTGGCCAATATGGAACGGCGTTGTAAGAAAAATAATCTGGTGTTAACTATTGTAAAAGAAAATAGCGGAACGTGTATTGGGATCACCGTACCGGTCATTCCGCTAAACGAAGAATAAATGGAAAGATCAATCACCATCATTGAAGATAACGGCAAAATAAGAGAGGGCTTTGCCGCGCTCATCGCCGGGACGCCGGGCTACCGTGTAGCCGGACAGTACGGCAATTGTGAACAGGCGCTTAAAAACCTGGCGAAGGATGCCCCTGACCTGGTGTTAATGGACATTGACTTGCCTGGCATTGACGGTATAGAAGGGACGCTTCGTGTCAAAAAGCAGCGGCCGGATTGTATTGTGCTGATCATAACAGTACTGGAAGATAGCGACAAGGTATTCCGTTCGCTATGCGCCGGGGCTGGTGGCTATATCGTCAAAAACTCAGACGCTGATCAGATTATTCATAACATGGCCGATGCTTTCGCAGGGGGCGCTCCGATGAGTCTGCAGATCGCCAGGATGGTGGTCAGCTCCTTTGTACGTCCCCAGGATTCGCCCTTATCGGACCGTGAGACTGCTGTACTTAAAGGGATTGCTGAAGGTAAAAGTTATACCAAGATCGCCCTTGACTTATTTATCAGCAAAGAGACGGTTCGTAGCCATATCAAAAATATCTATCAGAAAATGGCGGTCAACAGCAAAGCCGAAGCGCTGAAAGTGGCCGGCAGCAAGCGGTGGATCAATTAAATCCCCCAATTTGGGGGATTGTAGCAACGTGTTAATTTAGTAACTTTGGATTTAAAACGTGGATAAGCGCCTTTGTCATACATAAATCCTATCCTATAAAATAGAACAACTAAAGTTATGGTTAACGTTATTCTAATCAAAAAGCCAACTTTAATATTGGTATGTCTGTCAGTCTTATTCGCTTTTGGCTGCAAAAAAGATAAAAAACAGTTTGAAGATCCTAAGACACTGCCCGTAGTTACTACCATGCAGTATTACATGTATGATGGAAAAATCTATACTGACGGGCCACACTATTACAACCAGTTTATCCTCAATAACCTTGGTGTGCCTAATAGTGTTATTTTAATTAACGGTCACAATTTCAGCCAGGATTTTAAGGAAAGCAAGGTTTTATTTAACAACATAAGCGTAGCTGCTATGGCGGGTGACTCTACTCAAATTATAGTGATGATACCGGATAATGTTACTTCCGGTCCGGTAACGCTTACCATCAATACAAATGGCAAAACCATTGTTCATCCAACCAGGTTTACCGTTGAAACGCCAAATCCTCAAATAAGCGGCGTTAGCATTGAAAGCGGTATGGTTGGAGCTAAAGTTATTATTTATGGCAGCGATTTTAGCACAACCCGCGCTAATAATAAAGTTACTGTTAATGGGGTAAGCGCTTCAGTCGACTCGGCAAGTATTTCGGCTGTTTACATAACCGTTCCGGCAACTAGCGGAACAGGTAAATTGATACTTACCACACACGGTGTCGCGTTAACTTATAAAGACGATTTCGAAACGATTCCCTCAACCTTTACTATTTTAAATCCGGGCACAACAGGTTTTGGTCCCCAAAATCTGGCTTTAGATGCGGCAGGCAATACTTATGGTACAATCGATAATACCGTATATAAAATCTCGCCAAACGGAATATCAACCGTGTTGGCAAAAATACCAGCATCTGCCGATGCTGTTCCCTATATAGCCGGATGCGCGGTTGACCCATCGGGCAACGTATTCATTTCTTCGCCTTATGTTAGGGTACCTTCCCGTTTATCGATTATTATTAACGGTCCGGCTAAAATCTATAAAATAACGCCAGATGGGACGTTAAGTGTTTTCGCCGGCAAAGATTATACAGGGCAGGTGGACGGTCAAGGCACCAACGCGCAATTTTGGGGACCTAAAAATCTAGTATTTGATGCTTCAGGAAATTTGTATGTCAACGATCAAACATCGATCCGGAAAATTACGCCTGATGGGCTGGTAAGTACATTTGCAAACATTACGAGCGTAATGGCAATGGCCGTTGATGCCCGTACAGGCAGCCTGTATGTGACTGAGCCGAGTGGTGGTGACAACATGGGTTTTTCTGCACGAATAAGAAAAATCGCGCCTGGCGGAATGATTAGTACACCAGTTATTAATCCGATGCAAGGTGCACTTCCAGGAGGGCTATTTCCAGACATAAAACAATTTTATCAAAGTACAGTTCATATGGTGGTAGATGCCTCAGGTGACCTTTTTGTAGCCGTGGGTACCAGCCTGTATAAAATTAAGAACTCAGCGATTACGAACACTTATTTAAATCCAACAAGTGGAAGAATTATAGCATTGATGCTTGACTCAACAGGCAAAATTTACCTGACACTTCCTGAAATCGCCGATAAGCAGAGCAGCTCTGATAAGTTCTTAATCTACAAAGTTACTCCATAACCCTAATTGTTTAATTTCCTGAACGTAAGCCGGAAAATCTGCGCCTGTTTTTACTTTGGCGTGCGCCGCCATTTGCTGTGCTGTAAACATATTCTTTAAATCTGGTGTTTCAAAAGTATTCTTATTTGCACTGGTTGAATGTAAATTCTGTTTATTTCAATTATTGCAGATGCATTGTTCACTCAACCATCTAGTCATATACTAAAGTAAAGCTCCTTACTAAACTAAAACTATTCGCAGAAAGTATCACTCGAAACTCCTGCATTTGTTAAAAAATGTTAAAACTATTTGAAAAAAAGGTTTTGTTGTTTTGATTTGCCTCGTCATTTAAAACAAATTGAAAATACATTTTTTGGAGCTATTATTTTAATTCTAGTTGTTGGATCATGTTAACAGAATTCCTACTTACACGTTTTTGCGCACTGCGCAAGTTTACATTACTTTTCCTATGGCTGCTATCAACTGGGCAACTACTCAAAGCCCAGGCCCCTGTTGCAGGTATAGATGGTAAATCCAGTTTTACGGCAAGGCTGATGAACATCGAGGCGGCCACGAATGAGGTCTTTCGTTACAATACCACATTGCACAATGGCGATGGTAAATCAAAGATTGTTGAACTCAAAGCTGAGCTCCCAATTGGCTGGATCATCAGCTATAAGGTCGATGGTAATCAGGTCACTTCACTGGCAATGGATGCCGGAAAGACACAGGATATTTCCATCGAAATCAATGCCGCAGCAAATGCAGCTCCGAGCAAATACAAGATACCTGTAAAAGCGGTATCGGGGCAAGAAACCCTGGTGTTAAATCTTGAGGCGGTTGTGAAAGGCTCTTATGGTCTAACGCTGACTACACCTTCTGGACGATTAAGTGAGGAGCTTACTTCGGGCAGTCACCAGGATATTCAATTGATTGTAAAAAACACGGGTACACTACCCTTAAACGATATTGACCTCTCTTCTCAACTGCCTGCAAATTGGGAAGCGTCGTTTGAGCCCTCAAAGATCTCAAGGCTCGAACCAGGCAAAAGCCAGGAACTGAAGGCCAGACTAAAAGTGCCGGATAAGACCATTGCCGGTGATTATGCGGCGACCTTTACGGCAAGTAATCCCAACAGTAATGCGCCGGCAGCTTTTAGAATGATCGTCAAAACCTCTTTGCTTTCCGGCTGGATAGGCATCATGGTCATCTTATTGTCGGTTGGTCTGGTGTATTATCTCATCCGCAAATACGGCAGGAGGTAGTGGTATCTAAATAAGTTATTTCTACAAATGAAGGATCCTATTATTCAAATAAAGGACTTAAGCAAATGCTATGGTTCTTTCAGGGCGGTTGACGAGCTGAACCTTGATGTGCATAAAGGCGAAATCTTCGGGCTCTTGGGGCCAAACGGGGCTGGAAAGACCACAACCATACTAATGATGCTGGGCCTTACCGAACCCAGTGGAGGCTCAGTACATGTTTGCGGATACCAATCTACAGGCAATCCTGTTGCCGTGAAGAGAAAAGTCGGCTATATGCCTGATAGCCTGGGTTTCTATGATCAGATGACGGCTTTGGATAATCTGATGTATATCGCAAGGCTGAATGGTCTTGGGGAAAACGAAGGGATGATCCGCGCACTGAGAATGATAGAAACCGTAGGCCTGACCGCGGATAAAGACAAGAAAACAGGAACCTACTCCCGTGGAATGAAGCAGCGGCTGGGCCTGGCAGAGGTGCTTATTAAGGAGCCTGAAGTGATTATTCTGGATGAACCCACCTTAGGGATCGATCCCAGTGGGGTCAGGGATTTTTTAAGCCTGATCAAGTCGTTAAGCCGGGAGCAGGGAATTACAGTTCTCCTGTCCTCCCACCATTTACATCATGTTCAGCAGATCTGCGACAGGGTTGGGATTTTTGTGAAGGGTAAATTATTGGCCCAGGGCAATATTGATACGCTATCAAAAGCACTTTTTGGGCATGAAGGATATGTGACATCGGTTAAGGTAGCTCAGGAGTTACCGCAACCATGGCCGAAGGATGCTGAGTTAATGCAATGGAAGGGACTTGAAAGGATCAGCATTCATGGAAAGGAAGTTGAATTTACCTGTAGTGAAGATCTGACAGCTGCTCTGGTGCGCTTTTTTGTAAAAGAAGGTTATGACGTTTTGAGTGTACATCAGAAAGAATACGGTCTTGATGAGATATACCAGAAATATTTTGAAGCACAGTAATGATAAAAGAGTCAATGAAAAGTTTAAATTTTTTATTCAAATCTTCGGCCTCCAGCCCATTTAACGTAATGATGAGAAAGGAAATGGCGGATCATATCCGTAGCTGGCGCTTTATTGTACTCATTATACTGATAGTACTGACATTTATCGCTTCCATGTACGTTTCACTGGCCAATATAAGATCCGCAACGGGGAATGTGAATGATCCTGACCATGTATTTCTATACCTGAAGCTGCTGACCACAACGGACAATTCTATCCCTCCTTTTCATGTTTTCCTGAGTTTTCTGGCACCCCTGCTGGGTATCAGCCTGGGCTTTGATGCTATAAATGCCGAACAGAACAGTGGTACGCTTACCCGGCTGATGGCTCAGCCTATCTACAGGGATAATGTGCTGCTGGCGAAGTTTGCCAGTGCCCTTGTCCTGGTGAGTGTGCTGTTTCTGTCCCTGGCTTTATGTATGATTGGTGGCGGACTTTTACTGACAGGGGTACGAATGGAACCACAGGAATTCCTTAGGATTCTAGGGTTTGTTGGTCTCAGCATTTTCTATGTAGCCTTTTGGTTAAGCCTTTCGATTGTCCTCTCTATCAGGTTTAGGGCGGCTGCTACATCTGCGCTGAGCGCAATAGGCATATGGTTGTTTTTTACTGTTTTTTACCAGGTTGTGTTGAATCTCGCGATCAGGTCTTTTCTGCCAGATCCTGCGGGTCTTTCACCGGATCAGATTTTAAAGTATAATGAATTGATATTAGACTTATTGCGTATCGCACCAAATCAGTTATATATGGACGCAACAACAACCATGCTGATGCCTTCTGTGAGAAGTCTTGGGCCGATGACAATGGACCAGATGGCAGGCGCAATTCCCTCTCCTCTTCCTTTCACAGAGAGTGTAATGGTGGTGTGGCCGCAGGTAAGCGGGCTTATAGGAGCAACAGTAGCGTGTTTTGCACTTTCTTATTTTCTTTTTATGCGCCGGGAAATCAGGAGTTGAATCCATATTGTTTGTGCATAACAATATCTCAATAGATTAAACCTTTTCGGAGGACATTTGTTGTTGCTGCAAATAGTATAGCAATGGGATTTATTAAACACGCCTTGATTGGCATCGCGCTTTACGAAGTGGTGAAATATTTGTTAGATAAAGAAGATCTGCGGGTTGTTCATACCCTGGATGGTGCTAAAGTCGGTTCCACTCCCAGCCAGAAGCTGCGTGAGGAAAATGTTGATATCATTGCAGGAGCAAGCCAAACAGGTCATTTGAAAAGAATGAAAGAAAATGCTGCAATATATCAGACTTCAGCCAATGGTTCAATTGCACCTGGTAACACAGCCGGACTTGCTAGTCAGGATTCAGGTGCTGATTTAGAGGTTGGAACTAATCCGGAAGCTCCTCTGACAGGCCAGCAGTCTGCTAATGACAAGGATGATCCCTGGAAAAATTCATTGGCTAATGACGATCTTAGGGCTCCGGATTCTTAAAGAGCTCAGAAAAAAATTAGTCCGGCTACTAATTCCATTTTCTTTTCAGCCATGCTCTTACAGGTTCATCATAGAGTTTCAGGCATGCATATGCAATAACGATAGCAGATATAAATGTGAGTAATGCATAAGGCAAAGCTTCTGAAAATTTTATGCCTGGATGGTCACTTACCCATCCGGTATAAATGTAGATCAGCGGATAATGGGTAATGTAGATAGGATAGGAAAGATTGCCTAAAAACTTGCATATCCCGGATTCGTACCTTCCGCGTATTTCACCACTTGCCCCAAGATAAACAATCAGCGGGAAGATCAGTATGATGCTCAGCGATTCATAAAGGCCATTCATCCATAAGTTTGTTGCGCCTCCAATTCTTGGGATAATCAGGACTATTGCTATTAAAAAGCTGCACCAAAAGAAAGCATTTTTAACATGTGCCGGCTTTGTGATGCGTGATAACAGCAAACCTGCAAAGAAAGGATACATCATCCTTGTAAAACCAACGCGAAGCTGCTCTGCATTCAGTGACCATCCGCCAACCATATCGCCGGTTTTGCTGGTTACCGCGTAATGGATCAGCGCAACTGCAG
>JAATFQ010000122.1 GCA_015655115.1 Sphingobacteriales bacterium
AAGAATATGACAATTTATTTGTCATTACACTGAATCTAGAAAATATGCAGGTAATAAAACTGCGAAAGAAATAGGCTTAGGCTTATAATAGGTAGTTAATAAATGGAAATGCTGATGGATGTCAGCATTTTCTTTTTGGAGCCTTGTTTTAATTCTCTTCTATGGTGTAGTTTTTATTCATTTATCCAGAACCGCCAGTGTACCTGTGGTATAATATTCTATATGTTACTTTATCTGATACCTATCCCTACAAAGTGTGGAATCTTTCTACAGTATTATTTATTGGTGTTTATGTTAACTTGTTGATTATTAGTGTCGTGTTGCTTTTGGCACAAATATGTCTATCTAGATATCAGAATTAATTATTGAATTAAACAGCTTAACACCGGTTAATAATTATAATAGTTAACCAGGATAATAACAAAAAAAACAATATTATGAAAAACTTAATTTTAACAGCAACAGTATTAGCATTTGCAGGACTTTCAACAGTTAAAGCTTCGGAAGTTAAAAACCCAGTTATCATTACAGTACAACAAGACAGTACTACAAAAGTACCTGTTAAATTAGAAGAACTACCAGCACCGGTTACCACAACTTTAAAAGCAGATGCTTATAAAGACTGGACACCAACAACAGCATTCCTGGTAACTAATGCTGACAAAACTCAGTATTACCAGATAGATGTTAAAAAAGGTACTGAAGTTGCCTTTATCAAAATCACCAAAGATGGTGTTGTAGTTCAATAACCTTTATCTCAATTATACATTTAGAACAGGCTGCTTTTCAAAAGGCAGCCTGTTTTTTATTGGCAAATTTCTTCTGCTGTGCATTATTTTTTCCTAATATGCTTGCAAATACCAGTGATTTTGTGGAAATCTTTTTATTAACTTATAGTTATTTTAGTGTTAGGCTGACGCTTTTTAATTGCGCATAGTATTTGAACAAATCTGCTATCAAAAAGATTCTCGTGATTAGAATTCGTCTTTTAAATTTTTTATATCAGTTATATTAAAATTGACGGATTCTATTTAAGGCTTTAGAGGAGTTATTTCTGCCTCTGTAACAATTATGTCAATCACATCAATGGTTGGCTCCAAGGGCTTAATTCATTGGTTATTTCTTATGTTTATAGGGTTCCATAGCGATGGGGTTTTATGTTTTCAATATTACTCATGCAAACAAACTCCACGTACTACCCTTAACCCGTATGCCCTCGGGCAGGGTCCGACTCAGGTACGTGTAATGTCCCACTTAAGTGCCACTTTTTCAACTAGCTAAAAAAAGTGGGACTCGAGTGGGACTCAGCACGCAGGATACGCGGACCTTAGTAAATGACAATGCCAGCATGCTACAGATGCAATAAGTACGGGTTTTTACATTAACCTTTGGTTGAATTTTTAGTTCTTGTCAGTTAATGGCTGGTCTTTTGGACTTCTGCATTCGGCAGAGTTTTAACAGCTACTCTAGTGATCTTGAACCTTAAAAAGCCAGTGATATAGAATCTTTTAATTTGCGTTTTACATTGCAACTCCGTATTTGAGCTGGTAATACAGCGTGGCTGATTAAGCAGGTCTGTAATTATATGTTTAAGCTATAATGTTGATAAGTATGTTAAGTATTTGGTATACAAGTGCATTTTATGTGGATAACATTTCATTTTCCTTAGTTGACTATGGAAAAGCGGCACGTTTTCAACCTTCTAAAACGGTTGTCAACATTAATTGTTGATAACCTTGTGGATTAATGTGAATTAGTGTGGCTAATTTACAATAAAGGCCAATAAAAAGCCGGCAATCTCTTTTACAAGATGCCGGCTTTCGCTGAGTGTATTTGTTTTTATCTTATTAATTTCTGCCACCTCTGCCTTCAGATCTGCCACCTTGATTTCCATTACCTTTAGCATCATGATTTGAATCTTTTCCTGTAGTTGGCCTGTTATTATTTTGAGTTCCTCTGTTACTACCTTGGTTTTTATTGCCCTGCTGACCAGGTCTGTTGTTATTGTTGTTAACTTTTACAACAGTTCTGCTAGTATTACGTACAGTTGTTGGTCTGTTGTTTCTGGCATTTTCATATCTTACATCTTTACTGTTCCTGATGTTACTTTGTTTGCCACCATAATTTTTATACTTGCCATATTGCTTAATATGGGTATTGTGCGACAGATAAGGTCTTGTTCCATTCATTACTACCTTATATCCATTGTACAAATCATATCCGCTATATCTTGCCGGTAAGCTATTTCTCCATGCCCATGTTCCGTTTAGCAGGTAGATAAACTGTGAGGTTGGTACATAATAATAAGCATCCACATCTGGTAAATAATAGTAATCTACATGGTCGTAACCAGTGGGTCCCCATTGTGGCTGTGAGCCAATATTTATATTTACACTTACTTGTGCTTTAGTGCTTATGCTGGTTAACGAAGCTACTCCGAGTAAGACAGCGAAAATAATTCTTTTCATTTTGTGTGTGTTGTTTAGTTGTGAAGATTAATCCAAACCACATGCCATGAGTAGTGCTGTATGTAGTATAATCTATAGCTAGGTGGAATGTGTCGACGAATAAGGTGTTTCTATAGACAGGAAAGCGATTTCCGTTTGGTACTATGCCTGCGAAATGGGAAGTTTACTTCCTGCCATTGTAGTAATTGATGCAGGATAAATCTGTTATTGCACACATAAAGACAATTTTAAGGACGTTTTGTTTTGAGTGGATGATTGATTTTAGTCCAAACTAATTAACGTTTCCGCTGTTCAATACTAAAACGTATCTATATGAATTCATTCTTTAAAACTATTATCGCAGGCTGGGGAGCTAAAAAACTGGGTGGTGGATGTTTATCCACTATTGTAATCTTTATATTAATATATATGGCTTTAGGCCAGTGCAGCGACAAGCCAAGGCGTTCGGCAATGGTGGAGAAGAATCAGCAGGGAATAATAGCGAGCAGGAGATAGACGCCAGCAAAGAGGATTATTTTTTTTAACCCCTTTAAATTTCATATCGTAGATAATAGCCAAATGATTTATAGATTTTTTAAAATGCCCGTCGTAACGGTTCTTGAGAACAAGTATCCTGAATTTGAACTTGTTGAAGAAATTAGTAATATCTGTATGCGTGCTTAATAAGTAGAACTTTGCCGGATCGTTGATTGCCCTGATGAAGAATACAGGGTTAGACAAATTCGGGATAAGTATTTTATTCCATATTTTGAAGCGAAATTGCAGCTCGTAATAGTCGCCTTTGTCTTGCAACAAAAAACAGATTTTTGGTACTTCATTCGAAAAAGTGCAGGGATGCATCTCTTTTTGTCTTGGTCTTCCACATACATTACTCATTCCCCATGTAAAGAAAGTATGGATAAAATACTGCATTTCCAGCAAAGGCATAGCTTTATGCCACACGAGGAGGATATCATTCATTCTTTTGATGTTGTTCTTCTTAATGGCCTGGTTTTCTTTCGTGCTATTACTTTCTTTGAGCCCATTAATCAGGGGAAGGCTGATCATGTGTAACATAAATCATTCAGTTTTTTCTGCTCATGATCGCTTCATAATCATTGAAAAACGCATATTCGAGTAAAAAATAAACAACTTATTATTTGCAGCTTACAAAATGTTAATTATATTTGAATGTATATAGTTACCTAATTTAGGTAATAAAAATATTCATGTAATGAACGTTATCTATAGTTCAAACAAGATAAGGAAGAAGCTAAGTTCACCATCTGAAATAAAGAAAGCATTTGGCATAATGGCAAAAAAAGTACAAAGTAGATTAGATGACATAATAGCTGCGCCTAACTTGAAAGTACTGATCCAAATCCCTTCTGCAAATTGCCACTCGCTTGCAGGGAACAAACGTGGGGAATGGGCTTTAGACATATCGTCGAATCATAGGATGATATTTGAAATTAACCATGACCCTGTTCCAAAAAAGGACAATGGCGAAATTGAAACAATAAGGGTTACCGACATACGGATTATAGAAACAACAGATTATCATTAATCCCAAAAAAATACCACATGAGCAGCACCATTAAAATAGAACGAGAATTATTAACCAAACCTGGGGATACTATATTAGAAACTATCGAGTTTTTAAGAATGAACCAGGCAGAGTTGGCTGAAAGACTTGGAAAGAGTCCTGCAAAAGTAAATGACCTTATTTCCGGTAAAGCCCCGATTACTGTGAACACAGCAATGCAGCTTGAAAAGGTGCTGGGCATAGATATGCAGTTCTGGTTAAATAGAGAGATGTATTACAGAGAAAAACTTGCCCGGATAGAGCAGGAGGAGTTTCTGGAACAATGCCTGGATTGGTTGAAAGTACAGCCTATAAAAGAATTAAAGAAATTTGGCTACCTGAAGACAAAGTCGGTTGGTACAGAAATGGTTGAAGAATGCTTACAATTCTACGGTGTTGTCTCGCCTTTACAATGGCAAAGTATTTATGTAGATGGTTATACAAAAACCAATTTTCCAAAAAGAGAGGCTTATAATTTCCTGTTTAGCAGCATGGCTGCATGGCTTCGAATAGGAGAACTCAAATTAAGAAAACAGCGATTACCTGAATTTAACAAAGAAGCATTTAAATCCGTCTTAACTGAGATTAGGGTACTTGTTGAATCTCAGCCCGAAGATTTTCCAATGCAATTGAAATCAATGTGCGGAAAGGCCGGGGTTGCTGTAATCTATTCAAATAGTCTTCCTAAAGCACCTATTAGTGGGGCAACAAGGTGGATAGGAGGAACTCCATTGATACAGATCACCGATCGCTACAAGACAAATGATCTATTTTGGTTTGCCTTTTATCATGAAGCAGGCCATATTTTGTTGCATGGTAAAAAAGATGTGTTTATCGAAGATTTTCATGCTGTTGAAAACGATGGTAATAAAGAAAATGAAGCAAATGATTTTGCTTCTGACTGGTTGCTACATGATATATTTCTGGAAGAAATAACCAGTGTAATAGATGATAATACTGTTTGGAGCATTGCAAGAGCATACGCTACACATCCCGCAATTGTTGTGGGCAGGCTCCAGAATTTGGACAAAGTACCCGATCATTTTGGGACGAATTTCAAAGTGAAAGTAAATCTTGATTATTTTATAGAATATGAAGGAAAATAAATGCTTAAATGCAATGATTAATAAGAGTACTATGGCCATTTTTTTAAAGTACCTTCTATTTAATAGTATTTTTTTAGGCAGCGAAGAATTCGGTTGGTGTCAGCACAGGAACACACTATTATTCTGTTTTCATACTTTCGAGCCTAAATTCGCATAGCAGCTTAGTCAACTTTGTAAAATCATCACAGTACTTATACAAATAAGGGATCATTGGTTCTCTGTCTTCTCCATATTTGCCTTGCCAGCTTCCATTCATCAGTACCTCATAATCATACTGGTCATTGCTAGTCAATAAAGG
>JAATFQ010000011.1 GCA_015655115.1 Sphingobacteriales bacterium
GTATACAACAGGATCGGCATATGGAGGTAGCATAACTTATCTGAACAGTTTGTACAGTGATGAACTGACGAATGTTAATTACCCGCAATATGAAGCTGACGCATTGAATGCTGCAGATCAGAGTGCAGGAACAATTTGGAAGGAGTCATATGCTACCATCTATAAAGCAAATTTAATTATTGAAGGGGTCCAGTCATCTGCTGCACTTTCTTCGATCGCTAAATCGCAGGCCACAGCTGAGGCGAAGTTCTTCCGCGCCTTTTGTCATTTTTATTTACTGAACCTTTTTGGAAATGTGCCGTTGATAACGACCACTAACGCAGATGTAACAGCCATACAGCCGCAAACGTCGCCTGCCCTGGTATATCAGCAAATTATTGAAGACCTTACTTATGCTGCTGCTAATTTGCCAGGCGACTACTCGCTGTCAGGTGGTGCCCGTGTAAGGGTGAATAAATATGCAGCGATAGCACTATTGGCAAGGACCTATCTTTATATGGGGGACTATCAAAACGCCGAAACTCAGTCGGCCCTGGTTATTAACAGCAGCAATTATAGCATTTTAACCGATCTATCTAAGGTTTTTCTAGCCAATAATAATGAAGCCATATGGCAATACGATTCCAAAGTAGCAGGATATCCGGCTATTGCACAATATCTGGTGCCATCAGCAGGAGCACAGCCTCAATTTATACTAACCAATCAATTGCTTAATTCATTTGAAAGCGGCGACAACCGCAAAACGGTGTGGATAAGCAATTCGGCCGGCTTTGCATACCCGTCAAAGTATTTCTCGTTGTCTGGCGGACTTCAGTTTGACGTTGTGTTCAGACTTGCGGAACAATATCTGATCCGTTCAGAGGCACGGGCACAGTCGGGAAATATCACGGGCGCGCAGGCCGATTTAGATGTGATCAGAAAAAGAGCAGGGCTATCCAACACGGTGGCGTCGGACAAAACTACGCTGCTTTTGGCGATTGAAAAGGAAAGACGTACAGAGCTTTTTTGTGAATGGGGACATCGTTTTCTCGACTTGAAACGTACAGGAAGGCTCGATCAGGTTCTTGGTGCAGCAAAACCCGGGATATGGAAGCCGACCGCTGCACAGTATCCGATACCTGCTGCAGAAATCAGTAAAAATAATAAGCTGTTACAAAATCCAGGATATAACTAAAGCATATGAAAAAGCGAAAGATGCCGTTATGCGGCCTGACTAAAGTTGTATTCCTTTATATGATATTTATGCTGCCCTTAACTAAAGTTATGGGGCAGCAATATTTAGCTGGCCGGTATACGATTAAAATGAACCTGAACCAGGTTAAAGGCCATCCTCAAAAAATATACTTTTGGTATGATGGCTTTGTGAAAGGCGAGAAGACTACCTACCAAGATAGCGCAACAGTAAAAAACAACTTCGTTGAATTTACCGGGGTAATTAATGAGCCTCATGAAGCATACTTAAGTTTAAAACCCAGGCTAGCCAAAACAAGGGTAAACGAAGGGGACCGGCTCCTTTTTTATCTCACACCCGGTCTGATAAAAATCAGCGCAGTGGATTCATTAGATACCTATACCCAAACAGGGGGGTATTTTATGGAGGATTATAAGGCTTTTAAAAAAATAAAAAGTTTTTATGACCACAAAATTATTGCCTTAGCAGTAAAAGCGCAGCAATTAGACCGGCAGAAGGATTCTGTTGAATACCAGCAGGTAACAGGGCAATTCAATACCACTGTAGATATATATGCCAATGATGTATGCAGAAACTGGGCTATTCAGCATCCTGCATCACCAGTATCTTTATTGCCACTGAGATGGTATGGAGGAAGTGTTATAAATAATCCCAAAGGTGTTGATTCGGTATACAATGGTCTGAGTGCTGATATTAAAACCTTACCCTCAGCTGTCGACTTAAAACGGCGGGTGGATAATGTTATGAGATCAGCAATAGGCAACAAAGCGCCTTTATTCACCATGCCCGATACGGCGGGGAAACTGATATCCCTGGTTTCCTATCGCGGTAAATATGTGCTGCTGGATTTTTGGGCCAGCTGGTGTGCGCCATGCCGCAGGGAAAACCCTAATGTTATTGCCAATTTCAATACCTATCGCCTGCATAATTTTCAGGTTGTCAGCGTATCATTAGATAGCAAAATCGGGGAAAAAGCGTGGTTAAAGGCTATTCGCACTGATGGGCTCGGGCAATGGCCTAACCTTTCTGATTTAAAAGGGTTTAATAACGCAGCTGCACTAAGTTACGGAGTCCAGGCAGTGCCTCAGAACTTTTTAATTGACCCTGATGGTAAAATTATTGGTAAGAACCTCTTTGGATCTGAACTGACCAAAAAGCTACAGGAGATACTGATTACCAATAAATGATATATACCCTTATTAATGGCAAATGAAACTATCGATTGTCTATTGTGTTCGATAAGTAGTGTTGGCTGCCCGAAGCAAACTGTTTTTAGAAGTTTTTGTCCTTATTATCACCAAAATATTTTTATCCAAAACTGAATTTGGCTTGGCTGAAACAAGAAGTAAATCGGCAGGCAGGTTGCCAGGAGATATAAATACAACATGGGTTTCGCCTTGTAAAGCGAAACCCATGTTAAACAGTAAATTTAGTTGTCTGATAAGTTGAAATTAAAATAGCATCAGTTTACCTGTTCATATTGAAGGCGCTTTATCAGTTTGCTTTGATTGCTGTCTCCAATTGATTTTATGCCTTTAATAGCTTCCGGTAACTTTTTATAGTTTTCATTGAACCGTTCTATCAAAGATTCGAACTTTTCGGGATAATACTCAAGTGACCGGTTTGTTTCCTCTGTTTTACCCAGCACTTCAGGAAGATAAATCCCATTGTCAAGGCTTTTTAGTTCGGAAGCAACTTCAGACAGTCTCTTGAACTTTTCTACCAATCCGCTATTGATATCTATGCCTTTACCTTTTTTATAGGAAATTTTTATTTGTATAGCTTTTTTGGCATCGACCTGTGGAAGGGCTATATTCAGACTTAGCTCTTTCCCATTATAATTCCAGCTGCCCGGTGTGGTGTAGCGGTTCAATGGAAGTAATGTGCCATTTACGAGGATATTCACTGGAATAGCCGAGCCATATAGTTTCAAATTATACCGTCTTTTTAAAGGCTTATCCTTGTAAGTACCTTCGGTAGGAGAAATGGTGATGAGGGTTTCATTGCCGCTCATATTTGATCTTACTTTTGTTACCGCGTGATATTTCTCAAATATCTTATCGTTCCCATTATCTTCGTAAATGTCGAAAGCACCGGATCCACCCGGATAAATAGCCAGGGTAAGGTTATCCGGATTTTGATCCAGGTCATTGACTTTCTCGTCGTACATTGGGATAATGGATCCTGCTTTAACATAAATTGGGTACTCGTCTATGCTGAAGTCTCTTTCGTACTCACTGCCGCCTTTCAATAGCGTTCCAGTGTGCCATTCAAACCAGTCATTACCAGAAGGAAGCCATACTTTTACTTTCGAGTAACCGTCTTTAGAAGGCGTGCCGATAGGAGAGATCAGCATATTATCACCAAACATATACTGACGGTTAAATGAATAAGCGCGGTTATCCGTAGCATAATCATAATACATAGGTCTGCATAGCGCTATTGCATCAGTATTAGTTTTCCTGGACATGGTGTAGATGTAAGGAACGAGTGTATACCTTAACCTGATGGCATTAGTGAGTGCCGAAAAATAGGGTTCTTTATAGTTCCAGAATTCCTTCTTAATATTTCCATTTTTAGTAGAATGGGTACGTAAAATAGGGCTGAATACTCCGTATTGAAGCCATCTGGTATAGAGTTCGGGGTCCATAGTACTATCACCGTGATTCATCTGGTGGCCGCCTATATCATGGCTCCAATAAGTATAAAGAACATTCGAGGCGGTATTAGTAAAGTAGGGCTGATATTCAAGCGAGTTCCAGGAAATAAAAGTGTCTCCGGAAAATCCGATCTGATACCTGTGGTTTCCCATACCGCCCCAACGGTGATAGAGGAGAGGCCGCGTTTCCCTGTTGCGCTGCATATTGGTGTAAAAAACATAATTTAGCCACCACGTATTACTGAGATTGGTAATCGTTTTATCATTAGGCCATTGCTGCCAGTCGAGCCACCAGAAATCAATCCCGCTTTTTTACATTGGCCGTAGGATAACATCAAATAACGAGCTCATATATTTTTTATCCGACACGCTGAAAGGCACCGGTTTTCGTCCTGTTGTATCGAAGTTAACGCTTTTAGCAAACTGACCATACAGATCTTCGTGAGCCCCGACACCGTCTGCAGGGTGCAGGTTAAGGGTTGTTTTTAAGTGTGATTTATTGCTCCAGTCCAGAAACCCTGCAGGATCAGCAAAGAGACTGCGGTTCCATGACCAGCCCGTCCAGCCCTGTCTATGCCAGTCCATATCCACTACTAACACGTCAGTTGGTATATTCATTCGTTTCAGGTAAGATACCAGGTCGCGCATTTCATTTTCAGAATAACTCCAATAGCGGGACCACCAGTAACCAAATGCATATCTGGGAATCATGGGCACCTTTCCTGCAACAAGTGTAAAATCATACAAAGCCGCTTTATAATTAGTACCATATCCAAGGAAATACCAATCCTGGCCGCTGCGCTCCTTTTTAAATGCCCAGGGCCATGAACTGTTGTCGAACCGTACGGAAGAGGAATCATTGAGAAAATACCAGCCATCTCTTGCCAGGATACCGTCTTCTAACTTGATTTTACGGTTTTCATGTCTGCTATAATCACCGTCTGCACCATCCAGTGTACGCATAGTGCCGCCCAGGTTTTGTTTTTGCTGCTTTCCGGGGTGCCAGCTCACAGTATCTGATTTAAGATATTTGATTGTAAGGTTTTCGGCGTTAAATGATCCAGAGCCGAGTTTATAGGTCAATTCAAGTTCACCTGTGTTGATGATCAGACAGCCATCCTTTTTTTGGGAGGTTAATGAGGGTACCTTTAACTTTCTGTTCACAATCACAAATGACGCATGGTCATCAAAGGATCGGTCCGCTGCCCATTCCATTCTAAGCAGGCGAGGGGTAAGGATAGTGAACCGGGCATTTTCAGCAGTTACTATCGCTTTTTTATCAGCCTGCAACTGAGTAGGGTCTTGAGCATGCACAGATTGCAGGAAAATGAATAAAGAAGATAGGGCTAGGAAACCAGTTTTTAAGCGCTTTTTGTAAAGAGAAGGATAGATCATAATTTATTTTTAGTATGTAAGTATAACGTGATTACCAGCCATAATTTTGTATAAGATTATGGTCCTTGTCAATTTCCGACTGGGGGACAGGCATCAGGTAATGTTTTTGTTGAAAGACCCTGTTTTGAATCACGACAGGTTTATAAAATACAGCAACACCAGCCTCTTCACTGTTTACATTGGCGACACCGCTGGCAGTTAATTCGGCAACGGAAGGCTTTGCATTAAGGACATGAACCGGGCTATTTTCTACAGTAGTACCTATCAGCCACCTTCTTATATCCCATATCCTGTGTGTTTCGAAAGTAAATTCTACCCGGTTTTCGTTCTGAATCCTTTTCCTCATGCCCTCTTGCGTCCTGTCGGCTGCAAGGATAGGCAAGGCCGGCATTTTAACCCGGTCCCTGACTTTGTTGATGTATTCATAAACCTGTTGATCGGGTGTGCCCAGATACTCGTTCATGGCTTCTGCATAGATCAGGTATATTTCTGCCAGTCTGAAGACGGGAGAGTTTCTTTTGGCTGTTCCGGTGTTGGCGTTTCTGTCATATTCTGGCGAAAGGAATTTTCTGATATTATAGCCCCAGGGATTTGTTCCGCTTTTCCCGTTAGCCCATCCATCAGTTTTTCCGTTGCCATCTCCCCAGAAGGCAAATTTTGTCGGGCGTTTCGTAGCATCATACCGCCATACATCGTACTGGAAGTAGATACTGGCATAAAACCTTGGATCTCTGTTTTTGTACATGTTGGAAATATTGGAAACTGTCTGATATTTTAATCCATCCCAAAGCTGCCCGTTCCATGTGCCACTGGTCTCATAGGTTGATCCCGATTCACTAATAGGATAGCCGTTGTTCATTTCATAAGAATCGACCAATTCCTGAAGAGGAGTAAATTTTCCGTTGCCTTTAAAAGGAGCACCATTCGGCAATAGGTCGCCATCAATGCCGGTGCTATTGCCTTTCATCCTCTGGAAAATAGATTCTGTATAATCGCGGTTATAAAACTGGGCGGCATAATTTTGAACCGGGTTGTCAGGAAAGGGGGAGTAAAGCGAGTAGGTGCCCAATTTGATGACATCCATCGCCGCATCGGCAGCTCTCTTCCACTTTTCCCTGTCGTAATTTTCAGCAAAGAGATGTTTACCGTCTTTATTTTGGATACCTGCATACAGCTTGTTGCCATTAAACAAGGGGCTTGCTGCATATACTAAAGTGCGGGCTTTGAGGGCTAGCGCAGCTCCGCGGGTAGCCCTGCCGATTTGTGAAGCTTCCTGATTTGCAGGCAGCTGCTGTGCAATGTCATCGCATTCTGAAACAATAAAGCTAACAATCTCATCGGCAGCGTTTCTTTCAATATTGCTGTTTGCAGCCTCATTAAGGTCGATACTTGCCGCTGAGGTGAGCAGGGGAACAGCGCCAAACCGTTTAAAAAGTTCAAAGTAAAACATGGCACGCAAAAAGCGCGCTTCAGCCTTATACCGGGGAACCCAGGTTTTATAATAATCACTACGGTCCAGAGGTATCGGAACATTGCCGATTCTATCAATAAATATATTAGCTCTGCGAATATCCTGATATCTGCCACTCCAGTTTCCCAGCGGGTTATCTGTAGGACTCCATGTTCCTAAGTTAAACTTGTACGCATCAATGGCTCCGCCATTATCCGTCCAATGGTGATAACACTCATCGGTATACGCCATGGCGTCGTTGGCCATTTCGTCTGGAAGGGCATTATAGAGGCGGGCCAGGGCCTGTTCTGTGAGGTTGATATTTTTGAACACATCGTCATCCGTCACATATTCATCAGGGACTACATCGAGGTATTTTTTGCAGGACCCTGTTACTAACAAGATGCCGCAAAATAGAAACATAAAAATTCTTTTCATCTTCTTTATTATATTATAAAGTAACATTTAAACCAAAATTGATCAGCTTCTGCTGCGGGTAACTTCCGAAGCCATCAGGTATTTCCGGATCATATATCTTAAATTTATCCCATGTAAACAGGTTTGTGCCTGTTGCAAATATTCTCAGCTTTGTGATGTTTAGCTTTTTCAGAACAGCCTCGGAAATGGAATATCCAATTTCGACATTCTTCAGGCGTAGATAGTCGGAAGAACGGAGCCAGAATGTTGAGGTCTGATTATTATTGATATTGTCTGAAGAGGAGATTCTTGGGTACTTAGCATCAAGGTGATCAGGTGTCCAATAATTATCTTTATAGTCGGCCAATACAGAGCTTCTGGTTGCGAAAGCCCAGGCAGAGCTTCCTGTTAACCAGTTTTTGCCCCCCAGAGCTCCCTGGAACAGGACATTACAGTCAAATGATCTGAACGAATAGCCCAATGTAAAGCCTAGCATTGATTTTGGCCTTAGCACATCACCGATATATCCCCTGTCCTGCGAATTGATGATCCCATCTCCATTTCTGTCGAGATACTTAATGTCTCCGGGCTTAATAGTGCCATAACCTGCCTGTGAGGGGCTTTTATTAATATCATCCTGATCTTTAAATAGTCCTAATGCTTTGAATCCATAGGCTTCATATATCTGAGTTCCTTTTAATCCCTGGTAAGCCAGGGTATATTCCGGCTCTGCCGCATAAATGATTTTGTTTTTGGCGTAAGAATAGTTAGCCCTCAGGAAAAGATGATGTTCATTAATTGCTTTACGCCACGTAAGTTCCATCTCAAAGCCCTTATTGTCTACAATACCGGCATTCACCAGCGGAAGGGTCTCAATACCTAACACATCTGGGATGGTCTTTGCATTCGACAGGATTTTGGTACGGTGTTCCTGGAAAACATCAGTTGTAAAGGTCAGTGCATTATTAAACAGGCCCAGATCAAATCCTATGTTTGTTTTTCTGGCGCGTTCCCAGGTGAGGAACTGGTTGCCTACTAAGTTTTCCTGTGCACTGCCATAGCCGTTGCCATCAGCGTCAGTCCCGAATTGGTAGCCATGGTCACCATTTGTGTTCCACGAACTGATATACGGAAAGCGGTTAGCACTGTTATCTACCCCTACAGTACCAAAAGATCCCCTGAATTTGAGCATGTTTACTGTTTTAGACGCTTTTAGGAAGCCCTCATTAGATACAACCCATGCCACAGAACCTGCCGGGAAGAAGCCCATTCTCCTTCCAATCTTGAAATTCTCTGACCCATTGTAACCGGCGTCGAATTCTACCACATATTTACTGTCATACGTGTAATTAAACCGGCCAACAACACCCAATTGTTTATAGGGCAATGCTGCAACACCGCCATTTTCTGTGGTAGTTGAGCGGAAGTCCTGAGACTGGTTGTACCTGACCATACCAGAAACCTGGTGTTTATTGGCAAATGTACGGTCGTAGTTAAGGTAACCTTCAAAAGTTGATTTCCTGCTTGCGTTTGTATTTAAGGCAAATTCCAGTTGCTCATCTCCGGTAGACATTTCTTCATACGTCCCTTTAGTTAAATCCGGCTCATTTTCATTGATGGTATATTTATAAGTCGAATAGTTTCTTTTCCTTTTGATATCCCTGAAGCTTTGGGCATCAAAGGCAAAACGGGTCCTAACACTTAGTCCTTCGGTTATAAAAGGTAATTTCAGACGAAAGCCGACTATTGCACTCATTGTATTCTCAAATTGTCGTGAATAGCCATATTGAGTTAGCCGTCCGTATGGACTGGAAGGCGAATTACGCTCTTGGGGAATAGAACCATTTGGATTGGTCAAAGGATACAGCCATGCAGGCGTAACCCTCAGCTCCTCCCAGAAGCTCGAAGCTGATTCATTGGGATAATTACGATCCCGCACTACATCACTCAGATTCAATTCCATACTAAGGTCCTTGGTGATGTCAATATCAATATTGCTTCTGAAGTTGTATTTATTCAATGTAGCCTGGATATTATAGTCGCTCAAATCTTCATATTTATATAATCCACCCTGGTTTAAGTAGGTCATGGAAACAAAATACCGTGTGGTGGGTGTTCCTCCGCTTACATTAAGATTGGTCTGGCTCATCAGTGAGCTGGGCTTTAACAGTTCTTTTTGCCAATTTGTGTTTGGATACAAATACTGATAAGTAGGGTTGGTGCGGTCCCTGAACTTGTTTAGATATTCATCAGTATATTGATTGGCATTTAATCCGTCATTGAGCAATCCTTCCCGATAAAGCGTAAGGGCATCAAATGAATCGAGATATTCAGGTATCCGTGTAGGCCGCTGAACAGATACCTGAGAGGTAAGTGAAACTGTTGGTTTGCTTACTTTTCCACGTTTAGTTGTTACCAGAATTACGCCATTGGCGCCTTTCATCCCATATACGGCAGTAGCTGCCGCATCTTTGAGTATGGTGACAGATTCAACCTCATTTGCATCTATCCGGTCGATCGCATTCTCTATACCGTCAACAAGCACAAGCGGACTCTGTCCGTTATAGGAACCAAATCCCCTGATGTAAAGAGCGGAGCCATCTGCTCCCGGTTCTCCACTTCCCTGAATGGATACTAATCCGGGAAGCCTGCCTGCAAGTGTATTAGTAAGACTGGCGGTAGGGGTACTGGTTAATTCGGCCGTTGTTATAGAAGTGAGTGAACCGGTGATGTTCGTTTTCTTCTGGGTTCCGTAAGCGATCACAACTACCTCTTTCAGTGCAGCTATATCCTGTAGAAGCCTTACCGCGATGAAGGTCCGGTTATTGGTAGCAATTTCCTTGCGGATGTATCCGACCAGACTAAAAACAAGTGTAGCGTTGTCTTCTGCTCTGATCCTAAAGTTTCCATTCTGATCTGTTGACACCCCTTTTCCTGTGATCCCTTTTATCATTATGGATACTCCGGGCAGTCCTACACCAGACGTGTCGGTTACCACACCACGTATCTCATGTTCCACAGCAGTTTGATGTGATCCGGAATCATTGTGGTTGATTTTCATCCTGGTTATGGAAATCACTTTCTTATCCCCATGGCTGTCGGGGATTGAGGCAGGCATGACATCACCTGCAAAAGAGCAGTTTGCGCTCACCAGAAGCCCGGCCAGATAGGGCCAGACGGAGCGCAAAAATCTAAGATTTTGTAATTTTTGGTTCATAATTGGTTATTTTTGGTTAAAAAGTATTCTTGTTTTTTCCGGAGGATGATGATCTTTCCCTCTGGAATTTGTACTGCATTGTTAATAGTCAGAGATCAGCAATCAATTTGACCAGCTCAATAAGAGCTGATCGATTTTTGGATTAATAATCTTGACGAATGTATTTCAATAATAAATCTGCGGCCTATCCATGCTGATCAATCTCTGCTCATTTTGATTCAATATTTGCTTTGCCCTTTAAAAGAGCTTGAAATTGTCCGTAAGTAAGTTACTTTTACGTCTCCTGAATGTGTCAGGGAGTATTCCAAGAACTGCCAATGTTGTGATGAGAACGTTCCGCCATCTGTTCATAAGCTTTGCCATAATTATCGGCCTGCAATCTTTTTGCCGGGCCCAGAGCTATTATTTTCGGCATTTTACCACTGATGACGGCTTATCTCATAATACTGTATTTAGTGTTATTCAGGACAGGAAGGGGTTTATCTGGCTTGGGACCAAAGATGGCTTGAACCGTTTCGATGGATTTAACTTTAAGAAGTTCATCAATATCCATCATCAGTTCGGCAGCATCGGCGATGATCAGATTCATGCGTTGTGTGAGGATGCCGGGGATAAAATTTGGTTAGCAACCGGGCGGGGATTATATCAGTTTGACCCTCAGCAAGAGAACTTCAGTAAACTGGTGCTAAAACCTTCTAAATATATCAGTGGAGTGATCTCGGATGGTAAAAAATCCATTTGGTTTCTGGCGGCCGACACACTGTACAGATATAATACTAAAAATAAGAGACTCGTTAATTACAATATACAGGCGTCATGTATATCTATAAATGAAAAGCAACAAGTGCTGATTGGCAATGCCAGGGGCCAGGTGCTTCAGTTTAATCCGGTAAATGGACAAATAAAACGGTTTTTAGTGATTAGTGAAAAGCTGCCCGCAAGCCAAAAGAATATCACTTCTGTTGTGCAGGGAGCTGGTGACATTATTGTGGGAACAGGTAAATTAGGACTGCTGTCTTTTAATCCGTTTACTGGTAAATCAACAGCATTGATCCGTCGTAATCAAGATGGAACAGCCGTAAATGTACGAGCTGTAGTGCTAGGCGAACCTGGGAAATTTTGGGTGGCGACAGAGTCTGGCGTATTCATTTATGATGCCCATACAAAAACTACTACAGTATTTCAAAAGGATCAGGCAGATCCTTATGCGCTTAATGACAATGCTATTTATGCTTTTTGCCGGGACAGGGATGGCGGAATGTGGATCGGGACCTATTTCGGGGGACTCAATTACTATACTGCCAAAAATTCGAGGTTCCGTAAATACTATCATTTAGATAAGCGCAACTCTATCACCGGGAATGCCATCAGTGCAATATGTGAAGACCAGCAGCATCACATTTGGATAGGTACGGAGGATGCAGGCATCAGCTGCCTTGACGTAAAAAGGGGTGATTTCCGCAACTTCCGTCCGGATGGACGGCCAAACAGTCTGGGGAACTCCAACGTTCACAGCATGTTTGTTGCAGGCAATAAGCTTTTTGCCGGCCTTTTAGATCATGGGGTAGAAGTGCTTGATATCAATACTGGCCTCATCACCGAAAGGTATAATGAGGTTGGAGAACCCAATGTAGGTAATAGCAATTTTGTACTGTGCCTGCTAAGAAGTAAACTGGGAAAAATCTATTTGGGAACAGTGGGGATAAATGCGGGGCTGTATGAATTTAATCAACAAACAAAGAGAATTACAGATGTAAGCGGGTTTCGGTACCGGGATGGTGTTTTTTCGCTCATCGAAGATCATTTGGGCAGGTTATGGGTTGGAAGTCCGAATAAGGGTGTATTTTACTATGACGGCCGTACCGGGAAAACGGTTAATATAAAGTTTGGTGACAGCACCGGATTAACAGAAGCTACTGTACATTGTATTTATGAAGATAGCAAGTATAATTTATGGTTCGGAACTGAAGGGGGAGGCGTTATTAAGCTTAACCGCGATGGCATTACCCGCACAAGGTATACGACCAGCTCTGGGTTATCCAGTAATTATATTTTCCGGATAGTGGAAGATGATAACCACCATATATGGATGAGCTCTGTAAAAGGGCTAATGCGAATGGATGGCGCTAGCGGAAAGATTTCAACCTATACACGTGATAACGGATTGATCACTGATCAGTTTAATTATAGTTCGTCTTACCGCGCTGCCGACGGGAGCATTTACTTTGGTTCGATTAAAGGACTGGTCGCTTTTCATCCGGAAGACTTTAACCAGGTATTAAAACCGCCACCGCTTTATTTGACTACGCTGGAAATTAATAACGAGGTTGTTTTGGGAGGTAAAAAAGATTCACCGTTGAACAGTTCCATAAGTTATACTGATGATATTGTTTTAGCTCACGACCAGAATAATGTCAACCTCGAATTTGCAGCACTAGATTATTCTGCAGCTAAAGCAATTAAATACCGTTACAGATTGCGCGGGCTGAGTGATGCATGGATTTATCTAAGCAGAAACAGGAAAGTATATTTTACCGGCTTAACACCAGGGAAGTATATTTTCGAGTATGCTGCTGAAAGTAATACAGGAGAATGGACTACTGCAATAAAAAGAGTACCCCTGCAGATACTGCCGCCGCTATACCTCACTAATATTGCCTATTTATTATATGCTTTAACTGCGTTTTGGATTGGTTATTACTTATTCATCAGATACAAAAGGTATATTAACAACCAGCACAGAAGAAAGCTTGAACAATATGAGCACGAGAAAAGTCAGGAAATCTACCAGTCTAAGATCAATTTTTTTACTAATATTGCTCATGAACTGCGTACGCCATTAACGTTGATTAAATTGCCGCTAGATCAACTCAATACAGTTAGCGGATTTGGGGAGAACGTCAAGGAAAATCTAACTATGATAAATAAAAATACTAATCGCCTGATAGAATTGACAAACCAGTTGCTGGATTTCAGAAAGTCCGACCAGGAGAATCTAAGGCTAATATTTGTCAAAACCAATATCAATACACTGCTTGAGGATATCTATGCCGACTTCCAGATCATAGCCCAGCAAAAAAAACTGGATTATCAGCTGGAGCTGCCCAAACATATAACCCTCCATGCACATCTGGACATCGAAGCTTTTAAAAAGATAATTGTTAATCTCCTGTCAAATGCATTCAAATATGCTGAACGGACAGTAACGATAAGAATGGTGCCGATAAATAGTGAGGACGACTTTTTTAGCCTGCAAATAATTAATGACGGTCTCCTGATACCAGAAAAATATCATGAAAAGGTGTTTGAACCATTTTTTAGGATTAACGAAAATGATAAAAACTCGGGTAGTGGTATAGGACTGTCGCTTGCAAGATCGCTTGCGCTGATGCACAATGGAACGCTGACACTGACCACAAATGCCCAGGTTAATGTGTTTACTGTAGACCTGCCTTTACATCAGCAAACGGAAATTGATTTTATGGATGAGCGCGAGGCCGATACTGATCAATTATCCGGCGCTACAGAAAGTAAACTATCGGCGCAGGGCCTCACGACGGTATTACTGGTAGAGGACCATGCTGATATTCTTAAATATATTGGGCGCGAATTACAGGGAGAATACTTTATTTTAATGGCAAATGACGGTGTTGAAGCACTTGAGATTTTGGAAAATCATCCGGTACAGCTTGTTGTAAGCGATATTATGATGCCGCGTATGGATGGCCTGGAATTGTGCCGGCGTATCAAAACTGACCTCACCTACAGCCATATTCCAGTGATTCTGCTCACTGCTAAAAATTCGGTCGATTCCAGGATTGAAGGACTGGGGACGGGTGCTGATGCTTATATAGATAAGCCATTTTCCATGTCTCATCTGGAGATACAGATAAAAAGTTTACTTAGGAACCGTAAGTTAGTAAAAGAACATTTTGCGAGATCTCCGCTCAGCCAGATTAAAGGGGTGGCATATTCAAAAATTGATGTTAGTTTTCTGGAACAGCTGACAAATGCGGTTTCCAGTCGGTTAAGCGATTCTGTTCTGGATGTAGAACTGCTCTCAAAAACAATGAATATGAGCCGGCCTACGCTTTACCGAAAAATCAAGGCACTGACGAATATGACACCTAGTGCTTTTATCGCCTTATATCGCTTAAAACAAGCAGCAGAGTTACTTGCTGCCAAACAATATAAAATAAATGAAATCGCCTTTATGGTAGGTTATAATTCTCCGGCAAATTTCACCAGGGACTTTCAGAAGCAGTTTGGAATGACACCTTCTGTTTACATTAAGGAGCTTAGCTAATTATCATTCGCATTATTATATTTATTTATGGTCGCTGCCCTTTTTCAAGCACCCGTTTTCTAATCCGGCTCAATGACGGATTTTTAATACCCAGGAAAGATGCAATATGATAAGACTGCACACGATCCACAATATTGGGATGCATTGCGACCAAATTTAAATATCTGGCCTCATGGCTGAGAAATAATAAATCTTCAGTACGGCCTTGTGATTGATTAAAGAAGTGTTCTGCTAATAATCTCCCGAACTTTTGCCATTCTTTCGACTCGTCGTATAATTGCTGGAGATCCTGGTAGGGGATGTAAAGAATCTCCGCGTCCTCAAGTGCCTCTATATAATACTTACAAGGATACTGATAAATAAAACTCCGGAAGGAGACTACAAACTGGTTCTCAGAAAAAAAGAAAATATTCTTCTCCTCATTTGACGTTTCATCATAATAGTATACGCGGAAGATTCCCCGGATTACTATACCCAAGTCCTTGCAGACTATGTTTTGCTTATTATAGAAATCCCCTTTAACGATCTTGCGTTTTTTCCAATACTGAGTACCAACAGATAAATCTGTGTCACTGATCCCCATTAAGTTCTTGGCTGCTTCCTGCAGAAGATGTAATCTATCTGGCATATTCTTCCTTATATGTGCTTTGTAAAGGTAATAAATTTGGCTGTTTCTTCTAAAGCTGCTGCGCCCCCGCTGGCTAGGCTTTTATGACGTTCTGAATGACCCATGGGGCTTGATCTGGAACCGGAAAGTATGGGACGTCAGAAAAAAAAGAATCTTCAGTTATTTCTCTCCATTTTAACTTAAGTGAAAAAGCGCCCGCCAATATCTGCAGATATTTGGATTAACAAAACACTTAAAATATTAATATCATGACTTCAACTTTTCAAAAAGACGTAGCAACAGAAGGCCAGGCCGCTGAAACTGCTAAATCATTACGCATACTTTATTTTGTAAGAGCTGCATTTTCGATCAGCTGGGTGATCCTCGTGGCTCTGCTTGCTAAAACATCATTCGGCATTGCTTGTACACTACTGATTATTTATCCGGCATGGGATGTGGTGGGAACTTTTCTAGATATCCGTTCTCAACGTGGCAGTATATCAAAAATGCCCCAATATATTAATGCTGCGATCAGCGCAATTACGACGGTAGCTGTAGGCCTGGCACTGCAAAAAGGAGTTCCGGAAGCATTGATAGTTTTCGGTGTATGGGCAATTCTTACGGGGTTAATCCAATTGATACTTGGCTTACGCCGCAGAAAGCTGTTGGGTGGCCAATGGCCAATGATCATCAGCGGCGGCCAGTCAATTATCGGTGGTACTTCATTTATTTTGCTGGCACATGATCCTACCATGGGAATCACCAGTCTCGCTGGATATGCAGCCTTCGGGGCCTTCTATTACCTGCTAGCCGCGTTCCGCTTAGGCAAATCAGCAAATTAAGCGTATTAGCCAGATCTTTCATTCAGAATAATTGGTAAAACCATCAAAACTGCCGGTTTGCTGTTGCCAGGTAATACCGCGGTTTTTTTTACGGACAAAACTCTTTTTTAATATCTTTCGTTCTTACCTCAATATGGACACAATTAACCCCGGTTTGGAAACATTGGCTTTTTATTTTTGCCGGACTTTTGTATTGTAAATTAAAAAAGCAGAAAAATGCAAAAGACAATTTTTATTACAGGAGCATCGGCTGGGCTAGGAAAAGCTACCGCCAAATTATTTCAGTCAAGAGGATGGAATGTAATTGCTACGATGCGAAATCCAGAAAAGGAAACAGAACTCATCCAATTGGAAAATATAACGCTATTGCCATTGGATGTGACCAATCCCGAACAAATTACAGCCACTGTGGCGAAGGCTATCTCTTTGTGCCGGGTAGATGTGGTCTTTAACAATGCGGGATATGGCTTAATGGGCGCATTGGAAGCACTTAATGACGAACAGATATTAAGACAGATCAATACTAATCTTTTGGGTGTACTACGTGTTACGCAAGCATTCATTCCTCATTTCAGGGAAAAGAAAAGTGGTTTATTTATCAGTACAACTTCAATTGGCGGACTTTTTGGATTTCCTTTACACTCTATTTATCACGCAACAAAGTTTGCCATAGAAGGCTGGTCGGAAGGTATGTCTTTTGAATTAGGTTTGCATAATATTGGTATCAAGACCATTGCTCCCGGCGGTATTGCAACAGATTTTATTGGAAGATCGCTTGACAGGAGTTCACATCCTGAATATCAGGAAATAGAAGACAAGTTATTCTCTGCTATAGATGGGATGATGCAAGCAGCCTCTAGTGCCGAACAGATAGCAGAGATTGTATGGGAGGCAGCAACTGATGGCAAGGACCAAATTCGTTATCTGGCAGGCGAAGATGCAAAAGTGATGTACGCACGCCGTTTAGAACTCGGCAACGAAGAATTCAGGAAAGAAATCAGCAAGCAGTTCTTAGGGTAAGAACTAATAAAAGGTAATTCACGGAAAGATTTTGTTTATTGTAAATTTGTAATGTTAAACCAAAAATGAAGATCATTAATTCCATATCCGAAAAACATCGTTTGGTATCCTTACCGGAGCCTTTACATCCACTGGTGAGCGTAATCCGCATCTCGGATATGCGTTTTACGGATAACCCGATATGGGAGCAGTTTGCTGTGAATTTCTATTGTATATCACTGAAAAGGAATATTTCCGGCAAAACAAAATATGGTCAGCAATATTACGACTACAACAAAGGTGTGATGACATTTATTGCTCCTAAGCAGGTCATGTCACTCGATGCTGATCAAATGGATATTCTTAACCCTGCATCCGGATATGCCTTATTAATCCATCCCGATTTTTTGTACAACCATCCCCTGGCAACCACGATCAAGAATTATGGTTTCTTTTCCTATACTGTCAACGAAGCATTGCACCTTTCAGAAAAAGAAGAGAAAAACATTGAAGAGATATTTCAGAAAATCGATGAGGAGTGCCAGCATATAGACCGGCATACGCAAGATGTCATCCTTTCTCAAATTGATCTGCTGCTAAATTATAGCAACAGGTTTTATGAACGGCAATTTATTACCAGGAAAGCCGTAAATCACGATGTGCTCAGTAAGATGGAGCAATTGTTAAACGGCTATTTTGACCATGAAGAAGCCTTGAAAAAAGGACCACCTACGGTAGAAGCGCTGGCAGATCAACTTAATCTATCGCCTTATTATTTAAGTGATCTGTTGCGTTCTCTTACTGGACAAAGTGCCCAGCAACATATTCAGGATAAGCTGATCGAAAAAGCGAAGGAATATCTTTCTATAACCAACCTGTCAGTTGCCGAAATTGCCTATCAACTAGGTTTTGAATATCCGCAATCGTTCAACAAACTATTTAAAAAGAAAACTAATATATCTCCGTTACAATTTCGGCAAACCTTTAATTAGGTAAATTGCTCAAACGTAAATTATAATATATCCTGCAAGTCTTTTGGTAATTAATATTAATTCTTTCACCAGAGGTGAGAGTTTTCTAAGTTAAATCATGCAAATTAATTCTTCTATGTGTAGTTTTGACATAAACCGCAAGCTGCATGATGAAATTAGACCTTTACCAAATTGACGCATTCACTGATGAGATATTTCGGGGCAACCCGGCATGTGTAGTTCCGCTAAATGATTGGCTGTCAGATGAAATACTTCTTAATATTGCAAAAGAAAATGCCGTTGCAGAAACAGCTTTTTTTGTAGATAATGGAGACACTATTCATTTACGCTGGTTTACACCAGAAATAGAAATGGACTTATGCGGGCACGCCACCTTATCAGCAGCGCATGTCCTGCACACTATCCTTGACTATAATCGAAAGGAAATTGTATTTATGACAGTAAGTGGAAAGCTAACTGTGACCGTTGATAATGACAGGTATATTATGGATTTTCCTTCAAGAAAGCCAATACCGGCCGAACTGCCTGAAGTGATTAGCAGCGCTTTAAATATACAGCCTGGAGAAGTACTGAAATCCCGGGACTACGTTCTGATATATGAAAGTGAACAAGAAATATTAGATATTGTAATAGACAGGCAATTATTTGATCAGATTAACCTTGACCCCGGTGGCTTGATAGTTACTGCAAGGGGAACTGATGTAGATTTCGTTTCCAGGTTCTTTACACCACAATCTTCAATTTTGGAGGATCCTGTCACAGGTTCTGCTCATTGTTCGCTGATACCTTACTGGAGTGATAAACTTCACAAAACTCATATGATTGCGGAACAGGTATCCCAACGCCGCGGAAAGCTATATTGTTCTGATTTAGATGAAAGAGTATTAATTGGTGGAATGGCACGTACTTATTCGATTGGGACCTGCTGGATAGCCTAACAGGTTGTCGCAGTTTTCAATAAATATGAAATGTTGCCTAATCCTCTGCTATGAAAGGCTCCCAGCAGGCTGACCGGGTTAAAGGATCTTCCATCTGAGTTCCCCAATCGTACATCGCTTTTAATATAGGTATAAGAGTTTTCCCGAAGGGACTCAATGTATATTCTACACGCGGCGGCTTTTCACTATAGCTATGGCGGATAATCAATCCATCCTCTTGCAGTTCTCTCAATTGCTGGGTAAGGATCTTTCGGGATATATCTGGCATCTGCACCGCAAGTTTACCAAAGCGGACATTGCCATTGATCAGCCTGATTAAAATAATGGGTTTCCATTTCCCACCTATATAACTAACTGTGCGAACCACTGCACAGTTGTATGGATTCTCCTGATGTTTTCTCATTAGTTACCTTTTTGTTACCACTATCTGCCTTTAGTTACATTAATGAAACCACTAATTCACCAGCCAGGCTACTGTATGTATAGACCTTTTAGTTTCTTTGTGAAACAAAAGTAAATTAAATAATTATGGATATGTAAAATTTAGTTTACCGGGTAGGTGTATTTTACAATTATAAAACGAAAATGGAAAACGAACAGAATTCAAATAAAGACCTTGAAGGCAAAATTGCACTAGTAACTGGCGGGACTAAAGGTATTGGAAAGGCGATAGCCGACAGGTTAGCGGAAGCGGGAGCCAAAGTGATCATAACGGCCAGGAATCATCCCGGAGAAATAGCCCTGAAACATCATTTTTTCGCAGCAGATCTATCAAAACCGGCAGATGTAGCGGCGCTGGTGAACGAGATCAGTGAACATTTTGGCCGGGTAGATATATTGGTCAATAACATGGGCGCAAATACCTTTCCAGGAGGGGGATTTAGTACGTTGACAGACGAGCATTGGGATCAGGCACTGCAAATTAACCTGTTATCTTCAGTCCGTTTAGACAGGGCTTTATTACCCAAGATGCTGGAACAAAAAAGCGGTGTTATTATTCATATCTCCTCTACCAGTGGCCTGTTGCCAATTTGGGAGTCTACGATGGCATATAGCGCAGCTAAGGCGGCACTGAATGGCTATAGTAAAACGCTGTCTAGCGAAGTTGCCCCCCAGGGTGTAAGAGTGGTAACAGTGTCCCCGGGGTTAAATAAAACTGATGCGATGGCTACTTTTCTGGCAGATTTAGCTAAAAGTGCAGGGATTACCGTCGAGCAGATGACCAGGAGCCTGATGGAAAGAATTGGAGGTGTGCCAATGGGAAGGATGGCAGATCCTATAGAGACAGCGGAGTTGGTTTACTTCCTTGTTTCGCCAAAAGCTTCTTATATAACAGGAGCAAATTATATTATTGATGGCGGTAATCTTCCTGTTGTATAAGCCCTGAATTTATTTTAATATAGTCTGTAAAGTAGTAATGACCATGGCAGGGTAGACTCCTGCCATTTTTATGACCTGCTGTATTGTTTCGGCTTCATTCCGATATGTTCATTGAAGACTCTTGAAAAATGGCTGAGATTGGTAAAGCCCAGTTGATAGCCCACATCTGAAACGGATAGCTTTTCTTCCCTCAACAAAAGAGCGGCTTCTTTCATCCTGAATTCCTGATAATAATTGAAAATGCTGTTGCCGAAAATTTGCTTAAATAAACGTTTCAGTTTTGTCGGACTCATGCTGGCATAAACGGCCAGTTCTTTGATAACTGGCGGAGTTTCCAGGTGGTCCAGCATCTGGTCTTTTACTTTATAAATTGTTTGTATATCATGGCTGTTTAAATCATAAAGATGTATTTCATCCCTCTTTTCTAATTCCATTAATAGTCTGCAAACCAATTCTTCTGCCTTTACCCTTAGAAAAAATAGCTTAAAAGTTTCATCAATAGATTCAGATATAATTTCATCTACAATTCTCTGTAAAGAAGGATAAATCATTTGTTCGAATAGTAACGGCTGGGTATTCTCTAACAGGCCTTGCAAGACCGGAGATTTTTCTGACAAGTCAAACAGCCCATTCAAATAATCTGCATTCACTTCTATATTGATAGATGCGGTACTGGTATGGATTGGAATTACAATGTCTGTATTCATTCGGCTGGTCGCAATTAAAACTGAAGGCATTGCTTTCAATTGCTTTCCAGGGAGTGATGTTTCTGTGTCTGGGAAAATATTTTGAAACTTAAAAAGTATCATTCTTTCCGGAGCATCAACATCAGGATTTTCAATGACGAAATCCCTGTTTAGTTCGTAATTAAGGATCAGTATTCGGATATGTGCATTAAAAACGAATCCGGAGCAGTAACCTGTACCAAATTCTTCGGGGATTTCCAGTCTTCCATCCTTTAGGCCTGTCCCCAATAGATGAGCAAATCTTTTTAAGGCATTCGGTTCTGTTTGTTGTCTGTCTTTTTCCATAAGAAGTCTTTTACGACTGTTTTTGTGTCCAACGTAGTTATTTTATCTCTAAGATAGTCAACAAATTTGTATCATCAATTAAACAATGCTACCTAATACGAACCAGCAGCACACAAACATTATGAATAATTTGAATTTACAAGACACTAATCCGGACCCGGCACACATTGCTGACCATATCAAGAAGGATTTATCGGGAGATAATCCGACCACTCAAATAAAGTCCAAAAAACGATTATGGATTATTATAGGAATTGTAGCATTGAATTCCATTGGAATGTCTATAGTATTGCCACTTTTGCCTTTTATAGTGGGTAAATACCTTCCTTCGCAACAGGTTGTTGTTGGTATGAGTGCGCTGATGTCGGTCTTTGCGGCATGTACGTTTTTTGCTGCTCCTGCTTTGGGTGCATTGAGCGATAGGTACGGAAGGAAAAATATATTGATCATCAGCCTGTTAGGCTCTGTTATCGGCTATGTTTTGTTTGGAATTGGGGGGGCGCTCTGGATGCTTTTCCTTGGGCGTATTATCGACGGACTTACGGCAGGGAATATTAGTACACTGTTTGCATATGTTTCCGACAGTACTGAGCCTAAAGATCGGGCCAAGTGGTTTGGTTACATCGGTTCTGCAATGGGAATAGGGAAATTAGGAGGCCCTGCATTGGGCGGATTGCTGGGAAGCATTAATATTGCATTGCCTTTCTTTGTTACTGCCGGATTAGTTTTCCTTTCTGGTCTGGCTGTGTATTTTTTGCTGCCTGAATCTTTAGCTCCCGAAAAGAGAACTAAAAATTTGACATTTGACAGTTTCAATGTCTTCTCACATTTTAAAGATATCTTCAGCCTGAAAGAGGTTAAACTACTACTCATACTGGGGGTGCTTTTTTATATAGGCCTGGGTATTTTCCAGTTTAATTTCACCCTGTTCCTGAAAGATATCTATAAATGGGGACCAGCATTTATTGGCAGTATGCTGACGATTGTTGGCGTCTGTGAAATTATTTCCCGTGCAGTGCTATTGCCATGGTTGTTGAAACATGTTAGCGAAAGACATATCGGGGTTGCGGGTTTAATTGGTTTTGGAATTGGTTTAGCGTTAATCCTGGCAAGCACTATGATGCCTTCGGTAATTATTATTTCGCTGGCTGTAATATTTATAATCACTGGAGAAGGCTTATTCGACCCAACGTATAATGGGAAACTATCGCTATCGGTTCACGAAAGTAAACAAGGGAAATTACAGGGCGTGAACCAAAGCCTGCAGTCGGCCAATAACATGCTTATTCCATTGGGTGCTGCCGCCGTCTATTTTTATAGTCCGGGGATGTTGTATGTGGTAGCAACATTTATTGTATTGGCGGCTATTATTATGTATTTGAAAATAATTAAAATATAAAATCATGAAAAAAGTTCTAATTACAGGCGCTACGGGTAAAGTAGGCAGCAGATTTGTTTCACGCATTTTAGCAAAGGGATATGACGTAAGTATCCTTCTACGTGATGCCACAAAAGCATCAGCACTGGTTGAGCTTGGCGCCAGGGTGGTTATTGGGGATTTAACTCATGCAGAAACCTTGCCACCCGCTGTAAAGGATGTAGAAGCAGTTATACATATGGCTGCATACTTCAGTACTAGTGGTGATAACGAAGGTGTTATGATGGCAAATCACACTGGGACTGTAGCCCTTGCAAATGCATCAATAGCAGCAGGTGTAAAAAGATTCATTTATGTAAGTACCGGCAAAGTATACAGGCCAGATTACCAGCGTCCTGCTAAGGAAGATGATTTACTTAACATCCACGACCCTAGAGCATACTTTGCCAGTAAAATTGCAGCGGAGAATGAACTTCTTTCCCTTCATAAAAGCAATGGTCTCGATATACGTATTATCCGTTTAGGTTTTGTTTATGGGGATCGTGACCCTCATATAAAAGAGATAGTCCCCAGACTGAAACGATCTAAAGGCCATTCGGGGGCAAGAATGCACATGATCCATCATTTGGATGTCGCTCAGGCGTTGATCTTACTACTCCATACCGACGGACTTAATGGAGAAGTATTCAATGTGGCAGATGATGCGCCTATCAGCCTGTACGAACTTGCTGATTCCGTTGGATTGGCAGCTGATGCATTTGATCCGGATGAAGGGCCATTAATTAATCCATTTGATGGCATAATGGACACTTCAAAACTTAGGAACAGGACGGGCTTTAGGCCTATCGTCCCAAGTTATTATGTGGCGCGTGACCTGGACATTTTGTAACTATAAGTTCAGACTGGCATTGCTGGTGCCGATCTGAACTGATAGTATTCTTGACTTAGGGATTAATTTTACACCTTGCCGCCAGAGTTGATCAATTATCCATTGCGATCGAAATTGCAAGTTCCTTCTGTGCATCGAGTTGTTCTAATCTGCTCACAAGGGCTGCACGCATATACGTATATGCATCTTCGCCTAATGCCAGTCTTAATGGTGCAGGGCTGATTTCTGTAACATCTATCATTGCCTGTACAGTCTTGTTTACATCACCTAATATGGGAAATGTACCTTCTGCAAAAAACCGGCGAACATCCCCTGCCGGGGTTTGATCATATGCTTCCATCACAGGGGCGGTAACCATTCCTGTAGCAAAGGAGGTATGGTGTGCGCCCGGCTCAATAATAGTTATACCAATATTTAAAGGTGCTACTTCTTTTGCCAAAGTATCACAAAATCCTTCTATACCCCATTTAGTAGTGTGGTAATAACTGAAATTCGGATAGGTCGCCTGACCACCGGCAGAAGATACCTGCAAAATTCTGCCACCGCCTTGAGCCCTTAAGTGTGGCAATGCGGCCCTGATTACCTGTATAGATCCGATGATATTGGTGTCTATCTGCTGACGGATCTGGTCGTCTCCTGCTTCTTCGGCCGCGCAGAAAAGTGCATAACCAGCATTGTTGACAATTATATCGATATGCCCCAAATCTGCAAATGCTTTGTCAACCACCGTTTTAACAGCTGCGGTGTCAGTAACATCCAGAGTGGCCACCCATAAAAGATCTTTATATTCAAGTTTAAGATCATCCAGGGCCTCTGCCTTGCGGACAGTGGCTGCCACACGATCACCTTTTTTTAACAATTTTTCGGTAAGACGACGTCCCAAACCGGACGATGTACCCGTAATGAACCATGTTTTCATGAGATTTACTTTTAATAATTAATTATCCCACAAAATTAGGTCAAGGGGAACCGAAAGGCCCGACGTTTTTCAAACGGATACCGACGTCAATCAAACCAATTTGCGGACTGCAGATGGCGTTTTGCCACTATAACGACGGAACGAATGGGTAAAGTGGGTAGGTTCATCAAAGCCCAGGCTATCACTTATCTGACTGATTGTCCAGTTAGAGTGTATCAGCAATGCCTGAGCTTCCTGCATGATACGCTGTGTTATCAATTGAGTTGTAGTAAAGCCAGTTATTGTTTTCAGTGCACGATTCAGGTGATTAGTATGGACAAACAGTTTGTCCGCAAAGTTTTGCGCTGAACGGAATTCCAGCCTTTGGCTTGGCGTAATCAGAGGGAATTGACCCGCCAGCAATGTCTTGAATGATTTAGTGAGATTTCCTGCTGCAGAATTTAAGCCTGCTTCTGCATTGGGTTCCAGTTTGAGTGCAGTATGGATGCATTCTAAAACATAAAGAAATAGGAGGTCGTATTTATGCGAATAGGAAGATTCCTGTTCCTCGATCATCTTCAGGAAAATTGCTTTAAAACGCTCTGAATCTTCCTTATTCAGATAAAATACAGAGGGGCCATTGCTGTCAAAAACTTTCCAGTCTGCAGGCCTGATATAAGTATGTAAAGGGAGAAAATCTTCCGTGAAAAGACAGCTGTAGCCACTGCAATATTCCGTATGTACTTCCCAATGGTAAGGGGTTTCCCTGTTGCTAAATATCAGGGCGTGTTCTCCGGACTTAATCCGATATGAATTACCTCCGGTATGATAAGTAGAATCTCCTTTAGCAAGCGTAATTTTATAAAAGTCTTTTCTACTATAGATCGCTGTAGCTGCGATGCTCTCAGCCGAAAAGTCGTCCAGTTTATGCGCCGCGAAGTACCCTGCACTATGGTAGTCGTTATCAGAACTTGCCGGCAAGGATGAAGAGTAATCTGTGATCGTTTGGAGTTTAACCATAAACAAAATAACGTACTCTATTCTGTTTTACCAAATTGACTTAGCCATTTAAAGATGAAGTTAATTGGAAATGGAATTTTCAATAGTTATAAAATTGAATCTGGATTATATGTGTAAATGGTTACAGAGCCGCTATGCACTGTTGGAAAATGAGACCAAATATGAAGGTAAGAGTGATAAGATTTTTTCATTCGGGTATAGGTGGTTTTAATATATGATAAAGATAAGGAAGCAACAGGCGCTTTCTTTATTTTGCAGATAAATGATATGTATCATATGAATTGTTGACGGATGTCCTTCGTTGGAATATTAAGCACTTATATATTTGGGTTGACGAAATCTCATAAAGGGTATCTAAGAATCATTAAAATGAAGAAAGATTCAATACACATCAAATATCTCATGACCAACGATAGGGATATTCAGTGGGGATTAACCGTCAATTCAGTCGGCTTTCAGCATATAGAACCCGGGGAGGTATATCCACCCAAAAATCATCCTGCACGATATTTATTTAAAGCTGATAAAGGACGTGTATTGAACGAGTATCAAACGCTCTACATCACCAGGGGACAAGGGAGCTTTATTTCAGAAAATACCGAAGACCGTGCTATTTCAGAAGGGGATATGTTCCTTCTCTTTCCGGGAGAATGGCATTCCTATAAACCTGATATTTCAACAGGATGGGATGAATACTGGATAGGGTTCAATGGCAACAATATGGATAAACGTATTCTTTCTAATTTTTTCAGTAAAGAGCAGCCTATACTAAATGTAGGTATAAAAAACGAGCTTGTTAATATGTACATGCATGCCATAGCTGTTGCCCAGCAACAGACTACAGGATTTCAGCAGCTGTTAGCAGGGATAGTCGACTATTTGCTGGGCTCAGCATATACTGCAGATAAATCGTCGTCTTTTGAAGAAATGAGAGTGATCAAGCAGATCAATAAGTCTAAAGTAATTATGCTGGAGAACCTCAATACCAATATATGTCCTGAACAGATTGCAGATGACCTTAATATGAGTTATTCCTGGTTTAGGAAACTATTTAAGCAATATACTGGTTTCTCGCCTATGCAATATATGTTTGAAATGAAGATCCAGAAAAGTAAAGAATTGTTGACTGATACTGATCTGTCTAATATTGAAATAGCCTACCAACTCGGTTTTGACAACCCAAATTACTTCTGCACTATATTTAAAAAGAGAACGAACGTTACCCCAATGAAATACAGAGCAATGACGCAAGGGAAAAATCTGGTCATTGCAAATAAAAACAAGTTGAGAGCTCCACTGGCACTTGTTGTATAAAATCATAAATTATAGTAATATATCATTTACAATAATTAATGTGTTGAAGTCCAGTTTGTTGAAAATTTCCTCAAATGCTTTTATTAGTATCATAAAGTAGAGTTATTGTGCCAAATATGTAACTATTAATAATTTCACGACTGCTAAGTTTGTTTCAAATTAATCTAGCATGTCTTTATCAGCACATACGCATCATTTTTTTGCAATGGATTTAGGAGCGACCAGTGGCCGTACCATCTTAGGAACCATAAGCGAAGGAAAACTGGAGTTAAAGGAGTTGACACGATTCCCGAATAAAATTATCCGTGTACATGATAAATATTACTGGGATATATATGCGCTGTTTGAAGCATTGAAAGATGGGCTTAAGGCAACCGCTGCGCTAAATGTAAAAGTTGACGCGATAGGAATAGACACCTGGGGTGTCGATTTTGTGTACCTGGGTGAAGATGGTACCATACTAGGTCAACCCCGTTCGTATAGGGACCCATATACCAACGGAATGCCTGAAGAGTATTTTAAACTCCTGTCTAAGAAAGAAGTATACGATCTCACAGGAATACAAATCATGAATTTCAATAGCCTGTTCCAGTTGTTTGCAGCTAAGCAGGAGAACTTCTCTCCATTGAGTATTGCAACAGATATACTTTTCATTCCGGATGCCTTGTCGTACATGTTAACGGGCAACAAAGTATGTGAATATACCATTGCCTCTACATCTCAGCTATTAAATCCGAGAACTCAAAATTTTGAGCCTAAATTGTTTGAAGCGATGGGGATAAGTCCATCTATTGTACAGCCAATCGTGATGCCGGGCGAAATAGTCGGCTATGTATTGGACAGTGTTGCTAAAGAATGCGGAATAGCTCCAATACCTGTCATTGCCGTTGCGGGACATGATACGGGAGCGGCCGTTGCAGCAGTCCCTGCCGAAAATGAAAACTTTGCCTACCTGAGTTCAGGTACATGGTCGCTAATGGGCATTGAGGTAAAAGATCCGATCATAACGGCAGAATCATATGAGATGAACTTCACCAATGAGGGAGGGGTAGACGGTACCACACGGTTCCTGAAAAATATAACAGGAATGTGGCTGCTCGAACAATGCCGGAAAGGATGGAAGGCCGATGGTAAATCCTATAACTATTCGGAGATCGTAGAAATGTGCAATTCTGTAGACTGTTTCCAGTCCTTAATTGATCCTGATGATGCTTGCTTCGCTAACCCCGAAAGCATGTCAGCCGCAATAGCTTGTTATTGCGAAAGAACAAATCAAAAAGTGCCTTTAACTGATGCCGAATATATCAGGTGTATCCTCGAAAGCCTGGCGCTTAAATATAAACATGTGCTCAATGGCCTGCAAAAAATGGCCCCATTCTCTATTGAAAAGCTGCATGTAATTGGCGGTGGTTCGCAAAATAAATTGCTGAACCAGATGACAGCCAATGCAATCGGAATGCCAGTACTTGCAGGTCCGGGAGAGGCTACAGCCATAGGCAATATTATGATACAGGCTAAAGGGCTTGGACTGGTAAATTCATTGCAGGAGATCCGCAATGTTATTACCAACAGTATAAGCCTTGAAACATTTTATCCTGAAGACACAGCCCTTTGGGATAAAGTGTACGACAAATTCCTGTCATTAATATCCGCAAAACAACCAGCTGAAATTGACCAATTATAAAATATACTTATTATGAACAAGAGCGAATTAGTGCAAAAATCTTACGATATAGCGAAAGAACGCTATGCTGCCATTGGCGTTGACGTAGAAGCCACATTGGAAAAACTGCAAAAGGTGCAGGTATCTATTCATTGCTGGCAGGCAGATGACGTTACTGGCTTTGAAAATCTTAAAAATATGGGCGGCGGCGGGATCCAGGCTACTGGAAACTATCCCGGAAAGGCGCGCAATATAGACGAACTACGTTCGGATATAGAAAAAGTACAGACATTAGTTGGTGGTGACCACCGTTTGAACCTGCATGCAATATATGGCGACTTTGGCAACAAGGTTGTGGATCGTAATGAGGTGGAACCGTCTCATTTTACTGGCTGGATGCAATGGGCTAAAGAAAAGAACCTGATGCTGGACTTTAACTCTACTTCTTTTGGACACCCTAAAAGTGGTGATTTAACCCTGGCAAATCCCGATAAATCTATCCGTGACTTCTGGATTGATCATACAAAACGTTGCCGTGCTATCTCTGAAGAAATGGGTAAATTCCAAAATGACCCTTGTATTATGAACCTGTGGGTACATGATGGTTCTAAAGACCTTACAGTGAACCGCTATCTGTACCGCTCTTTACTGGAAAAATCGCTGGATGAAATCTATGCGCAGGAATACAAGAATATGAAGGACTGTATAGAGTCCAAGTTATTCGGTATCGCTCTTGAAAGTTATACAGTTGGCTCACATGATTTTTACCTGGGATATGGAGCTAAAAAACAAAAGATGGTTACGCTGGATATGGGCCATTTTCATTTAACAGAAAGTGTGGCCGACAAGATTTCGTCGCTACTGCTCTTCACTCCGGAAATCATGTTACATGTTAGCCGTGCTGTACGCTGGGATTCTGACCATGTTGTGCTCTTAAATGATGAGATCACAGAATTAGCTAAAGAAATCATCCGCGCTGATGCTTTAAGTAAAGTACATATCGGACTAGACTTCTTCGATGCTTCTATCAACCGTATCGGTGCCTATGCAATTGGTATCCGTTCTACACAGAAAGCATTTCTGCAAGGATTGCTGGAGCCAATTGCGAAACTTCGTGAATACGAAGCTAATGGCCAGTATTTTGAAAGACTGGCTCTGCTGGAAGAAACTAAAGGTTTGCCATGGAATGCAGTCTGGGATTACTTCTGTCTGAAAAATAATATCGCTGTAGGTGAAGATTATATTACAGAAGTACAACAGTATGAAAAAGACGTTACCTCTAAAAGAAATTAAAAATGGCTAACCGCATAATACTTAACGAAACGTCCTATCATGGGGCAGGTTCACGCGCTGAGATTGTTAATGAAGTAAAAAGACGTGACTTCAAAAAAGCTTTTTTTGTAACAGATAAAGATCTGATTAAATTCGGCGTTGCTGAGCAGATAGAAAAAGTACTCAATTCTGGTGCTATCCCATATGAAATATTTAGCGAGCTAAAAGCTAATCCGACAGTAAAAAATGTACAGGACGGGGTAGATGCTTATAGAAAATCCGGAGCTGATTTCATTCTTGCCTTAGGCGGAGGATCTGCTATCGATACCGCAAAGGGGATCGGTATTGTTGTCGCAAATCCAGAATTTTATGATATCGTATCACTGGAAGGTGTTGCCGATACCAAAAACAAATCTATTCCTGTGATTGCCTTGCCTACAACAGCAGGGACTGCAGCAGAAGTGACCATAAATTATGTGATCACGGATGAGAAATTAAAGAAAAAGATGGTTTGTGTTGACCCTAATGATATTCCTATTGTTGCTATTGTCGATCCTGAGCTAATGTATTCTATGCCCAAAGGATTGACTGCAGCTACAGGAATGGATGCGCTTACACATGCTATCGAATCATTCATCACACCGGGAGGCTGGGACATGTCGAACATGTTCTCCCTAAAATCTATGGAACTGATCCATCAATTCTTAAAGAAAGCTGTTGATGAGCCCACCAATAAAGATGCCCGTGAAGGAATGGCCTCGGCTCAATATATTGCCGGAATGGGATTCTCTAATGTCGGATTAGGTATCGTACACTCAATGGCACATCCATTGGGCGCATTTTATGATACCCCTCACGGTGTAGCTAATGCTTTATTGCTGCCATATGTATTGGAATATAATGCCGAATCGCCTGCTGGCCCTAAGTTTAAGGAAATAGCAAAAGCATTAGGCGTAAAAGCGACAGAATCGATGAGTGTTGAAGAAGGGGTTAAAGCAGCTATTGATGCTGTGAAAGCACTCTCTGTAAGTGTCAATATTCCTCAGCAATTACGCGAGATCGGAGTAAAAGAAGAGGATATCCCGGATCTGGCAGTTGCTGCTTTTAATGATGTTTGTACAGGAGGAAATCCGCGTCCAACTTCGATAGCGGATATTGAGGTTCTTTACAGGAAGGCATTTTAAGCGATGAATACAATTATTGGATTAATTATAATCTTAATAGGAAGTATTGGTCAGTCAAGTTCTTATGTGTCAATAAATAAAGTAAAGAACTGGTCCTGGGAATGCTTTTGGCTGATGCAGGGTGTATTTGCCTGGTTAGTGTTCCCTCTTATGGGGGCACTGATTGCCTTGCCTTCCGGCGTTTCTCTTTACGATGTATGGTCATCTGCCGGTGATGGTGCCTGGAAAGCTATCGCCTTTGGTGCGCTTTATGGTATCGGGGGACTGACTTTCGGTTTGAGCATGCGTTTTCTGGGGATTGCTTTAGGGCAGTCACTTGCCCTGGGTACATGCTCTGCCTTTGGTACGTTGATTCCGGCTATACTGAAAGGACAAGACTTGTTTACTGGTGATGGACTTCTTCTGCTTATTGGAGTATCTATTGCCATTGCTGGTATCGCTGTCATCGGCTATGCCGGGGCTTTGAAATCGCAGAACATGTCTGACGAAGAAAAGAAAAAAGCAGTTAAGGATTTTGCACTGAAAAAAGGTATACTCATCGCGCTGTTAGCAGGGATAATGAGTGCCTGCTTCAATCTTGGACTGGAAGCAGGAGCACCTATTAAAATGCGATTATTGGAATTGGGTGCCAGCAGTCTGATGGCACTTAACCCTGTCATAATGCTTGTTACAATAGGCGGGTTTATTACAAATGCATGTTATTGCCTATTCCAGAACTATAAGAATAAGACGTTTAAAGATTATACGTCTATTTCAGGTTCAAATTTAGTTAATAATTTGTTGTTCTGTGCTTTAGCCGGAGTACTGTGGTATTCTCAATTTTTCGGATTAGGTATTGGGCAAAGTTTCTTTGAACCAGGCAGTGTGATGATGGCATTTTCGTGGAGTATCCTCATGTCCCTCAATGTATTGTGCAGTAATATGTGGGGAGTTATACTGAAGGAATGGAAAGGCTCAGGACAGAAGACAATAACGGTGCTTATTACCGGGCTGTTAATCCTGATTGTCTCTATTGTATTGCCCCAGGTGTTGAAATAAAGCAGAATTAAAATATTAAATATCAAAAAATGAAATCAATATTAGAAAATCGCCCGGAACTGGCTAAAAGGATAAATGAGGTTGCTGAAGTAGCAGGTTATCTTTGGCAAAAAGGCTGGGCTGAGCGCAATGGAGGAAATATCACCATCAATATCACAGAAGTGGTAGACGATGAAATCAGAAATATGAAACCTATAAGTGAAGTAATGCACATCGGCAAAGTGCTTCCATACCTTAAAGGCTGCTATTTCTTTTGTAAAGGAACAAATAAACGGATGCGCGACCTTGCCCGCTGGCCGATGGAGAATGGTGCTGTGATCCGTATCCTGGACGACTGTGAAAGCTATGTAATTATTGCTGACAACCCGGTATTTCCGACGTCTGAATTACCTTCACATATGTCTATGCATAATTACCAGATAGAGATTGGTTCTGGCTTTAAAGCAGCATTGCATACGCATCCTATTGAGCTGGTAGCAATGAGCCATAATCCGGCTTTCTTAATTAAGGATGAGCTTACTTATTTATTATGGAGCATGATCCCTGA